>NZ_JALJRR010000020.1:0-116346 GCF_024519615.1 Pseudomonas sp. Pse79
CGTTCAGGTTTTATGACCCGGATGTGGGGCGGTTTACGACGCCGGATCCGATTGGGTTGGAAGGAGGCCTCAATCTTTACCAATACGCGCCAAACCCAATTGGATGGGCCGATCCATGGGGCTGGGCGTATGCAGGGGTGGACTTTACTGGCGGCAGTGACCTCTTCCCAACCACAGGCTCGCAACGAAATATCGTTACCATCAAGATGCAAGGCCGCAGAACGCGAGATTTCACCCAAGCCTTCAAAGAGGCAGGCATTCCCAAAAGCGCTGCAACGGGCTACACCTGGCACCATGTTGATGACTTCAACCCCAAAACGGGTACAACGACCATGCAGTTGGTCAAAACCTCTGCCCATGAAGCCTCGTTCCCGCATGGCGGATCGGTCACGCAGTTCGAAAAACACTTCAAGGTTAACTACGACAAAGGCGAAGCAGTCCTTGCGGCCTCCAAAAAGGGTTGGCTGGCGAACAAAATCCCCAAAAACAAACTCAAACCTGGGCGCTGCTCATGATTGGAGATAACGATGATCGAAAACAAATTCTCAAGTAGTAGCTCAGCTATCACCGCAGCAGACTTGGACCACTTGGAGTCTGCTATTGGCAAGACGCTGCCGCCGCCCTTCCGAAATCACTACCTCAAATACAACGGCGGCACCCCTGAACGAACTTATTGGCAAGATGAAGACTTTGAAGAGCCCGTAGAAGTGTCCGTTTTCAAGCCGATTTCGGATGGCGAATCCACGGTGCTATCCACTTATCAGTTAATGCTGGAAAAAAAGGTTATTCCTGCACACCTCCTACCTTTCGCGAACGATTGGGGCGGCAACTTTTTTTGCCTGAATCTCGATACCGGGACAGTCAGTTATTTCACAACTGATACGTTTGATAGCGACCTCAGCTCTGAAGAAAACCATGCTGAATCCGAAAAAACCATTTGCTCAAATTTCCTCAGATTCGTTCAGGGGCTGATTGATGAGGAAGATGTCGACGAGGAATAAGTACAACTACAGGTTCTCTCAAAAAACCGTTCCACCTAGCGGGATCATAGCAGGCGCTCGTGTTCTGCCTCTGAGGGCCCCCGCCCAACGGCCGCTGGCTCAATCGCCTCTACTACGGCAGCCGCCGCCTGCGCCAGCGCAAACGCAGCCCCACCGGCCAGCCCTGGCAACTGCCGCCGACCCACCAAAAGAACTTCGAATACGACCCGGCCGACAACCTGATCGGCCGCCGGGAAGGGAGCCAGCACCAGTTACTGCATTACGACGCGACCGCTCGAATCATCGCCAGCGAGGACAACGTACAAGGCCAGCGCGAAACCTTTGCCTACGACGCCGCCGCCAACCTACTCGACGGTCCGCAAGTAAGGGGCGGATGGGTACGGCATAACAAACTGCTGACCTATCAGGACAAGCGTTACCGCTATGACGGCTTTGGCCGACTGATCGAAAAACGCAGCGCCGCACGGGGTTTGCAACATTTTGCCTACGACGCTGAACACCGCTTGATCGAAGTACGCAGCCAGAAGAACGGGCGCGAAACGCTGGTGAAAATGACCTATGCACACGCAGCCCGCGCTGATGGCAGACTCAGATCACATAAAACCCATGTGTCCCATCCCGAGCCAATTGCTCCACCAGTCCAAACTCCCAATCCAGATAGGCCTGCATGGCTTCCTTGGGATTGTCGGTGCCTTCATACGGCCGGCGGTAGCGGTCGACGCGCGGCGAGGCCAGGCGGGTTTCACCTGCTTCCAGCGGCAGTTGGGCGGCGATCCAGCCGGCGGTGCCGTCTTGCAGCAGGAACACGTGTTTGCCGGTGAGGGCTTCGACTTCGGCCACGGCCAGGCGTGCCAGTTGGCTGCTGCCGCAGGTCAGGACGTAGCGCTCGGCGTTCGGCACCTTGGCCAGGGCTTGCGGCAGTTGCGCGCGCAGGGCCCACCAGGCGCCGGGGATGTGGCGCTTGACGTAGTTGGCGCTGGCGGTGAAGTCCAGCACTACAGTGTCGCCATAGGCCTGCCACTCGGCCAGGGTCTGCGGGCTGATCAGTTCGGCCTGGGGCGCGGCGGGCACCGGGGCGATCCAGGCGCCGGTTTCACTGAAGTGTGCCGGTTGCAGGTCATCCAGCACATGCACTTCCCAGCCCAGTTGGGCCAGCCAGGACGCAGACATATTCGCCCGCACACCGTCGTCATCGGCCAGCACCAATCGCGCACCGCGCACGCTGGCGACATGGTCGGTTTCCTGGACCAGTTGGCCGCCCGGGGTGGAACGGGCGCCGGGCAGGTGGCCGGTGTCGAATTCTTCCGGGGTGCGTACATCGAACAGGTAAGTGGTGCGCGTCGTGTCCTGTTGCCAGCGTTGCAGGTCGGCCAGGCTTGCGCGGCCGACGCGGGCGCGGTCGGCCACTCGGCGCGCATCCTGGGCGGCGAGTTGGCGATGGGCTTCGCCGGTCGGCGCAAAGCGGCGCGACTGGCCGTGGGCGAGTGTCTGCCCGGCCAGGGTCCAGCCGATGGTGCCATTGCGCAGGGCCGACACGGGGTTGGCCACGCCGGCATTGATCAGCGACTGGGTGCCGATAATGCTGCGGGTGCGCCCGGCGCAGTTGACGATGATGCGGGTGGCCGGGCCCGGCGCCAGCTGACGGGCGCGCAACACCAGCTCGGCGCCGGGCACGCTGATGCCGGTGGGGATGCTCATGGTCTGGTATTCGTCGAAGCGGCGGGCGTCGAGCACCACCACATCGGCCTGGCTGTCGAGCAGGGCCTGCACCTCTTCGGCGGCCAGGGACGGCGTGTGGCGTTCACTCTCCACCAACTCGCCGAAGGCCTTGCTCGGCACGTTGACGTCGATAAACAGCTCGCCACCGGCGTTGCGCCAACCGTCCAGGCCGCCCTCCAACAGGCTGACCGCGGTGTAGCCCAGCGCAACCAGGCGCTCGGCGGCGCGGCTGGCGAGCCCTTCGCCGTTGTCGTAGACCGTCACCTGGGTATCGCGCCGCGGGATGCGCGAGTACACCTCCAGTTCCAGCTTGGACAGCGGGATGTTCGCGGCGAACAGCGGGTGGGATTCGGCAAACGGCGCTTCTTCGCGCACGTCCACCAGGGCGACTTCTTCGCGGTCCAACAGGGCCTGGCGAATCTGGGCAAAGCTGCGGTGCGATACGGTGCTCATAGGGCAGGGCTCTTTTCTTTGGACAAGTCCCAGATGTTCGGGAGAAAGGCGTTGGAATAACCGGAGATAAACAGCTTCTCGCTGCCGTCAGGCTGGTACACCGCGCGGCGCACGGCACCGATATTGGCGCCGTACACATGAATGCTGATCGACACCTGATCGGGGTGAGCATTGCTGACCTGATGGATATCGCCGACCTTGGGCGACACGGCCTCGACCTGGCCCGGCACCAGTTGGATCGGCTGGCCCGCGGCGACCAGGCGCCCGTCGGTGGCGCGCGCGAAGCCTTGGGAGAATTCCGAACCGCGCAGCATGCCGATCAGGCCCCAGACCCGATGGTCATGAATCGGCGTGCTTTGCCCCGGCCCCCATACGAAACTGACGATGCTGAAGCGCTGGCGCGAATCGGCATGCAGCAAAAATTGCTGGTAGCGCTCGGGGTCGGGTTGGGCGTATTCGTCGGGGAGCCAGTCGTCATGGCTGACCAGTTGCGCGAGCAGCTTGCCGCCACGGTGCAACAGGTCGCCTTCGCGTGGATTAGCGTCGATCAATTCCGCCAGGGCGCCTATGAAGGCCCTGAGTCTTTCGGGGTGCTTGGCCTGGGTCATGACACTTCCATCGGCTACTGTTGATCGGTTTATCTAAGCATAATGTTTGTAGTTAACATGCTATTTTTTAATGATTAGCTTATAGCTGAAGGTGATTTAGAACCGCTCTGCATCGTGTTAGACGTTATCGAACACAGCCCGGGCTATCCAGAAAACGTGCCTGCAACTATGCTTCGCACACATCTTAATGACTGTTTTCTATGTGCGGCCCAAATGAAAATTGACGATATCGATGCTTTTGTCGAAGTGATTCGGTGCCAGTCCATCAGCCATGCCGCCGAGTCGTTGCAACTGACCCAGCCGGCCATCACCCGCCGTGTGCAGAACTTCGAGCAGGCGTTGGGCGTGGAGCTGTTCGACCGCAACACCAAGCCCCTCAAGCCTACGCTGATCGGCACGCGCGTCTATGAGCAGTGCCGGCTGATCCTGCGCGAGATGGATGCCCTGCGCGAACTGGTGGCCACCGATGCGCCGCCCACCGGGCTGTTGCGCCTCGGTGTGCCGCAAACCATCGGCGACGTGGTGCTGCTCGATGCGCTCAAGCACCTGCGCACCGAATACCCTGACCTGCGCGCCCAGGTCGCCACCGGCTGGGGCAGCCAATTGGTCGGCAAGATCGAACGCGGCGAGCTGGATGCGGCGGCGGCGTTGTTCCCGGCCGGCAAGATCTTCCCGGACAACGTGGTGGGTGAATCCATCGGCAAGATGGAGTTGGTGGTGGTCTGCGCCAAGGCACAGTTGCCGAAGAAACCGTGCAAGCTGGCCGATGTGTACCAGAACGGCTGGATCCTCAACCCGGACGGCTGCGGCTTCCGTGCCGGCTTGCAACGCACCTTGTCCGATCAGGGCCTGGCGTTGCGGGTGAACCTAGAAACCTTCGGCACCGAGCTGCAACTGGGCCTGGTGGCGGACGGCCTGGGCCTGGGCCTGGTGCCGCGCCCGTTGCTGGAGCATAGCGCCCACCGCGAGCAACTGGCAGTGATGCCGCTCAAGGACTTCAAGCCGGTGATGAACCTGTGGCTGATCTACCCGCACTTCCTCGGTAACCTGCAAGGGCCGGTGGATGCGTTCGGCAAGTGGGTGGCGGACGCCTTGCACAAGATCCGCAACGCCGCTTGACCCCTGTGGGCGTGTAGGGGCGCGGGCGGCAAGGGCTTTAACCTGACCTTAGATAACGTTGTGTTTTCCCTGGGCCTGAGGTCTGATGGGCGCGGAAAATTGCTGGGTCAGGTGGGTCACTCATGCGCGAAGAACTCGCACACTATGGCGGTATTACCGTCATGATTCCGGCCGCGCTGGTCATCGCTGTGTGGCTGCGCTATTCGTCGCCGCGGGCGCTCAAGGGATGGCTCATCACCGTCGCTTGCACTTATTCAATCGTGGCGTTCAGCAAGTTGCTGTTCAAGGGCTGGGGCGTTTCGTTTCAACACCTTGATATTGCCGTGCTCAGTGGCCACGCCATGAACACATGCCTGGTGGTCACCGTGGCAATGAGTTTGGTGGCGCGCCAGTTCAACCCGGCCTTGCGCTGGCCCGCGGCGCTCGCCGGATTGATCGCCACCGGTTGGTTCAGTGCTTATTGTGTCGCGCCGTACATCCACCCTCTGAACGAGGCGCTGGCGGGCGGGTTATTGGGCGCGGTGGCCGCGCTGACGTTCTTGTGGCGAATAGATGTCGCGCAGGTCAATGTGTCGCCATCGCTGATCGGCGCTGGGGCAGTGGTCGTGTTATTGAGTGCGCTGGTGCCCAAGTACAACGCCGAGAACCTGCTTAACCATGTCGCCGTCAGCGTCTCCGGGGCGTCACGCGCCCATCAGGAGCCCGCGTGGCGCGTCGGCTCCGGGCCGATCAAGGCGCAATGAGTGGAGGCGTGTCTTGAACGGGCATACCGGTTGATGGGCGTCCCTCGGTGTTGAAGATGTTCGCCAGTAGCTCGTCGGTTTTGGTTTGCATGAAATGGCGGTCGCCACGGCTCTCTACGCACAGGCAGACGGACAGGGCATTACTGACTTGCAACTTGAAGCGCCAGTCGGCGAAGACCATGGACAGCCCGGAACCGGATTCGTCGAAGTCTAAAGAGTTGCTGGCATATAACATGTGCATTCGCTCAACCACCGTTGTCGAGTTGTCGACATTGACATGAATGTTTCCCGAAGACGGGAACAGGCCAATACGCTCTACCAGTAACTTTGAACTTTTCATGGCCGTGCCTCGTTGCTGTACTCGGTGGGCACTTTATTATGAAGAGGCGCAAAAGTAAGGGAATGTTATTTTTAGTCGGTCAATAGGCAATTATGTTATTTATTGTCCGGCTGAAGAGATGGTCGAAACTTATTGCCTGTGAACATAATTGCCTGGCTTGTTTCAGGGTGCTATTGGCTGGCGTTGATGTTATTTATTCTTTGCTTTGGCTCATGAGTACTTTGCGGCGCGTGGGAGATGGCGGTGTTTAATAAGATTTTGATTGTGTGTGTCGGCAATATTTGTCGCAGCCCCATGGCGGAAAATTTACTGCGTGCTGCACTTGCTTCCAGCGATATACAGGTGAGTTCGGCGGGGTTGGCGGCGCTGCATCAACACCCGCTGGAAGCCACGGCTTCGCGGGTACTGGAAGAACATGGGCATGCTTTTCAGCCCCACCAGGCACGGCAATTGACGAGCGGGGCGGTGAGTGAAGCGGACCTGATTCTTGTGATGGAACAGTGGCAGATCGAGGAGGTGCTCAAACTCGCGCCGGTGGCTCGGGGTAAAGTATTCCTGCTGGGCAAGTGGCAGTGCAATAGAGAAATCAAAGACCCTTACCGCCAAGGCAAACCGGCATTTCTACAAGCGTATGGCTTGATTGAAGAAGCGACGGATGCGTGGGCGCAGTTGTTGGCGGGTTGAGGTTGTTTGAATGTTATTTAAGGTCGGACATGATCGCTTGAACCCTCTATTGGAATATTGGGAAAGTGACTCGTGAGTTGAGCGTCAAGTGTTGAGAAGATTGTGTTGTCAGGCTCTAGTGAGCGTTTGTGTGTCGAGTATAGCCGTTGTACGTGCATGGAGCCGGGCGTCTTGCACCCTGTGCCATTCCTAGACTATCTGTAAGAAAAAGAACTGACTTATGCAATCAGTAACTGCGGTAACTTCACACCATTCGGATGACACTGATTTAGACTTTATGGCGCTGGTGGGTACTCTACTGGATCATAAATGGCTGATCGGTGGAATCAGTATTGCCTTTATGGCCCTTGGCGCGGCCTATTCGGTATTGACGCCGCCGATCTATCAAGCGACCGCGTTAGTTCAGGTCGAACCGAAGAAGGGCGACATGCTGGGCTTCTCGGATGTCGGCAGCCTGCTCGGTAAAGAATCGCCGACGGTGACCGAAATCGAACTCATCCGCTCGCGGATCACCATCGGGACCGCCGTCGATAACCTGAACCTGGACCTTGACGTCAAACCCAAGCGTTTCCCATTGCTGGGGGGCTTTGTTGCCCGTCGTTTCAAACCCACCGAACAGGAGGCAGTGGCTGCACCGTGGTTGGGGTTGAGCAGCTTTGCCTGGGGTGGTGAGGAACTGAAGTTTTCCGAGCTGCGCCTTCCCGCCAAACTGCTGGGCCAGGAGCTGACGTTGACCGCCGGCAATGGCGGCAGCTTCACGCTGTCGGACCAGGACGAGGCTGTTTTGCTTGAGGGCCAAGTGGGGCGCGCCTACGACAGCAATGGCATCAAGCTGCGTGTCGAACAGCTTCGGGCCAACCCCGGCACCACTTTCAGCGTGGTCCGTTCACCGCGCCTGAGCACCATTTTGCGCTATCAGAAATTGCTGGATGTGGCTGAACGCGGCAAGGAGTCGGGGATTATCGGGCTGGCCCTGGAAAGCCCGCGACCTGCCGACGCGATTCAAGTGCTCAATGAGGTCGCACGCATCTATGTGCGGCAAAACATTGACCGTACCTCGGCAGAAGCCGCGCAAAGCCTGGCGTTTCTCAAGGGCCAGTTGCCGCAGGTGCGCAAGGATGTCGAGCAGGCGGAAGCGGCGTTGAATCAATTTCAGATCCGCAACAAGACCATCGATATCAGCCTGGAAGCGAAAGCCATCCTGGATCAGATCGTCGCGTTGGATGCCAGCATCTCCGAACTCAAGATGCAGCAGGCGGAAATAGAGCGCAAGTTCACCCCTCAGCATCCCGTGTACCGGGCGTTACTGACTCAATTGGCAGAGCTGACCGAGCGCCAGAATGAGTTGGCCAAGAAGGTCGAGAGCCTGCCCACCACCCAGCAGGAGCTGCTGAGCCTGACCCGCGATTTGAAGGTCAGCACCGAGATCTACACGCTGCTGCTGAACAAGTATCAAGAGTTGGACGTGATGCGCGCCGGCACCGTGGGCAATGTGCGGCTCATCGATACCGCCGATGTCGATTTGCGAAGCCCGGTCAGGCCGCAGAAAGCGCTAATCATCGTGATTGCCACACTGCTCGGTGCCTTTATCGCGATCGCATTGGTGATGTTCCGCAAAGCGCTCAACCGCGGTGTTACCAACCCGAATGACCTGGAAAAGCTCGGCTTGCCGGTCTATGCCGCGATCCCGTTCAGCACGATACAAAAAGAACTGGATCAAAAAATCCTTCGTAAAGACCAGCTCGGTGGCGCACGACTGTTGGCCATGACTCACCCCTCGGACCCCGCGATCGAAGGCTTGCGCAGCCTGCGTACCAGCTTGCATTTCGCCATGCTGGAAGCCGCTAACAATCGCCTGATGATCTCCGGGCCGAGCCCGCAGGTCGGCAAGACATTTGTGTCGGCGAACCTGGCGGCGGTGGTTGCCCATTCAGGGCAGCGGGTGTTGTTGGTCGACGTGGACATGCGCAAAGGCTATTTGCACAAGGTCTTCGGCGTATCGGTTGAAAACGGCTTGTCTGACGTGCTGGCCAAAAACTGCGAACTCACGGCAGCCATCCACCACACGGCCGTGGACAACCTCCACTTCCTCGGGCGCGGGCAAGTACCGCCGAACCCCTCTGAACTATTGATGCACGCCAATTTCAGCGCGTTCCTCGAACAGGTCAGCGCGCTGTATGACCTGGTGATTCTGGATACCCCGCCGTTTCTCGCGGTGACGGACGCAACCATCGTGGGGCGTCAGTCGGGCACCAACCTGATCGTGGCTCGCTTCGAGGTGAACTCCGTGCGTGAAGTGGAGTTGACGATGCGTCGCTATCAGCAAAGTGGCATCGAGCTCAAAGGCGCGATTTTCAATGGCATCGAAAAACGCTCATCCGCCAAATACGGCTATGGCGCCTACAGCTATTACAACTACGACTACAAGTCAGACAGCGTTTGATCTTGCGCTACCGGCAATCGACGTCCAACGAGCAGCCTTTTTACCACTGGCCGCAGGTTCAAAGAGAAACGCTATGAAAGTTACAGTTTTTGGCATCGGTTATGTCGGCCTGGTCCAGGCCGCGGTACTTGCTGACGTCGGTCACGACGTGCTTTGCATCGACATCGACGTTTCGAAGGTCGAACGTCTCAATCAGGGGCATATTCCGATCTATGAACCTGGCCTGGAGGCCCTGGTCAGGGACAACCATGCTGCCGGTCGCCTGAACTTCACCGCCGATGGCGTGGCCGCGGTCAAGCATGGCGAAGTGCAGTTTATCGCCGTGGGTACGCCTCCCGACGAAGACGGTTCCGCGGACCTCAAGTACGTGCTGGCGGTGGCTGAAACCATCGGTCTGCATATGGACGCGGCGCTGACGATCATCGACAAATCCACCGTCCCGGTGGGCACGGCCGATAAGGTCAGCGCGCGTATTGCGGCCATGCTGGCTCAGCGCGACCGCAGCGATTTGAGCTTCGAGGTGGTGTCCAACCCGGAGTTTCTCAAGGAAGGCTGTGCGGTTGCCGATTGCACACGGCCGGACCGCATTGTCATCGGCACGGCCAGTCCACAGGCCGAAGCGGTCATGCGCGAGCTGTACGCGCCGTTCAATCGCAATCACGACCGAATCATCGTGATGGATGTACGCAGCGCCGAGCTGACGAAGTACGCAGCCAACTGCCTGCTCGCCACCAAGATCAGTTTCATGAACGAGATGGCCAACCTGGCCGAGCGCTTGGGCGCCGATATCGAGATGGTTCGCCAGGGGATCGGCTCCGATCCGCGCATCGGCTATCAGTTTCTTTACGCGGGCGTCGGTTACGGCGGCTCGTGCTTCCCCAAAGATGTCCAGGCGTTGATCCAGACCGCCGACGGCATCGACTTCGATGCCACGCTGCTCAAGGCCGTGGAACGGCGTAATGCCGAACAGAAACAGACCCTGTTCAACAAGCTTTCCAGTCGCTTCAACGGCGAGCTGGCGGGTAAGACCTTTGCGCTCTGGGGGCTGAGTTTCAAACCCAACACCGATGACATGCGCGAAGCACCCAGCCGGGTGCTGATGGAGGCCTTGTGGCGCGCGGGCGCCAAGGTGCAGGCCTATGACCCGGAAGCCATGGAAGAAACCCAGCGCATTTATGGCGACCGCGACGACTTGCGCTTGTGCGGCACCCAGGAGGCAGCCCTCAAAGGTGCGGATGCATTGATGATCGTCACCGAGTGGCAGGCATTCAAGGCGCCGGATTTCAACGTGATCAAACGGCAACTCAAACAGCCGTTGATTTTTGACGGACGCAACCTGTTCGACCCCGGCAGCGTGCTGAAGAAAGGCATTGAGTACATTTCCATTGGGCGACCTCTCAATACGGTATAGGTCCTCCCATGAGTGTGCTTAAAAGAGTCGTCAACGGCATTGGCGCCAACTCGTTTGGTCAGGTGGTCAATCTGCTGATCCAACTGGTGAGTGTCCCAGTCCTGATCGCCAGTTGGGGGTTTGGCGCCTACAGCGAATGGGTCGTGCTGTCCGCGATCCCCACCTACCTGGCGTTATCCGACCTGGGGGTAACCACCGCCGCCTCGAGCAAGGTGGTGATATGGCATGAGCGAGGCCGGTTGAAGGTTGCCAGTGCGGTCTACAGCACCAGCTTTGCGTTTTTACTGTTGGTGGGGGTTAGCGTGTTATTGCTGGCTGTTGGCTCTCTGGCGTTTTTCGACCTGTTCAGCCTGCTCAATCTCAAGTCCATCCGGAGCGGCGATGGGGTGTTGATCCTCTCGGCGTTGACGGGGTATTCGTTGCTGTGCCTGCTGACCAACATGGTTTCGATACGTTACCGCGCATCCAAGGCGCTGCCTTTGTCGTCCTTCATCATGAATGTGATCAGGATGCTGGAATGGTCGGCCGCCTTACTGTGCGCGTATCTCACCCATAGCCTGGTTGCCACCAGCCTGGCGCTGTTGATCGTCCGTTCGAGCGGAATTGTGGTCAAGAATCTGCTGGCCGATCGGCTGGGTATCAGCTTGCGCTTCGATCCTTCGGTGGTCGGGAAGCGGGCGTTTATCACCTTGATCAGACCCTCGCTGGCGTCTTTGGCCTTTCCGATCGGGCTGGCGCTGAATGTTCAAGGGCTGACGATTTTGTTGTCGATACTGCTGTCACCGGCCCATGCCGCGATATTCGGTCTTTACCGAACGATCTCAAGGGTGTTGGTGCAGTTTTCCACGGTGGTGAATCAGTCGATCTGGCCGGAAATCTCTTATGCATTCTCCGTCGGTGACAACCAGTTGGTCAGGAAAATGATTCGTTATGCGCTGAGGTTTTCACTGCCCATTGCCTGTGTGATGGGTGCGCTGATCGTGGTATTCGGCGGGTCGATATTCGATGTCTGGTCGGGCAGAAAGGCGGATTACTCGGCAACCGTCATGCTGGTACTGATTGTCGGCGCACTGACGCATGTGGCGTGGCAGGTGTACTGGGTGGCCATGATGGCAACCGCTTCCTACTCGGCGTTTGCCGTGGTGTTCATGTTGGTGTCGATGGTCAGTGTGCTCGCGGTTTTTTGCCTGGCTCAAGACTTCGGACTGCTGGGTGTCTGTTATGTGCTGGTGGCCACGGAAGGGGTGTTGTTCTGCTTTGCCAAACGCGGGTTTTATCGTCTTGAACAGAGGATGGCCCGTGTTAATTAATTACCTGTTCCAGCACCGGCTGAAGGTGAGCCCGTTCAAGCTCGTCGGGTTGAAATACCTGGCCAAGCGCGCGCTGCTGCTCAGCCGATTGCTCCAGGCCAACCACCGCCAGTGCCGGCTGCGCCGACAGGGCGCGACTATCGGTGCGCTGGTGATGATCAACGATGCGGAGTTTGAAGGCGCCGTCGGCCGTTTCAGCATCGGCGCGGGCAGTTTTATCGGCAAGCGCACGTTTATCCAATTGCACGCCCCCGTGAAGGTTGGCGGGCATGTTGCGATCAATGACGGTGTGCGAATCCTGACGGGCACGCACGGCGTGGACGATCCCGCTTGGCGGTTGAAGGTCGCGCCGGTGGTGATTGGCGATTACGCGTGGATTGCCACGGGCGCGATCATCTTGCCGGGGGTGACCATCGGTGAAGGCGCCGTGGTCGGTGCGGGCAGTGTCGTTGCCCGCGATGTAGCGCCTTTCACGATCGTCGCGGGTAACCCGGCGGTCGCGATCAAACGTCGCGCCGAGTGCGCGTTCACCTACAGCCCGGTCAGGTCGAGTGCCGTGGTTGAAGCCTGGATGGGTAAATAAGATGATCCTGGTCGCTCATCCGGTGGGTAATCAAAACGTTCGCGCGCTGTTGGGTGCGTTGAATCAACGGCGCTTGCTGCATTCGTTCCATAGCTCGCTGGCGTTGCATAAAGACTCTTGGCTTTGCCGTCTTCCGGTCGTCGGCAAAGAGTGCCTGCGGCGCACGTTCGACATGGTCGACGGTGCGTTGCTGCACAGCTACCCGCGCTACGATGTGCCTCGCGTGCTCTGTGACAAGTTGAAGTGGTACAGCCTTACGCAGCGCAACATCGGGATGTTCTGCCCGGAAAATGTGTACGAACACATTGATCGGGCCAGCGCGCAGTTCTTGTACAACACCGCGCGCAAACCCAGCCAAGTGTACGGTTATGACGGCAAGTGCAAGGCCCTGTTCACCGCCGCCAAGGCGGTTGGCGGGATCACGCTGAATTATGAGGCGGCCTTCGGCTCCATTTCCTACGCGTGCGGGATGCTGGACCATGAGCGTGAAGCGAACCCCGCGTGGCGGGCGAGCATTCCCAACCTCAGCGAAACCACCATTCGCAAGCAGACCGCCGAACTGGCGTTGGCGGATCGGATCATCGTGGCCAGCACGTTTGCCAAACGCACCCTGGGTGAATCCGGCATCGCCCACCACAAAGTTGCGGTGACCCCCTATGGCGCACCCGCACCGATGGTCCACAAAGAGGTGAATGTCCGGGCCGGGGGGCCGCTCAGAGTGATTTTTGTCGGTGCGCTGACCCAGCAGAAGGGCATCTCGTATTTTTTCGAGGCGCTGAAGATCGCCTCGGGCAGCGTTGCCCTGGATGTCACCGTCATCGGTGCCGACTATGCCAACGGGCGTAACCAGGCGCTCAATAGCGAGCTGAAGAAGTATCGCTGGCTCAGCTCGGCGCCCCACGATCAGGTCATCCGCCAATTGCTGGCGGCCGACGTGCTGGTCTTGCCTTCACTCGCCGAAGCGTTCGGCCTGGTGGTGGGCGAGGCACTGTCCACGGGGACGGCGGTCATCGTTTCGCAGAATTGTGGCGCGGCGGATTTGATCATCGACGGTTTCAACGGGTATGTGGTGCCGATCCGTTCCGCCGAGGCCATTGCTGCCCGTCTGGTCGAGCTGGCCGATGACAGTGAAAAACTCAGTGCGCTGAAGCACAACGCGGTGTTCTCGGCAGGTAGGACGACCTGGGACACCTACGCCAAGGAGGTGCTGGATGCAATCCTTGGCCAACCCTGAGCTGTCCAGCCTGAAGGAGCGTTACAGAAAGCGCGTGGTCAGTGCGTTTGTCCTGATCTATCTGTTCATTTTGTTTGAAGGGGTTTTGCGCAAGTGGCTGCTGCCGGGCCTGAGCTCGGCCATCTATTTCATCAAGGATCCGATCGTTCTCTATATCTATTGGTACGCGTTCAGGTTCGGCTTTTTTTCCAAGAACCTGCTGTCGGCGTACTTCGTCATGTTGTTGGTGGTGTTCTTTGTTCTGGTCTCCGCATTTTTGTTGAGCAGCCCTGAAGGGCTGGTCATCTACGGCTATGGCGTCAGGAACTACTTGCTGTATTTCCCCCTGATATTCGTTGCCGGAAAAACCCTGCAGTTGGCCGATGTCTACCGTTTTGCCCGGATCACGCTGTTTGCGGCGATTCCCATCAGCGTGCTGGTGGTCATGCAGTATTCGTCCGGGCCGCAAGCCTTCGTCAATAAAGGCATTGGGGACGATGACTTCATTTTCATGATCGCTGACGGGGTTGTCCGGCCGTATGGGACGTTCACGTTCACCGCCGGGCACGTTGTTTACGTGTCTGCCTGCTTTGCTTTCCTGGTGGCGGCGATTTTCGACCGGGCCTTGTTCCGCGCAGTGTTCGCCGGGCGATACCTGTTGTTCCCGGTGTCGGCCATCTCGGTGGCGGTGATGTGTTTCTTGACCGGATCGCGGGCCATCTATGCGTATGCCGCCATCGTGCTGTTGGCGGCCTTGATGGTCGCCTTGATCAAGAAATCGCAAAGAAACCTGTTGTCGCTGTTTTTCCTGGTGGCGGCACTGTTTGTCAGCCTGCTGATTTTCATGTCGTCCGACAGTTACCAGATTCTCGTCGAACGCAACCGGAGTGCCGTCGCCAGTGAAGGTTCGCCGGTGACCCGGGCATTCTCCAGTCTGTATGCGTTCACTCGCGTGATCGACGATGCACCGCTCTGGGGACACGGCATCGGCTCGGGTACGAATGCCGCCTCGGCGATATTGCGCGCGGGGCGCGAGCAAGGCGCGGGGTTTTTGCTGGCCGAAGATGAATGGTCGCGGATCATCCTGGAACTGGGCCTTCCCATCGGGGCGCTCTTTATCCTGTTCAGGATCTTCTTGCTGATCTGGTTACTGCTCAAAGCCTATAAAGCGCTGATCAGGCAGGGCACCGGCGTTCCATTGCTGCTGTGCGGTTTCCTGGCGCCGATTTTATTCAATGGGGTCATGACCATGCAGGGCACGTTCCTGGCCTTTGGCGTGTTCTACGCCTGCCTGATTCTTGCCGCTTGCAAGAAGACTTGAATCAATTCAACGGATGAGCGGACAGCACTTGAAGTTATTAAGAATCATCTCTTCGGTTAAACCGGAAAAGGGCGGCCCCATCAACGCTGCCCGCGAAATCGACAAGATTCTCCAGCAGAACGGGCATCTCGTGGATGTCTTGACGCTGGATGCGGACTTCGCCGTCGACTACCCGGGAACCGTTCACTTCATGGGGCCGAGCCTGTTTGGGTATGGCGTAAACGCCAGGATCCGCCAATGGCTGGAACAACACGCCAGTGACTACGACTTTTTCATCGTCAACGGTTTGTGGCAGTACCACGGGTTTATTGCGCGCCAGGTCCTGCACAAGTTGGGGCGGCCTTACATCGTTTATACCCATGGCATGCTCGACCCCTGGTTCAAGCACGCATATCCGCTCAAGCATTTGAAGAAATGGCTGTACTGGCCATGGGGTGAATACCGCGTATTGAGGGATGCCCAGCGCGTGGTGTTTACCAGTGAAGAAGAGAAAATCCGTGCGCGCGAGTCATTTTGGCTGTACCGCGCCAAAGAGACGGTCACCGCCTATGGCACCTCCAGCCCGCCGGCGGGCGGTGCAGCGCTGGCGCAGCGCTTTGTTGATGAGCATCCGGTGTTGAAGGGCAAACGGGTGCTGTTGTTCCTGAGCCGCATCCACGAAAAAAAGGGCTGCGACCACCTGCTGCAAGCCTTTGCCCAAGTGGCTGGCGAAGACGAACGCTTGCACCTGGTCATGGCCGGGCCCGATCAAGGCGGCTGGGTGCAGGCGCTGCAGGCGCAGGCTGTGGAACTGGGGATCGCCGACCGCGTGACGTGGCCGGGCATGTTGCAGGGCGCCGCGAAATGGGGCGCCTTTTACGCCGCGGAGGTGTTTTGCCTGCCGTCCCATCAGGAGAATTTCGGCGTGGTCGTGGCGGAGGCGCTGGCCTGCGGCAAACCGGTGCTGATCAGCAACAAGGTCAACATCTGGCGCGAAATCGAAGCCGACGCGGTTGGCTTTGTGAGCGACGACACGGTGCTGGGCGCCGTGCATAACCTGCGTCGTTGGTTGCGTCTCGACCCGCAGCAGTATGCGGACATGTCCGGGCGCGCCCGCCGCTGTTTTACCGAGCGCTTTCATATCCACCGCGGCGCGCAGCGTTTGCTGGAGATCGTGCGGGAGTGCCTTGCATGATTCTCCAAGGCAATGATCCGTATCGCGCCGCTTCATTTTCATTGTCCCATCGGTTGCGGCGGCAGCTGTGGAACATGGTCTATGTGCTGCTATTCCGTACCAGCCCGCGTCCCTTTCATGGGTGGAGGGCGTTTCTGTTGAGGCTGTTCGGCGCGCGCCTGGGCAAGGGTGTGCATGTTTATCCGCGGGCCAAAGTGTGGGCGCCGTGGAATCTCGAGCTGGGTGACCATGTCGGCATTGCCGATGACACCAATATTTACAACATGGCGCTGATTTCTATCGGGCGTTACAGCGTGATTTCCCAGGGCGCGCATTTATGCGGCGGGTCGCATGACTACAACAGTCGCAACTTTCAACTCTACGCCAAACCGATCGTGCTCGGAGAGCACGTATGGGTGTGTGCCGATGCCTTTATCACGCTGGGCGTGTGTATTGCCGATGGCGTCGTAGTGGGCGCCCGCGCGCTCGTCATCAAAAACATCGCGCAAGCGTGGACCGTGCATGCCGGGCATCCGACCCGGCTTATCGGCCAGCGTACCCAGCATCTGCAAGAGCCTGCACCACGACAAGGGAGTCAAGCCTGATGACCGCACCGCATAACCTGCCTCACCTGCACGGTGGCTGACATGAAACGCGAAACCGTCAGTGTGATCATCCTCACCTACAACGAAAGCCTGCATATCGCCCGCGCGATCGAGTCGGTGCGCGCCTTCAGCGACGAAGTGCTGGTGGTCGACTCGTTCTCCAGCGACGACACCTGCGAGATCGCCCGGCACCACGGCGCCCTGGTGGTACAGCACGCGTTCGTCAACCAGGCCAAGCAGTTCCAGTGGGCGTTGGATAATTTGCCGATCACCGGTAACTGGACGATGCGCCTGGACGCCGATGAAATCATCGAGGCCGACCTGGCGGCGCAGATCAACACGCGGCTGCCGGCGCTGGACCAGGGCATCACCGGCATCAACTTCAAGCGCAAGCATATTTTCATGGGCCGCTGGGTGCGCCATGGCGGCCGCTACCCGTTGAAGATGCTGCGGCTGTGGCGCACGGGGCAGGGGCGCATCGAAGATCGCTGGATGGACGAGCACATCTCGGTGGCCGAGGGTCGCACCATCACCCTGGAGGGCGGGTTTGCCGATCACAACCTGCACGACTTGACGTTCTTCACCCACAAGCACAACCAGTACGCGACCCGTGAAGCGATTGAGATCATCAACTCGCGCCTGGGGTTGTTTGCGGTGCGCCATGAATTGAATGAGGGCCACAGTTCGTTCCAGGCCAAGCTCAAGCGCCTGGTTAAAAACCGGGTGTATAACCGCGTGCCGTTTACCTTGAGTTCGACGGCGTACTTCCTCTGGCGCTACATCGTTCAACTGGGTTTTCTCGATGGCCGCAGCGGCCTGGTTTATCACTTGCTGCAAGGTTACTGGTACCGCTTTCTGGTGGGCGCCAAGGTGCTTGAACTGGAAACCGCGATCGCTCACTTAGACGATAAGGACTCAATCGTCCGCGAACTTTCAAAGTTGACCGGACATAACTTGACGCTGCCCATACCGAAATAACTGACCGTTTTTAACAAACACCCAAGTTCGGGTGTCGGCCTTCGCTCGCCTATTATTTGGGAGATAGACATGAAAAAAGTCGCGCTTATTACCGGGATTACCGGGCAGGATGGTTCTTACCTGGCGGAACTGTTGCTGGAAAAAGGCTACGTCGTGCATGGCTTGAAACGCCGCTCTTCGTCGTTCAATACCCAGCGCATCGATCACATTTACCAAGACCCCCAAGCCCTGCATAAAAACCTGATCCTGCACTATGGCGACCTGGCGGACTCGTCCAACCTGACGCGCATCATCCAGCAGATCCAGCCGGACGAGATCTATAACCTCGGCGCCCAATCCCACGTGGCCGTCAGCTTCGATTCGCCGGAGTACACCGCCGACGTAGACGCCCTCGGCACCTTGCGCATCCTCGAGGCCATCCGTCTGCTTGGCCTGGAAAAGAAGACCCGCTTCTACCAGGCCTCCACGTCCGAGTTGTACGGGCTGGTGCAGGAAACCCCGCAAAAGGAAACCACGCCGTTCTATCCGCGCTCGCCCTATGCCGTGGCCAAGCTGTATGCCTACTGGATCACCGTGAATTTCCGCGAAGCCTACGGGCTGTATGCCTGCAACGGCATCCTGTTCAACCACGAGTCGCCCCGTCGTGGCGAAACCTTCGTCACCCGCAAGATCACCCGCGCCTTGACCAACATCGCCCTGGGCCTGGAGCAATGCCTGTACATGGGCAATATGGACGCCTTGCGCGACTGGGGCCATGCCAAGGACTACGTTCGCATGCAGTGGATGATGCTGCAGCAGGACAGCCCCGAAGACTTCGTGATTGCCACCGGGGTGCAGTATTCGGTGCGCGATTTCATTCGCTGGTCGGCGGCGGAACTGGGGCTGCGCTTGCGCTTTGTCGGCGAGGGCGTGGAGGAAGTCGGGGTGGTCGAGCACATCGACGGCGACCTGGCGCCCGGCATGCTGGTGGGTGACGTGATTGTGCGGGTGGACCCGCGTTACTTCCGCCCGGCGGAAGTCGAGACGCTGCTGGGCGACCCGTCCAAGGCCAAGCAGAAGCTGGGCTGGGTGCCGGAAATCAGCGCCCAGCAGATGTGTGCGGAGATGGTCCGCGAAGACCTGCAAATCGCGCGGCGCCACGCGTTGCTGCGCCTGCACGGCCACGATGCGCCGATTGCCGTGGAGAACTGAGCATGGCACGTGATCTGAACGCACGGATCTTTGTCGCCGGCCATCGCGGTATGGTCGGCTCGGCCATCGTGCGCCGCCTCTGGGCCTTGGGCTATACCCAGATCCTCACCGCCGGCCGCGATCGACTGGACCTGTTGGACCCCGCGGCCGTGCACGCGTATTTCGCCGAACAACGGGTCGACCAGGTGTACCTGGCGGCGGCCAGGGTCGGTGGGATTCACGCCAACGCCACGTACCCTGCCGATTTCATCTACCAGAACCTGATGATCCAGGCCAATGTGATCCACGCCGCCCACACTCATGGGGTGTTCAAGTTGTTGTTCCTCGGATCGTCGTGCATCTACCCGGTGCTCGCCGCCCAGCCGATGACCGAGCAAGCGCTGCTTGCCGGCTCGCTGGAACCGACCAACGAACCCTACGCCGTGGCCAAGATCGCCGGCATCAAGTTGTGCGAAAGCTACAACCGCCAGCACGGGCGCGATTACCGCAGTGTGATGCCGACCAACCTGTACGGCCCGGGCGACAACTACCACCCGGACAACAGCCATGTGATCGCCGGCTTGCTGCGCCGTTTCCACGAGGCGGTACAGCGCGGTGACGAAGAAGTGCTGATCTGGGGCAGCGGCGCGCCACGGCGCGAGTTCCTGCATGTGGATGACATGGCGGCCGCCAGCGTGCATGTGATGGAACTCAGCCAGGAGGGCTATGGCGAACACACCGAGCCCATGCGTTCCCACGTCAACGTCGGCACTGGCGTGGATTGCACCATCCGCGAACTGGCCGAGGCGCTGGCCCGGGTCACGGGCTTCAAGGGCCGTTTGCGGTTCGATACCAGCAAACCCGACGGTGCGCCGCGCAAGTTGCTCGATGTCAGCCGTATCAACGCCCTCGGCTGGGAAGCCTACGTGCCGTTGGAGGAGGGGCTGCGCGATGCCTACAACGCGTATCTCGCGGCCCTCGAACAGCCTCGGGGCCATTAATGAAGATCCTTTTGTATGGCATCAACTACAGCCCCGAGCTGACCGGCATCGGCAAGTACAGCGGTGAACAGGCGCGCTGGCTCGCCAGCAAGGGCCACGCGGTGCGGGTGGTCACGGCGCCGCCGTATTACCCGCAATGGCAGGTCGGCGAGGGCTACTCGGCGTGGCGTTTTCGCACCGAACAGGTCGACGGCGTGACGGTGGTGCGCTGCCCGTTGTACGTGCCGCGCAAGCCCACGGCGCTGAAGCGCTTGCTGCACCTGATCAGCTTTTCCGCCAGCTCGTGCCTGGCGGTATTGGGGCAACTGCGCTGGAAGCCGGACCTGGTCATCCTGGTGGTGCCGACCTTGTTCTGCGCGCCCCAGGCCTTGTTGTTGGCCAGGCTGTGTGGCGCCAAGTCCGTGCTGCATATCCAGGATTATGAAGTCGATGCGATGTTCGGCCTGGGCCTGGGCGGCAGCCCGTTACTGCGGCGACTCGCGTGGGGTGTGGAGCGCGGCTTGCTGCGGCGCTTTGACCGGGTCTCGACGATATCCAGCGGCATGCTGGAGAAGGCGGCCGGCAAAGGCGTCGAGGCGCAGCGCCTGCTGTTCTTTCCCAACTGGTCGGAGACCGAGCGTTTCCTCGATGTACCGCGCAACAGCGGGCTGCTGGAACGGCTCGGCGTGCCGGCGGGAAAGCGGGTGCTGTTGTACTCGGGCAACATCGGCGAGAAGCAGGGGCTCGAACTGATCCTCGATGCCGCCCAGGCTCACGTCCATCGCCCGGAGCTGGTGTTTCTGATCGTCGGCCAGGGCGCCGGCCAGGCCCGCCTGCTGCAGCGCGCGCACAGCGAGGGCCTGCACAACGTGGTCTTCGCCCCGTTGCAGGCCTATGAAGACTTGCCTGCGCTGCTGGCCTCGGCGGACGTCCACCTGGTGATCCAGAAACGCGGCGCGGCGGATTCGGTATTGCCCTCCAAGTTGACCAACATTCTGGCCGTCGGCGGCAATGCAATCATCACCGCTGACCCCGACACCACCCTTGGCCGGCTGTGCGACGAGCATCCGGGCATTGCCGTGCGGGTCGAACCCGAATCGGTCAGCGCCCTGAATGCAGGGATCGAGCGGGTGCTGGCATTGCCTGTGCGCAACAGGGTGGCGTTGAACTACGCCGCGGATTTTCTCGATAAAGAGCGTGTCCTCCAACGCTTTATGGCACAGGTCTGACGCTTATGTGGCTTGATTTACCGACCTTTAATACGGTCGTGACGTCGACGCCGTTGGTGGCCATCGACTTGATCGTGAGGAAACCCAACGGCGATACGCTGCTGGGCTTGCGGATCAACCGGCCGGCCTATGGCTTCTGGTTCGTCCCCGGCGGCCGCATCCAGAAAAACGAAACCCTGGACGACGCCTTCCGCCGCCTGACCCACGAAGAACTCGGCCACACCTTCGAACGCGCCGATGCGCAGCTGCTGGGTGTGTTCGAGCACTTCTACGATGACAGCGTCTTCGCCAACGCCGGGAACGGCCCGGACACCCACTACGTGGTGCTGGGTTATTGCCTGACCCTTGCCGAGAATCAGGTCCTGGAACCGCCCACCGAGCAGCATCGGCACTACCGCTGGTGGCCGCTGGATGAGCTGCGCTACAGCCCACGTGTACACGAGAACACCCGTGCCTATTTCTGACCCTCTATCGAAGGACGCGTTCATGTTATTACCGGTGATATTGGCGGGCGGTTCGGGTTCGCGCCTGTGGCCGCTCTCGCGGCAACTGAACCCCAAACAGTTCTTGCGCCTGACCCATAAAAGCCTGTCGATGTTGCAGCAGACCATCGGCCGTCTGGAGGGCGCGGATGTCGCCTTGCCGCAAGTGATCTGCAATGAGCAGCACCGTTTTCTGGTGGCCGAACAATTGCGTCAATTGGGCATGGAGCAGGCGAGCATCCTGCTCGAACCCATGGGGCGCAATACCGCGCCGGCGATTGCGCTGGCGGCCTGCAAGGCGCTCGACGAGTCCCGCGACCCGATTCTGCTGGTGCTGGCGGCGGATCATCTGATTGAAGATGTTCCTGCGTTTCATGCCAGCCTCGCGGTGGCGCTGCCGCTGGCCGAGGCCGGCAAGCTGGTGACGTTCGGCATCACGCCGACCAGCGCGCACACCGGGTACGGCTATATCGAGCAGGGCGAGGCGGTGGGCGAGGGCGGGTATGCGGTGAAGCGTTTCGTCGAGAAGCCGGATGCCGCCACCGCTGCCGACTACGTGGCGCGGGGCGATCATTACTGGAACAGCGGCATGTTCATGTTCCGTGCCAGCCGTTACCTGGACGCCTTGGCACGCTTGCAGCCGGCGATTCTCACGGCCTGCCGTGCGGCGTTGGCCGCGGGGAGCCAGGATCAGTTGTTCACCCGGGTCGATGAGGCGCTATTCGCCGCCTGCCCGGACGACTCCATCGACTATGCGGTGATGGAAAAAACCAGCGACGCAATCATGGTGCCGTTGCAGGCCGGTTGGAGTGATATCGGTTCCTGGTCGGCGTTATGGGAAGCCAGCGAGAAAACCGACGGCGGCAACGTGCTGCAGGGCGATGTGCTGCAACTGGATACCCGCGATACCTACGTGAACGCCGACAGCCGCCTGGTCGCCACGGTGGGCGTGCAGGACCTGATCATCGTCGAAACCAAGGACGCGGTGCTGGTGGCGCACAAGGACCAGGTGCAGCAGGTCAAGGGCATTGTCGACCAACTCAAGCGCGACGGGCGTCATGAGCACCTCAACCATCGTGAGGTCTACCGGCCCTGGGGCATGTATGACGCCATCGACAGCGGCCACCGCTACCAGGTCAAACGCATCACCGTGAAGCCCGGTGCCAAGCTGTCGGTGCAGATGCATCATCACCGTGCGGAGCACTGGATCGTGGTCAGCGGTACGGCCAAGGTCACCAATGGCGAACAGACGTACCTGGTCTCGGAGAACCAATCGACCTACATCCCCATTGGCCAGGTGCATGCCTTAGAGAACCCTGGCGTGATTGCACTGGAATTGATCGAAGTGCAGTCGGGTTCTTATCTGGGCGAGGACGATATTGTGCGTTTCGAAGACAAGTACGGCCGGGCCTGAGGTTTTCCGACAATTAATAACATTTGCTCCGATGTTAAACCGCCAGCCTTGTTAGTTTCGCGGCCTCAACGTGTTGATACACGGGGGCTGGCTTCGAGAAATGTTATTTTCGAATGAATACGTTCAACTTTCCGGGTAATGTCCGGGCTGGTGCGTTGTTTACTTGAGTGGCACTATCAAGGTGTATTTCAGCGGCACCCGCTCGTTTGCTAAATGCTCACTATCGATAAGGAGTCTGATATGAGAAAACAACTGGCTATTATTGTGCTCAGTCTCTTGAGTACTTCTGCCATGGCTGCCGAGTTGCCGCTTGGCCTGAGTACCGCGGTGGTCGGCTCTGTGACGGTGGGGGAAACCCTGCTGGTCGGCGCGGCCCTGGTCGCGGGCGTCGCCGCCGCGTCCAGCAGCGGTGGCAGCGCCAATGGAGGCACCACCACAGGCACCACTGGCACCACGGGTACCACCGGTACCGGCAACTAACAGAACGCCTTCCGCTTTATAAGACTGCTTGGAAACCCCTCCCAAGTAGTCTTTTTTTCTTGTCGTTTATCGCGAGTGTCTTAGCACTATGATGCGTATTTTTTCTGTGGCGGTCGTGGCCTCCGCATTGTTACAAGGCTGCATGTTTGCGCCCGGTCAATATATGGACACCGAGGCAATGACCAAGGAGGGCGGTGCTGAAAGCAGTCGCGTGGAGTTGATCCCGATTACTCCAAAGTTGCTGGCCATGGACGCGGCGACTCAAGTCTCTTATGCGCTTCCCAAAGAACTGCTCGATTATAAACCCGGGCCCTATTTGATCGGCCCAAATGATGCGTTGTACATCACGGTCTGGGACCATCCGGAATTGACTGCGCCTTCCGGTCCGCAGCAGCAAATCGATGCCAACGGGCGCCTGGTCAACCCCGACGGCAACCTGTTCTACCCCTACGTGGGCGAAGTGGTTGCCAAGGGCCGCACCCTCGCGGCGCTGCGCAGTGAAATCACCGATAAGCTCCGTCAGTACATCGACAGCCCCCAGGTGGATATCAGTGTGCTGCGTTTTGCCAGCCAGCGAGTGGTGATCACCGGGGCAGTGCTCAAGGCTGGGCCTGTACCGATCACCACCACCCCGATGAGCGTCATGGAGGCCATCGGTGCTTCCGGTGTCGATCCGATCAATGCCGACCTCTCGAACCTCACGCTGACCCGCGGCGGCAAGCGCTACACACTCGACCTGGACACGTTCAATCTCAACCCGTCGCGCTTGAACGATATCTACCTCAAGGACGGTGACCAGTTGTACCTGCCCTACAACGACCGCAAGCGCATCTATGTGATGGGCGAGGTCATGCAGCCCCGCGCATTGAGTTTCAAGACACGCAGCATGAACCTCACGGATGTGTTGGGCTCGGTGGGCGGCATCAACCAGAACACCTCGAACGCCGATGCGATCTACGTGATCCGCGGCGCACAGAACCTGGACACGCAACCGGCCAAGGTCTTCCATCTGCAAGCCGGCTCCCCGGCAGCCATGGCCCTGGCCACGCGCTTCGATGTGCAGCCCCAGGACGTGGTGTTCGTCGGCCCCGCCAATATCACCCGCTGGAACCGGGTCATCAGTCAGTTGATACCTTCCGCCTCGATCATCGGCACCGGTGCTTCCACCCAAAACAACCTGAGCGAAGCCAACAGCCGATAAGGGTGGAACCTGCGTGAACAGTGTGAAAACCGGTATTTACGTGTGCCTTGCGTGGCTGTTGTGCGGCTGCAATCCACTGATGCAGGCCTCGCTCGATACCTTCAAGGCGGCCGTCGTCGGGCCTGCGCCATTGGTGCTGAGCCAGGCCCAGGTGGACGCCGTGCCGTTTCCCCAGATCAAAGTGACCACGGTGTCCAGCGAAGGCGTGATGGCGTTGATTCGTCAGCGCGACGACCTGCAGTTCTGGGTCGCCTCCGGCAAACAGGTGCTATTGATGCGCGATGGCCTGGTGGTGCGTACCGTTGGCCTCGGCACTGATCTGGATGGCACGCGCTGGCAAGGGCAGTCGCCGTTCCAGCAGGGGCTGCACCGCGTGCCGGACGGCTACCGCAGCAGCCGGCAGATCGACCTGGTGGATGGCTATCGCGTCGGCATCACCGTCACCAGCCGTCTGACCCGCGAGGGCATGGAGACGCTCGAGATCCTCGACAAGCCTTACATCTTGTTGCGCGTCGATGAGGACATCGAAGCCGAGGCCCTGGGGTTTCGTGCGCGCAACCGTTATTGGGTCGACCCCACTGACGGCTTCATTGTGCAAAGCGAACAGCACCTCAGCCCGCGCCTCACGTTGAAAATCACCCAACTGCAACCCGCCCGTAAGGAGGCCCGATGACCGCCCGCAAACGATGGGCGCTGGCGCTGTTGTGGAGTTGTGCCAGTGCATGCCACGCCGCCCTGACGGTGAGCGGCCAAGTCCTGCACCCCGGGCCGATCGCCCTGCCGCCCGAGGCGCGCTTGCTCGACGCGATCATTGCGTCACAACCGGATGCCCAGGGCTATTGGCTGGCGGCGGCCTGGCTGCACCAGCCATTGATCGAGCCCCAGGCCCGGCTCAAAGCCGGCGTGCTGTTTGACCTGGATACGTTGCGCCAGGCTGCCTTGGCCGCCGGGTACGACAGCCGGGCCGACTTGGCGGCGCGCGTTTATCGACAGGTGCAGGCCTTGCCGGTGACCGGCCGGCAACGCGCGATGCTGGACCCGGTGGCGGTGGAGGTCGGCTTTGCGCCCAACCTGCGGGTCAGCGACGGCGATCGACTGATCTACCCGCCCAGGCCGGCAGGTGTGCGCGTCCTGGGCGCGGTCGCGCAGCCTTGCACCCTGGTGTTCCAACCGATGCGGGCGGCACGCGATTACCTCGACGAATGCCCGGCGGTGGCGGGGGCCGACGTCGACTACCTGTGGCTGATCCAGCCCGACGGCCTGGTCACGCGCCTGGGCATTGCCCCCTGGAACCGCGAGACGGCGGCCGCGCCTGCACCGGGCAGCACGCTGCTGGTGCCGCTGCGCAGCGACGACCTGGAACCGCCCACCCCTGAGCTGAACCAACAACTGGCCGAGTTTCTTGCCACCCAACCCCTGGCTGAGGTCACGCCTTGAAATTATGTATTGCAGCCGTGCTGCTGGTGCCCTGTGGCGTCGCGCACGGCGATCCGCGTTACACCCAGAGTGATTTTGGCGGGGTCGGGCTGTTGCAAACCCCGACCGCACGCATGGCCCCGGCCGGCGAACTCAGCGTCAATGCCAACCGCACCGAACCTTACAGTCGCTACAGTTTTTCCGCGCAACCGCTGGACTGGCTCGAAGGCACCTTTCGCTACACCGCCATCACCAACCGCCCCTATGGCCCCGAATCGTTCAGTGGCAGCCAGAGCTACAAGGACAAGGCCGTCGACGCCAAAGTGCGTCTCTACGAGGAAAGCCACTGGTTGCCCCAGGTCGCGCTGGGGATGCTCGACCTGGGCGGCACCGGACTGTTTTCCAGCGAGTACCTGGTGGCCAACAAGCGTTATGGCGAATTCGATTTCAGTGCGGGCATCGCCTGGGGTTACCTGGGCAGCCGGGGCGATTTCGGCAACCCGCTGGGCGCGCTGAGTGATCGCTTCAACGAGCGGCCCACCGCCGAAGGTTCCGGCAATTTCTCCAACGGTTACTTCCGCGGCCGGCCCGCGCTGTTTGGCGGCGTCGCCTACCAGACACCCTGGGCGCCGTTGAGCCTCAAGCTGGAATACGAGGGCAACGACTACCAGAACGAGCCTCGAAACAACCATCTGCGCCAGGACTCGCCGGTCAACCTCGGGCTGGTTTACAAGGTGGCCGACTCCGTCGACCTGAGTGCCGCGTGGGAACGCGGCAACACGGCGATGTTCGGTATCACCCTGCACACCAATTTCGTCAGCCGCAAGGCGCCGGTCAAAACCTACGACCCGCCGGCCCCCAAGCTGCCCGCCCAGGCGCCGAGCGTCGCGATGGATCAGGTGGATTGGGCCGCGGTGTCCAAGCGTTTGCAGGACAATGCCGGCTATAACGTGCAGCGGATTGCCCAGCGCGGCCCTGAGTTATTGGTGTATGGCGAGCAGCAGCGCTATTTCTACAGCGCCAAGGCCGTGGGTCGCGCCAGCCGTATCCTGGACGACAGCGTCAATGACCAGATCAGCTGGTTCACCCTGGTGAGCGAGCGGTACGCCATGCCGATCGAAGAAACCAGCGTGCCCCGCGAGACGTTCCGCGAGGTGGTCAACCAACGCGAGCCCCTGCAGACCCTGCATCGCCAGACCGAAGTCAACCCGCCCAGCGCCCCGGCGCAAACGCTGCTTTACACCCAAGCGCCCAAGCCCCTGAGCTACGGCGTCGGGCTGGGTTACAAGCAGAACGTCGGCGGGCCGGATGGCCTGCTGTATCAGATTTCCGCCGACCTCGACGCCGAATACCGCTTCACCCGCAACACCTGGTGGAGCGGCCTGCTCAGCGTCAACCTGCTGAACAACTACGATGGCTTCACCTACGACGCGCCCAGCGGCTTGCCGCGCGTGCGTACCGATTTGCGCAAGTACATGACCAGCTCTGACGTGACCGTGCCGACGTTCCAGCTCAACCACGCGGTGCGACTGGATCAGGACCTGTATGGCATGGTCTACGGCGGGTTGCTGGAATCGATGTACGCCGGTGTCGGCAGTGAGGTGCTGTACCGGCCGATGGGCCAGCGCTGGGCCTTGGGCGCCGACCTGAACTACGTGCGCCAGCGCGGGTTCGAACAGGACTTCAGCCTGCGCGACTACCGCACGGTCACGGGGCATATCACCGGCTACACCGACTTGCCGTTCAACACACAGGGTGCGCTGAGTGTCGGTCGCTACCTGGCCCGGGACTGGGGCGCCACCCTGGACTTGTCGCGCGAGTTCAACAATGGCGTGCGGGTTGGCGCCTGGGTCACCCGCACCACCGCGTCAAAAGAAGCCTTTGGCGAAGGCAGCTTCGACAAAGGCCTTTACCTGTCAATTCCCTTTGATGAGCTGATGAGCCTGTCGACGATGCGCCGCGCCAATCTGGTGTGGGCACCGCTGACCCGCGATGGCGGCGCGCGCCTCAATCGCGCGTATTCGCTGCATACGATGACCGATGGCCGCGACAGTGATCTGTTCTATCGGAACTTCGAGAAGATCACTGAATAGACAAGGAAAGGGGGACGTGAAGTCCCCCTTTGTTTGCCTCAGTAAATGTCTTTGGACAGCAGTGTGAACGGCGTTTTCAGCAGGATCTTGATGTCCAGCCACAGTGACCAGGTGTTGATGTAGCGCAGGTCGATGTCGACGCGCTTTTGCATCTTCTCCAGGGTCTCGGTCTCGCCCCGGCACCCATTGATCTGTGCCAGCCCCGTGATACCGGGCTTGATACGGTGGCGCGCCATGTACGCGTGAATCTTCCCCGAGTAGTAGTCGTTGTGCGCAACCGCATGGGGCCTTGGACCGACCAGGGCCATGTGCCCTTGCAGCACGTTGAACAACTGCGGCAGTTCATCGATGGACGTGCGGCGCATGAAACGCCCCACGGGGGTGATGCGTGAATCGTGGCGGCTGGCCTGGCGTACTTCGTGGTCGTCATGCACGCGCATCGAGCGGAACTTCCAGACCTTGATCACCTGACCGTTCCAGCCGTGACGGTCCTGCTTGAAGATCACCGGGCCGGGGGAGGTCAGTTTGATCAGCACGGCGAACAGCAACAGCAGCGGGCTCAGCAGGATGAGCGCGAGCAAGGCCACGCTTTTGTCCAGCAGCGACTTGCTCAGTGCGGCGGTCGGACGGCTGGTCAGCGGGCTTTCATTGAGGAAAATCGCCGGCAGGCCGTCCACCTCGGCCACGCAGTGATTGAGCAGCAGCATGTTGTTGAGGTCGGGGACCCAGATGACGTCGACGCTGATCTCCAGCAGGTTGATGTACAGCGCCTCGATATGGGTGGCTTCCTGCAGCGAATGGGTGATGTACAGCCTGCGGATGCCGTGCTGCCGGATCAACTGCGGGAGGTCCGGCAGCTCGCCGAGTATCTGCGATTGCACGCCCGGGGCTGCAGTCGCCGTGGCGCCGACGAGGCCGACCAACGGTGAGCGTTTTTGCCGGGAAAGTGTTTTCGCCAGGTCGGCAGCAAGTTTGCCGGTACCCACGATCAGCGATTTATGTCGCTCGTGAAGTTGCCCGTGGTAATAGCGGGAAAGACTGTGGATCGGGATGTAACAGAGCGCCAGCACGGCATAACTAATCGCCGCCCACAGTAGCAGGATTTCGACGGGGAACAACGCGTTAGCATTGCAGGCGATACCCACCGCAACCAGTATCAGCAGGGTAAGTAACCAGCCCATGAAGAGTCGGCCCAGTCCCACCGCGTAATCATCTTTCTTGCTGTAGACGTCACATAACATATAGGCCGGGATCGAGGCCAATATGCTAAAGGCAGCCAATACCCGGTAGGGATATTCCAGCTGGCCAGTCTTTAAAATAACCAATGCAAATAACAGTGTGACGACCAAACTTGACGCCAGCGTCCACTGCCCCCAAAAGGTCAGACCTTTGGGTGTTAGGTTACGATGCATTCTCCGGTTATTCAGCATACTACTGCTCCCAGTGGTGACCACTCATGGTGGCAGGCTTAAGCGAGGCGTGGCATTGAAACAGCCAAATAGACAGGCACGCGTAGGCGCGCACAGATTGATATTAATCAACGGCAGGGGGCAGTAGCTGACGAGTTATAACAGGCACATAGCGATAGTTAAGTGGCTGTTGGGTGAGACGGATTGTTATAAAAAGGCAGAGAGTGGAGCGTGATCAACGCCAAGATTAACGACTCTAGAATTATTATATTTTTTTCAGCGAAGCTGCTGGGCGAGTTCCAGGGGGTTTTTTATCCTCTGGGTCAAGCAATAGCCACGATTTCTCACCGAACGGAACAAACGCTCGCCATCGTTGACGCGCTTGAATTTTTCCTGAAGTCGGCTGAGGCACATTTCCAGGCCGCGATACAACTCCGGTTCGCGACCAATATTGCGAATAAGTTCTTCTTTACTCACCACGCGTTCTTCATGGTGTAACATTTTTTTGATAAGTGCTGACTCGATCGTGGTCAAGGAAATGCGTAAACCACCCTTGACCAACATTCGGTCATGTTGTGTAAAGGTCCAGTAGTCGGGTGCCTGTAGCGGAGGTTTTTCGGTGAGGGTCGCCAGCGCTTTTTGAGGCCTGTCGGTGCTGTGGAGTTGAACGTTTAGTTCCAGTTTATTGTAGGGTTGCAATGTTTTGTAAATGACCGGCGTTGATGCGTTATTGGCGCTGTCGGGTTTTTTGATCGTTGAATTGTTAGTGTAGTGCGAATTGAAATACTGGTTGCCAAACAATGGCGTGCTGGTTGCCTGGGTTTCTGCTGTCTTGGTTCGCGGCGGGCAAGCGATATCGCCATAGAGTAACTCCGCATGCGACGCAAAGTCGGGCAGCGGAATAAAGGTGGGCGTAGTGGTGGATAGGTGTTTTTTGAGTGAGCTCATAGTGGTTACCATGATCCTATGGGTTGAGTGTTATACATTTTCGGCCGGCGAGTAATAACCGCCCTGAAAGTAATTGAAAGGCAAACGCTTAGCGAGTGTTGCACTGTCAGAGAATTCAACTTTGTCTGCAATGAATGAGGCTCGGCTGGTGCTTATCAGCTCTAACATGCGGTCGTAGAGCCGGTCGAACAGATCCGAGCGTATATTCAGGCTGAGTCTCAGGAGCACATCCGGAAATGGCATTTTTATATAGTCATAGAGTTTCAGTTCGATCAACAGGTCGGCCTGCTTTGTATCCAGAGTGTAGTTATTGTAGGCAAGCTTGATACTACTGCGGTCTTTGAGGTTATACAGTTGGCGCACCATCGCGCGGCGTTCTGTGGGGCCGGGAAGTGCGTCCAAGGGGTTTTCTATAGTGATAACGAGTTGCTGCTTATAGCTTTCCAAGACATGCGCTACCTGGATAAGTTCCTTGAGCGTGTCCTCGGACATAAGCGCTGATTGCTCGATGCGTAGAAATTTATGAGTCACCGGCTGTGCAGAAGCAAGTGGTAAATGGCTGAAATCGGCAGTCATGCGTGGGTCGATGCGCGACAGGGCGTCACGGTAGGCGCATTTAAGTTGAGCGCGATACAAAGGCTGCGAATGCTCTGGGAGATTGAGCAGATTATGTGCGCTGGTTACGCGAATCTCATTGCCCCAAAGTGCGCAACTGCGCTCAACTATCGCTTGTCTGAAGAGCTTGGGTTGGGCTATTGTGACAGGCGATATTTTCTCGTTATTCACGATGCTATCTCTCCTGGGTTGGGTGCAAATACTGGGCGGAAATAATCCCACGGCTCAACTTGTAACCGTAGCCACGGATGTTCTGAATGATATTTTCGCCATAGCGCGCCTTGATTTTGCTGCGCAGGCGGCTGATGGATTTTTCCAGGGCTCGGGAGTCGTAGAATTTGGTGTTGAGCCCCATAACATTGGCGATTTCATCGTGACTGAGCAGTCGGTTATAGATCAGTGCCTCGAGAACTTTCATTTCGATGAAGGAAATCTCAAGTTTCTGACCGTTGCCGTAAATGCACATCCGGTCCTGATCGAGAATAAGTTTGCAGCAGTCCAAGCGATACGTTTCATTGAGAAACGCCTCGACTAAACTCAACTTTTCTTCAGGGGAGGTTTCGGTGACTTTTAGGCAGTAGTCCGCGCCGGCCAAATAATATTTGGTTTTACTTTGAGTAGAGGCGAACGTGATGAAGACAACTATCAGGCCAGTCGGGTTTTTATGCCTGGTTTTTTTTATGATGTCCAGGGTTTGACTGCTGGCAGAAGGCGTGTCGATTTCTATGACGATGGCGCGATAATCGGCGTGATCTTCATGATGACCGACTAGTTGACCGTAGCTGCGTGTATCGACTTTTAAATCATTCGGTACAGTGCGAACTATAAGTGCTCTGAAATCCTCAGTTTTAGACGTAGTCCGTGCAATAGCGAGGACGTTGGAAAAATGCATCACCTACTCCCTTTTCTGGCATGCAAGGCCGACAGTTCAATCGCTGCTAGCGTTAGATACTAATCGAATTGATTCCGCCAAAACGTGACAAATTTTAACATTCGTAGCTTTATTCTAAAGGCTGCAGCGGGGTGCGAGGGAGGTGTTGCGGGTGCGGCGTTTGCATGGGTGTACACATATGCTAGTGCAGATTGTTAGTGTGCGATAAGTATCTTAGGTCAATTGGTTTTTAGGCCAATGGCGATTTAATTTTTTCTATAAATGAGGCCAGGTGAGGGGGCGACTAATTGCCTTAAACCGCCAGGAATTTGCCACCGACGCCTGCCCGGTGCTGTCGATTCTGCGCTTTACCTGCGCGGTCCTCCCGGACCCGACGACGGCTTAAGCTAATTCTAAAAAGGTATTTATTACCGATTTTTAAGATCGTTTAGCTTGGTCGCTCCCCCAAGACGTTCATGGAGTGAGCCGCCGATGCTGCAATCAATCACCGCCTTGCCGCTGCTGGACCTGTCGCTGCTCGATGGCAGCCCGGCGCAGCGCAGCGCGTTTCTCGATGAGCTGCGTTTTGCCGCGCGGCATGTCGGCTTCTTCTACCTCACCGGTCACGGTATCGCCCCGGCGTTGCTGGCCGAGGTGCAGCAGCAGGCGCGGGCTTTTTTCGCCTTGCCCGAGGCAGACAAGCTGGCGGTCGGGATGATCAACTCTCCGCACTTTCGCGGCTATAACCGCGCGGCTTCGGAAATCACCCGGTGCCAGCCGGACCTGCGTGAGCAGTTCGACGTCGGTGCCGAGCGCGAACCCTTGGCCGTTGAGCAACACCCCGCGGCCTGGGCGCGCCTGCAAGGCCCCAATCAATGGCCGGCGGCGTTGCCCGAGCTCAAACCTCGGGTGTTGGCCTGGCAGCACGCGATGACCCGGATGTCGTTGCGCCTGCTGCGCGCGTTCGCCCAGGCCTTGTCCCTGCCCGAAAATGCGTTCGACGCGCTGTACGGCGACAAGCCCAACGAACATATCAAGCTGATCCGCTATCCCGGTCGCCACGCCGGGCAGAGTCGCCAGGGCGTTGGCGCGCACAAGGACTCCGGCTTCCTGAGTTTCCTGCTGCAAGACCAGCAGGCCGGTTTGCAGGTGGAAGTGGAGGAGGGGCGCTGGATCGACGCCGCGCCGCGGCCCGACACGCTGGTGGTGAATATCGGCGAATTGCTCGAGCTGGCCAGTAACGGCTATCTGCGCGCCACGGTCCACCGCGTGGTGTCGCCGCCGGTGGGCCGCGAGCGCGTGTCCCTGGCATTTTTCCTCGGCGCGCAGCTGGATGCGGTGGTGCCGGTGTACCCGCTGGCGCCCGAACTGCTGCGCGATGCCCACGGCCCCACCAGCGACCCGCGCAACCCGTTGCTGCGCGACGTCGGCTGGAACTACCTCAAGGGCCGCCTGCGTTCCCACCCGGATGTGGCCCAGCGTTTCTACGCCGACGCCACACTGCCCCATGCACTGTCCGCCTGATCAGGAGATCACTCTGTTGAAGACCTTCACACTAACCCTGGCGGCCTTGCTGAGCGCTTTCAATGTGGCCGCCGCCGATGCCTTGCGCGTCGCCGCCGACCCGATTCCCCATGCACAAATCCTCGAATACGTGCAGAAGCTCGACCCGGACCTGAAGCTGAACATCATCGAGATCCCCAGCGGCGTGAACTCCAATGAGTTGCTGGCCCATGGCGATGTCGACGCCAATTACTTCCAGCACCTGCCGTATCTCAAGGCCCAGGAACAGGCGCTCGGCCAGACGTTCGCGGTAGCCGCCACCGTGCATATCGAACCGTTGGGGATCTATTCGCACCGCCACACCCGCTTCGACCAGGTGCCGGACAAAGGCACCGTCGCCGTGCCGAATAACGTCACCAACCTCAGTCGCGCCCTGTACCTGTTGCAAGCCAATGGCCTGATCACCCTCAAGCCGGGCTTCAACGATGCGTCCAAGGACCAGGCCACGCCCAAGGACATCGCCGAGAACCCCAAGCACCTGAAGATCCTGGAAATCGAATCGCCGCAGATTCCCCGGGCGCTGGAGGATGTCGACCTGGCAGTGATCAATGGCAACTTCGCCCTGGAAGCCGGGCTGCAACCGGCCAAGGATGCGCTGGGGCTGGAGAAGGCTCAGGGCAACCCTTACGCAAATATCCTGGTGACCACGCCCAAACTGGCGCAGGACCCGCGCATCCAGCAACTGGCCAAAGACCTGCGCTCGCCGGCGGTGGCCAAGTTCATCAGCGAGAAATATGCCGGCTCGGTGATCCCGGTGGCGCTCGAATGATCGTCGTCGAGGGTGTCAGCAAAACCTACGCCGATGGCCAGCCGGCGGCGCTGGACAACGTGTCGTTGCAGATCGCCGATGGCTCGATTTTCGGCATCGTCGGCCGCAGCGGCGCCGGTAAAAGCACGTTGCTGCGCTGCCTTAATCTGTTGGAGCGGCCGACGTCCGGGCGCATCCTCATGGATGGCCAGGACCTGACCCGGTTAACCGGCAAGGCGCTGCGCCAGCAACGCCAGCGCATCGGCATGATCTTCCAGGGGTTCAACCTGCTGCACTCGCGCAACGTGGCGGATAACGTCGCGGTGCCGTTGGAGATTGCCGGGGTGCCCAAGGCCGAGCGCGTCGCGCGGGTGGCGCAGTTGCTGGCGTTGGTTGGCTTGAGCGACAAGGCGGCGGCGTTTCCGTCGCAACTCTCCGGTGGGCAGAAGCAGCGTGTCGGCATCGCTCGCGCACTGGCCGCGCGCCCGGCGTATTTATTGTCGGATGAAGCCACCAGCGCCCTGGACCCGGAAACCACCGCTTCGATCCTGGCGCTGTTGCGCGATATCAACCGGCAACTGGGGGTGACCATCGTGTTGATCACCCATGAGCTGGACGTGGTAAAGGCGATCTGCGACAGCGCGGTTTCCCTGGCGGCGGGGCGCGTGGTGGAAAGCGGCACGCTGCTGCAACTGCAGGCCGACCCGTCCTCGCGCCTGGGCCGTGCGCTGGCGCCCAACCTGCAGGTGGTGAGGGCGGGATGAAAACCGACTGGAATGAAGTTCTCCAACTGCTGCTCAACGCCACCGGCGAAACCCTGTACATGGTGCTGCTGGCGGGGCTGTTCACCTTGTTGATCGGCCTGCCATTGGGCGTGCTGCTGTTTATCAGCCGCGCGGGTGGGCTGTTCCCGCTGCCAAGGCTCAACCGTGCGTTGGGTGCGGTGATCAACCTCGGGCGTTCGCTACCGTTTGTGGTGATGCTGATCGCGCTGATTCCGCTGACCCGCCTGATTGTCGGCACCACCCTGGGCAGCACGGCGGCGGTGGTGCCGATCACCATCGGTGCTTTTCCGTTTTTCGCACGCATCGTCGAGACCGCCCTGGATGACGTGGACAAGGGCCGCATCGAGGCAATCGTGGCCATGGGCGGCGATATCCGCCATGTGATTTTCAAGGTGCTGCTGCCCGAAGCCTTGCCGGCGCTGGTGGCCGGGGTCACGTTGACCCTGGTGATGCTGATCGGCTTTTCCTCCATGGCCGGGGTGATCGGCGGCGGTGGGTTGGGCGACTTGGCGATTCGCTACGGCTACCAGCGTTTCAACAACCAGATCATGGTGGTGACGGTGGTGGTGTTGGTGGTGCTCGTGCAGGGCGTGCAAAGCCTGGGCGATCGCTGCGTCAGGTCGTTGGCGCATCGCCGATGAGCCTTCATGTCGATAGTGATCGCGGCTCGCGCACAGCCTTGAGCAACAGCGTTTCGAAGGCTTGTTGCACCCCGGGCCCGTCACTGTGGGCCACATTGAAGCGCATCGAATCAGGCAGCGCCGGGTCGTAACCGAACAATGCCCCCGGTGCCAGCACCATGTTCTGCTTCAACGCCTCCTGGGCCAACTGTTCGCCGTTCACCCCCGGCGGCAGGCGGGCCCAGATGAACATGCCGCCTTCATACGCCATCGGCAATTGACAGCCGCAGCGCTTGAGCCATTGTTCGACACGCGCACCGGCTTCCAGCAAGCGCTGCACCATGCGCTTGCGGTGCCGGGCGTAACTGCCTTCGCTGAGCATGCGGTAGACGATCTGCTCGAACAGCTCCGAGGTCACGCCGCCGCTCATCAACTTCATATGGGTCAGGTTGGCCGCCAGTTGCGGCGCGGCCACCACGTAGCTGACGCGGGTGTTGGCGCTGAGGATTTTCGAGAAGCCCGACAGGTAGGTGACCTGGTCCAGGCCGGCGATGGTGGCCAGGCGCGGCGGCGGGTTGGGATGCAGGTCGCCGTAGAGGTCATCCTCGACGATATGGCAGTGGTACTGGCGGGTCAGTTGCAGCAGACGAAACGCCTGGCTGGGGCTGAAAGAGTGCCCGGTGGGGTTATGCAACACACTGGTGGTGAGGTACAGGCTGGGGCGATGTTCGGCCAGCAACTGTTCGAGGGCGTCGAAATCGAAGCCATCCGGGCGCCGCTCGATCGTCACCACCTTGACCCCGTGCAGGGCCAGGTTGGCGTGGAAGTTGAAGTAGCAGGGCGCGTCGAGCAGCACCGTGTCGCCGGGGCGGGCGAGCAAGCGCATGAGCATGTCCAGGCCTTGCAGGGTGTTGGGCGTGGTGATGATTTGCTCCACCGGCACCGACAACCCTTCGGCATGCAGTTTGTGTTGCAATGCCTGGCGCAACGGCAGGAACCCGGCCGGCGTGCCCATCCCGGCAAGGCGCAGCGACGGCGCGCGCACCACGCTACGCATGGCTTGGCGAAGCGCCTCGCTGTTCAGCCACTCCTCCGGCAAATGCCCGCCACCGGGGCGCAGATCTCCATTGACGGTGACCAGCGGCCGGCGTAACACGCTGAGCAAGTCCTGGGGCAACAGGTCGACCCAGCTCGTCGAGGCGGCGCGGATGATGTCTGTTGTCACAAAGTGGCCAAGGCCCTGGCTCGAGGTCAACAGGTTGCGCCCGCGCAGGCGGTCCAGCGCTTCATTGAGGGTGAACTTGCTCACGCCCAGGGTCTGGGTCAGTTCACGCACCGACGGCAACTTGCTGCCGGGCGCCCATTCGCCGTTCTCGATGGCCTGGCTGAACGCCTCGACGATCTGTTGCACCTTGGGTGGGCCAGCCCGAAAGGCGATGGCGGATACAAACATGCGGCTTCCTTGTCTTTGCTGGTGATTTTACCGGTGAAGTAGGGCCGGATTAGGCCTTACTTTACCTGCCCTGCGCAATGCCGCGGCCCTAGACTGCCGGCTATCCCGCCACTTTCCGGCTGTCTTCCCAAGGTCCAAGGCTATGACAAGCGCGTTGACGCTCTCTTCGTTTCTCTACTTTCTGCTGTTTTGCGCCACCGTGACGTTCAGCCCCGGCCCCATGACCTTGCTGCTGCTGAGCCTAGGCTTGAAGGACGGCTTGCGCGGCTCGATCCCCGCGCAGCTCGGCGCCAGTGTGTCGTACCTGGTCTCTATCCTGATCTTTGCCGTGGGTTTCTCGGAATTGATCAAAGGCAACCTCGCCATCACCCAGGGTATCCAGATGGTCGGCGTCGCCTACATTCTCTACCTGGCCTACAAACAGTGGACCGGCAGCGGCGTGTCCATCGACGGGGTCGTTGCCGTGGAAGGCGCACGCAGTCTGTTCGGCAAGGGCTTGCTGACCGGGTTTTCCAACCCCAAGGCGATCATTATGTTCAGCGCCGTGTTCCCACAATTCGCCGGGGCCGGGGAGCACAACTCGATGGCGGACATCGCTATCCTCGGGCTGACCTTTCTGGTGCTGCAGTTCGCCAGTGGCTGCCTGTATGGCTATTTTGGCCAGCGCATCAAGCCGGTACTGGAAAACCCCCGGCGGCGGGTCTGGTTGCAACGGATCACGGCATTGTTGTTGCTGGGCGTCGCCGGGATGCTGGCGCGGGGCTTTTCCCACTGACGGCGCTGAGCTTACAAGGGATAGTGGCGATATGCTGTTGCCCTGATAGACTCCAGGCACCTACCCAGGATCGCACCTCACCATGCCAGCCGCCGGAGGAAATGGAGTTCCGCTCGCTACCCGCTTGTACAAAACCCGCACGTTGGGTCTGACACTTGGCTTTGCCTGCGTGGCCTTCGGCATGTCCGCGTTGAACCCACCGCTTTGGGTGTGGGCGTTGATGCTGATCAACGGCTTTGTCTGGCCGCACCTGGCTTATCAATGGGCACGCCGCAGCGCCAACACATTGCGTTGCGAGCGCCACAACCTGCTGTTCGATTCGTTTTGCGGTGGCTTCTGGGTCGGTGCCATGCACTTCAACCCACTGCCCAGCGTCACCACGTTGTCGATGATGACCATGAACAATGTGGCCATCGGTGGTCCCCGTTTCATGCTGGCGGGCTGGGTGGCGCAGGCGTTGGGCGTCGGCGTGTCGCTGCTGATCTTCACCCCGGCCTTCATCGGCATGACCAGCCAGGCGCAGTTGTATGCCTGTTTACCGATCCTGATGCTGTATCCGCTGGCCCTGGGCTGGATTTGCTATCGCCAGGCGGTGTCCCTGGCCGGGCACAAGCGTGAGCTGCTGGCCCTGAGTCGCACCGACAGCTTGTCCGGCCTGCTCAACCATGGCGCGTGGAAGGGCCATCTGGACATCGAGTTCCAGCGCTGCCACGGCGGGCAGCAGGGCGCGGTGATTGCCCTGATCGACATCGATCATTTCAAAGTGATCAACGACACCTACGGCCATGTCACCGGCGATCTCGTCCTGCGCCAGCTCAGTAAAGTGCTGCGCCAGAACCTGCGCGCCACCGACCTGGCCGGACGCTACGGCGGTGACGAGTTCTGCGTGATCCTGCCGGACGTGCCGCTCAACCGCGCCACGCAAGTGATGGATACCCTGCGCGATCGCTTCAATGCGCTGGCCTATGCCCAGGACCCGACCCTGCGTGTCAGCTTGAGCATCGGTCTGGCGCCTTATCGGGTCGGGCATAGCGATTCGACCAGTTGGCTCAACGATGCCGACCAGGCGTTATATGACGCCAAGAGCAGCGGGCGCAATCGGGTCAGCGCGGTGCAGGGGCCTTGGTTGAGGTCGGTCTAGTGGGACGGCGTCCCCAGCCAGCAAAAACAAACTGAGGACGTGTTGATTGTCCTATGCATAGAACGAACAACGCCGCGTTTGCCGGCTAGTCCCCAAGGCCAGTGGGACTTATGGTGTAGGCACTTTGGAGGTACACCATGAAAAAACTCATCGGCATCTACACCAGCCCCCGCGCCCACTGGGTCGGCGACGGGTTTCCGGTACGCACGCTGTTTTCCTACGACACCCTGGGCAAGCACATCAGCCCCTTCCTGTTGTTGGACCACGCGGGCCCGGCCGATTTCACCCCGACCACACAACGTCGCGGCGTCGGCCAGCACCCGCATCGCGGCTTTGAAACCGTGACCATCGTCTACGACGGCGAAGTCGAGCACCGCGACTCCACCGGGGCTGGCGGCACGATCGGCCCCGGCGACGTGCAATGGATGACCGCCGCCAAGGGCATCCTCCACGAAGAGTTCCACTCCGAAGCCTTCGCCCGTAGCGGCGGGGTGCTGGAGATGGTGCAACTGTGGGTCAACCTGCCTGCCAAGGACAAAATGGCCGACGCCGGTTATCAGACGATTGTCGACGGCGATATTCCGCTGCTGCCGCTGGCCAATGAGGCTGGCCAGCTGCGCCTGATTGCCGGTGAGTTCGCAGGCACCAAAGGCCCGGCGCGCACCTTCACGCCGATCGACGTGTGGGACCTGCGCCTCAACGCCGGCAAGGCGCTGACCCTGGACCTGCACGCCGGGCGGAACACGGCGCTGGTGATCTTGCGCGGCACGGTGCTGGTCAATGGCGAAGAAATCGCGCGCCAGGGGCAATTGGCACTGTTTGAGCGCGACGGCACGCAACTGTCGCTGGAATCCAGCGACGACGCCAGGGTGCTGTTGCTCAGTGGCGAACCGATCGACGAGCCTATCGTCGGGCATGGTCCGTTTGTGATGAATACTGAGCAGGAGATTCATCAGGCGTTTGCTGATTTCCACTCCGGTCATTTCGGGCAGATGCAGCACTGAAAGGCTGACGCCAAGCCTAATGTGGGAGCGGGCAAGCCCCCACATGCGTAATTGCATGGACTTGACCCGTGAGGCCGAGAGTGGTCGTTATGCTGTAAACGTTCGGCGGCGATCATGAGTTCGAACCGGCAGACTCTTCTTTGCGGACATGATCCGTATGCTTCCTTGGAATATGCTTACAAGCCTGCCGACGCAACTTTCTATTTTCCGGCTTCTTGGTCAGCTTCGAGAATCAAGCTCGGGGATGGGCCGCGAGCCTTTGCGAACCACCACAGGGCAAATGCCCCAAGAATAGTCGTTAACACGGCCAAAATCAGGATTACGGTCTGGGTGCCCAAGGGCGCAGCTAACAAAGCCACCAGTAAACCTGCCAGAGGCTGGGACATGTTGTTCAGCAGCGTGATCACACCTACCGTCTTGCCGAAGTCCTGAGGCGGTATCACCTGCTGCCGGATAGTGCGTATGTAGACGTTGAACATTTTGTCGAAGCCTGCGATCAACAGGAAACCCAGCACATAGCCGAGCAGACTCGGACTCAGGGCGCTGATGAATGCCCCCGTTGCGATCATCGAATATCCGACACCCCCGAGGACCCGCAGAGGCAACACCACCCGAGCGAGAAGGAACAGGATCACGATTGTTGTCACCGCACCCGCCGCTTGCAGCGCTGCATAGTTATCCTTGCCGGCGCTGTACTGGCCGATCACCATGGCCGCCGAAGTTGCCAAGGTGACACCAACGATCAGGTTGACGCCTACCGCCAGAATGATGATTTTTTTCAATTCTGCGAAGCTACGGATATGCCCAAAAGCGATCCTCAAGGGCTGCAACCAGATGTCTTGATGCTGCTCGAACACCTCTAGCGTCATACGGCTAAGACGTTGCCACGCCAGCATGCTCAGGTCTGCCAGCAGGAACAATCCGGCGATCCAAAGCACCACCCAGTGCCAAGCCCAAACCTCAAGCATCAGTGCCGCCACCAGAGGCCCGAGGACCAGTCCCGCCTGGTCGGCGATCTGGGAGTAGGACAACGTCTTGGTGTAGCTGTAGTGCTGGAAGATATGCGGCATCAGCACTTCGCGAGCCATGATGCCTTGCGTGGTCAGCACCCCGCACAGTGCCGACAGCACCACTATCCAACCGATGCCACCAAAGATTCCGTAGAGCACCACCCCCAGCACACAGAGCCATGCCCGGTAGACCTGACTGATATGCAGGATCTTAATAGGCGGGTACTTGTCGCACAGCGCGCCGCACAGCGGGAACGCGAGAAATCGCGGCAGCGATTCGACGAAAAACGCTAGCCCTGCCCATGAAGCGCTGTTGGTGGTCTGGAACACCACCAGCGGCACAATAAACAACAGGATCTGATCCGCCAGCCTCGATAGAAAGAGCGAGATAAAAAAGGCGAGGTAATCCTTACGCATAGGGAACTCCTTTGTGTAAGCGACGTGGCATAGCGGTCTGAAGAAACATCAGTATGAGTTTACAAGGTGTCTAGATAATCCGGCGCGCTGCAAACGCCTGGTCAGTGCTGATGCAATCAGGTGGTCAGATACGGTGCAATTTCCCACCCGCATTTTGCTCCGCGCTATACCCCCACATCCCCATTTCATGCGATCTTCTCGGCATTCACCCTGGAGTCGCCTGGATGCCCTCATTTATCGCTGATCACCCCATGTTGTGCGCCCTGGCGCTGATCTTTATCGACATCGGTGTGTGGCGCTTGATTTCCGCTGAGCTGGCCAATTGGAAGCTGGCGGCGCGGTTGGTGATTTTTGCGGTGTTCAGCGCCGTGTTGTTCAACGACGGCATGAACCCGATGCTCGTCGCGCCGTATGCCGACAACACCGCGCTGCACCTGGCCGCCACTGCGTTGCAGATCGGTTGGTGGCTGTTCGCGGCGCGGACCCTGACGGTGTTGCTCGGCGCGGTGATGATGCAGCGCGTGGGCCACACCGGTCGGCTGTTGCAGGACCTGCTGGGCGCGGTGATTTTCCTGATTGCGATCATCGCCGCCATGGCCTACGTGCTCGACCTGCCGGTCAAGGGCGTGCTCGCCACCTCCGGTGCGGTGGCGATCATCGTCGGCCTGGCGCTGCAAAGCACCCTCAGCGATGTGTTTTCCGGGATCGTGCTCAACACCACCAAGCCGTACCAGCTCGATGACTGGATTTCCATCGACGGCACCGAGGGGCGTGTCACCGATATCGATTGGCGCGCTACGCGGTTGCAGACCTCCCAGGGCAGCATGGCGGTGATCCCCAATTCGTTGGCGGCCAAGGCCAAGATCGTCAACTTTTCGCGCCCGGCGGATATGTTCGGGCTGTCGGTCAGCCTGCAAGTCAGCCCCCACGCCCGCCCGCAGACGGTGATCGAGGCGCTGGAGCGGGCGATGCAAGGGTGCCGGCCGCTGCTGGCCAAACCGGCGCCGAGCGTGGCGTTCAAAACCTCGGCCAGCGACGGCGTGGAGTATGAAATCAGCGGCTTTGTGCCGTCGATGCCGCTCAAGCGCGAAGTGCGCAACCAGCTGTACGACCTGGCTTTCCGGCACTTGCAGGCGGCGGGCGTCGGTTTGCTGTCTGCCACCGAAAGCAGCGCGCCGCCGGCGCTGTCGGGGGCGCGGGCGTTGCTGGAGCGCTCGTCGATTTTCTCCACCCTGCGCCAGGAAGAGAAAGACACCTTCAGCCAGAACATGACCCTGCACAGCTACCGTGCCGGCGCGGTGATCCTGCCGGCGGGGGAGGTCAGCGATCATTTGTTTATCGTCGAATCCGGCGTGGTCTCGGTGATGCTGGACAAGGCCGGGCACATGTTCGAAGCCGGGCGCATGGGGCCGGGGGAGGTGATCGGCGAGGCTGGGATCTTGTCCGACGAGGCCACGCTGGCGGACTTTCGCGCCAAGACCTTCTGCACCCTCTATCGCATCGAGAAGGAATACCTCAAGCCGTGCCTGGATGCGCGGCATGACATCGGCGAAGCGATGAAAGCGCTGCTGGATTTCCGCATACATGCGGCGCAGACCCTGACCCAGGAAGCACCGGTGGTGCCGGTGAAAAAGGGGTTCCTGCAGTGGTTGCGCAAGCGCCGGCTATAGTGCGATCAGGGCGCCGGGGCGAGGCGGCAACGCTCGTCGAAATCCTCGGCCAACTGCGCCAGCGTCACATCCCCCAGCCGCGCCAGTAACAGTGCCTGGGCCTGGTCGAACGCGTCGCTCAGTGCCGCGTTCACTGCCTGTTCCACCAGGCATTGCGGGTGGTCGGTGGACAAGCCGATGGCGAATATCGACGGCGTGCCCAAGGCATTGTGGATATCCAGCAAGGTGATGTCACTCAAGGGTTTGCCCAGGGTCCAGCCACCCTGATGACCTTTTTCCGAGCGGACATAGCCTTTTTCCTTGAGCAGCCCCAGTGTGCGCCGCACCACCACCGGGTTGGTGCCGAGCATCTGCGCGATGGTCTCCGAGGTGGCGCGCGCTTCATGGCGGTCCATATGGATCAGCACATGCAGCATGCGCGAGAGGCGGGGGTCGTTTCTCATCAAAAAACCTCAAGTCGATTCGGTCGAAAGTATCCTTCGTAACCCAAAAAGTTGCGAGACACTTGACGTGCTATTTTTACGTAACTTATGGTGTGTCGTGAAAGCGCGCGGATAACCGCGCGCACCTGACAAGGGGCACTTTCATGATGCATGACGTCATTATCGTGGGCGGCAGCTATGCCGGCTTGTCCGCCGGCCTGCAATTGGCGCGGGCGCGACGCAAGGTTCTGGTGATCGACGCGGGGCAGCGGCGCAATCGGTTTGCCGCCACCGCCCATGGCTTTCTCGGCCAGGACGGCCAGGCGCCGGACGTCATTGCCGCCGAAGGTCGCAGCCAACTGATGGAGTATCCGAGCGTCACCTGGGTTCAGGACAGCGTATTACAGGCGGCTACGGCGCCGGGCGGTTTCAGGGTGCACACGCAATACAACGGCGGATTCGAGGGGCGACGCCTGATCCTCGCCACCGGGGTGGTGGACGAATTGCCCGCCCTCGAAGGCTTGGCGGAACGCTGGGGCAAGCACGTGTTTCATTGCCCTTACTGCCACGGCTATGAGCTGGATCAAGGCCGCATCGGTGTGTTGGCCACCTCGCCGCTGGCGATGCACCATGCGCTGATGTTGCCGGACTGGGGCACCACCACCTTGTTCACCAACGGCGTGTTCACCCCGGATGCCGAGCAACAGGCGCAGTTGGATCGGCGCGGGGTCCGCGTGGAGCGCACGGCGGTGACACGGATCAGCGGTGAGCGCGTGGCTCTGGAACTGGCTGATGGCCGCGTGATTCAGCTGGACGGCGTATTCACGATGTCCCGCACTCGCCTCAGTCCCTTGGCCGAGCAGTTGGGCTGTGTGCTGGCCGACGGCCCCACCGGCCCGTACCTGCACACCAACGAAACTCGCCAGACCTCTGTGGCCGGCGTGTTTGCCTGTGGCGATGCGTCCCTTGCCGCCGGTTCCGTGGCGCTGGCGGTGGCCGAGGGCGTGCGCGCCGGGGTGGGCGCGCACGTTTCGTTGATTCACGGTTGAGGCTGGCCGCGATCGGCGCTCAGCGCACCAGGCACGGGCGCTTGTTATCGAAACGCCAACCGGGGATCAGAAACTGCATGGCCACGCTGTCATTGCGCGCACCCAGGCCCATGTCTTTGTAGCGTTCGTGGGCCTGGGCCACCGCGTCCATGTCGATCTCGACACCCAGCCCCGGCTTGGTCGGCACCTGGATATGACCGTCGACAATCTGCAACGGCGCCTTGGTCAGGCGCTGGCCGTCCTGCCAGATCCAGTGAGTGTCGATCGCGGTGATGTCGCCCGGTGCGGCGGCGGCCACCTGGGTGAACATCGCCAGGGAAATATCGAAGTGATTGTTGGAATGCGAGCCCCAGGTCAGGCCCCATTCATGGCACATCTGCGCCACGCGCACCGAGCCTTGCATCGTCCAGAAGTGCGGGTCGGCGAGGGGAATGTCCACCGATTGCAACTGGATCGCGTGGCCCATTTCGCGCCAGTCGGTGGCGATCATATTGGTGGCGGTGGGCAGGCCGGTGGCGCGGCGGAATTCAGCCATGACTTCGCGGCCCGAATAGCCGTTTTCCGCGCCGCATGGGTCTTCGGCGTAGGCCAATACGTGATGCTGGTCGCGGCACAGGGCGATGGCTTCCTTGAGTGACCAGGCGCCGTTCGGGTCCAGGGTGATGCGTGCGTCGGGGAAGCGCTCGGCGAGGGCCGTGACCGCTTCGATTTCTTCGGCGCCGCGCAACACGCCGCCCTTGAGCTTGAAGTCGTTGAAGCCGTACTTGGCCTGGGCGGCTTCGGCCAGGCGCACGATGGCGTCCGGGGTCAGGGCCGGTTCATGGCGCAGGCGGCACCAATCGTCACCATCGGCTTCGCTGCGGTAGGCCAGGTCGGTCTGCTGGCGGTCGCCAATGTAGAACAGGTAGCCGAGCATCTTCACCGCGTCGCGCTGCTGGCCTTCGCCGAGCAGGGCGGCCACCGGCACTTCAAGGAACTGGCCGAGCAGATCGAGCAGCGCCGCTTCCATCGCGGTGACGGCGTGGATGGTGATGCGCAGGTCGAACGTTTGCAGGCCACGGCCGCCGCTGTCGCGGGCGGCAAAGGTGCGGCGCATGGCATTGAGAATGCTCTGGTACGCGCCGATCGGCTTGCCGATCACCAGGCTGCGCGCGTCTTCCAGGGTTTCGCGGATGCGTTCGCCGCCCGGTACTTCGCCCACGCCGATGTGCCCGGCGCTGTCCTTGAGAATCACGATATTGCGCGTGAAAAACGGCCCGTGGGCGCCGCTGAGGTTGAGCAGCATGCTGTCGTGGCCGGCCACCGGGATCACTTGCAGGTGGGTGACGATGGGGGCATGGCTGGCGTGGTGCTGGTGTTCTGTATTCATCAAAACGCTTCCTTATTTGCTCAAGACGGGGGCGGGGTGCAGCACGCTCGGGCTTTGGGCGCCGGGCCGAGTCTTGGCGAAGAACACCAGGATGGCCGCGAGGATCGAGGTGCCGGCCAGCCCATACAAACCACCCTGGATCGACCCGGTGGTCTGCTCCAGAAAGCCGAAGGTAGTGGGTGCGACAAACCCGCCGAGGTTGCCGATGGAGTTGATCAGCGCGATCACCGCCGCGGCGATGCGCGCATCCAGGTAGCCCTGGGGGATCGGCCAGAACAGCGACGATGCCGACTTGAACCCGATCGCCGCAAAACAGATGGCGACAAAGGCAAAGATCGGCCCGCCGGTGGTGGAGAAAAACATTCCCGCCGCGGCAATCAACAGCGCCGTGGCCACCCACGCCTGTTGGTGCTTGTACTTGCCGGCCAGGGCCGCGAACGAATACATGGCGATGATCGAAATCAGCCAGGGAATGGAATTGTAGAAACCCACCTGGATGTCACTCAGGTCGCCCATCTTCTTGATGATGCTCGGCAGCCAGAATGTGGCGGCATAGATAGTCAGCTGGATGCAGAAATACAGGGCGCAGAACAGCATGATCTGGCGGTCCTTGAGCAGTGTGCCCAGGCTCGGCTTGACCGTCGTGGCGGCGTCACGCTCGCGTTGTTCGCGTTCGATCTCGCCCACCAGCGCGTCCTGTTCGGCGCGGCTGAGCCACTTGGCGTCATGGGGTTTGGAGTCGAGCCAGAACCACACGAAAAAGCACAACAGCACCGAGGCCATGCCTTCGATGATGTACATCCATTGCCAGCCGTGCAGGCCCAGCCCGCTGATTTGCAGCAGCACGCCGGACAGCGGGCCGGAGATCAGCGAGGCCAGGGCCGAGCCGCTGAGGAAGATCGCAATCGCCTTGCCGCGCTCCACCCCGGGCAGCCAGCGGGTGAAGTAGTAGATCACCCCCGGAAAGAACCCGGCCTCGGCCACGCCCAGCAGAAAACGCAGGATATAGAAGTGGGTTTCGTTCTGGATAAAGGCCATCAGCGTCGCGGTGATGCCCCAGGTGAACATGATGCGGGTCAGCCAGATACGCGCGCCGACTTTTTGCAGCAGCAGGTTGGAGGGCACTTCGAACAACGCATAACCGATGAAGAACAAGCCGGCGCCGAAACCGTAAGCGGCCGCGCCGATGCCCAGGTCGTGTTCCATGTGGGTGCGGACAAAGCCGATGTTGACGCGGTCGATGTAGTTGACGATGAACATGATCACGAACAGTGGCAGCACATGCTGCTTCACTTTCTTGATCGCGCGGGCCAGGACGGGGTCGAGGGCAGGCGCAGCTGTCGCAGGGTTGGAAGCGGTCACGGGGTAGAACTCCCACGGATTATTGTTGTGCGGGGATGGGTTCAGGGCTGCCGGGGGTGCCTGGCAACTTGATAGACATCATACAACTGCTTTTTTCCGCGTCGCAACGTAAATTTTGGCTGTACGAGCACGCGACAGGGCTGGTATTCCTGTTTTACAGGCGCAATAGCGCATGAAATCAATCGCGCCGATGCAATCGCAGGCAAGCCGGCTTCCATGAAAACGCGGCGCAGTTGTGGCGTAATTTGTTTGTTGTCATACAAGTAGGTGGTGCAAGGGGATGTTAGTATTGACCGGGCCCAACCGATGGAATGACCGATGCACAACGACACCCCCCGCAAGCGCTCCCAGGGCCTGGCCCATGACATCGTGACCACGCTGACCCAGCGCATTCTCCTCGGCCAACTGGCGCCGGGCGAGAAGCTGCCCTCCGAGTCGGCCATCGTCGGCGAGTACGGTGTCAGTCGCACGGTGGTGCGTGAGGCGCTGTCGAAGTTGCAGGCGGCAGGGCTGGTGGAAACCCGGCACGGGGTGGGCACCTTTGTGCTGGCGCGGGACCAGCGCCAGGGCCTGCACCTGAACCACGACACCGCCGTCAGCGTGCGCGGCATCCTCGAGTTGCGCCTGGGCCTGGAAACCCAGGCCGCCGCCCTGGCCGCGCTGCGCCGCAGCGAGGCGCAGTTGCAGCACATGCGCGAGGCCCTCGACGACTACCAGGCCTCGCTGGCCAACAACGACAGCAGCGTCGAACCCGACGTGCGCTTCCATCAGTTGATTGCCCAGGCCACCGGCAACACCTACTTCACCGATGTGATCCAGCACCTGGGCAACTCGGTGATCCCGCGCACGCGCATCAACGCCGAAGAGCGCGGCGATACCGACCTGATGAAACTCGGCCAGTTGGCCAACCTGGAACACGAGGCGATCCTCAACGCCATCCGCCGCCAGGACCCCGACGCCGCCCGCGCCGCGATGTTGTTGCACCTGAGCAACAGCCTGGAACGCATGACCGGCGAGTAGCAGGGGCATTTTCTTCAATACCCGGCTCGCCGGGGTGTTTACCGTGGCCCCTGTTCATCACCACAACAGGGAACCGCAATGAGCTTGATCCTTTCCATGGCCGCCTTCGCGTTGGCCACCTCCATCACACCGGGCCCGGTGAATGTGGTCGCCCTCAGTTCGGGCGCGCGCTTCGGTTTTGTCGCCAGCCAGAAACACGTGTTCGGCGCCGCCACCGGCTTCACGCTATTGCTGGTGCTGATCGGCCTGGGGCTGCATGAAGTGCTGCTGCGCTGGCCCATTCTGACCCAGTTGATCCAGTGGGGCGGGGTCGCCTTCCTGCTGTACATGGCCTGGAAACTTGCGGTGGACGATGGCCGGCTGGACGCCGAAGGCACCGCAACGGCGCCGTCGATGCTCTACGGCGCGATCATGCAATGGCTGAACCCCAAGGCCTGGCTGGCCTGCGTGGCGGGCATGGGGTTGTTTGTCGCGGATGGCGACGCCCGGCAAGTGTGGCTGTTTGCGGCGCTCTACCTGGTGATCTGCTACCTGTCGGTAGCCTGCTGGGCCTACGCTGGCACGTTTTTGCGCCGTTACCTCGGCAACGCGCAGGGCGTGCGGGTGTTCAACCGTTCGATGGCCGCGTTGCTGGTGGCCAGTGTGGGTTATTTGCTGATGGCTTGAGCAAGTCGCGGTACTGCCCCGGCGTGGCGGCGAAGTGCAGCTTGAAGGTGCGCTGGAAGTGCGCCTGGTCGGCAAAGCCGGCGGCCAGGGCGACGTCGGCGATCAGTTCGCCGTTGCGCAATTGGGTGCGGGCGAACTGGATGCGCCGGTTCACCAGAAACGCATGGGGCGTCAAGCCGTAATACTGCTTGAAGGCGCGGATCAGATAAGACGGCGACAGCTCGGCCGCCAGGCAGATGTCTTCGAGTTTCAAGGCCTGGGTGCAGTGTTCGCGGATGTACTCGGCGGCGCGTTCCAGCTTGTGATTGACCTCCCGCACCGGCGTGTTCGAAGGGTTCAGGCGCTGCTGCACCTCGCTGAAATAACTCACCAGCATGCTCTGTTTTTGCAGGAGTTCGGCGTGCTCATCCAACAGCGTCCGGTACAGCTCGATCAGGCCGTTGTACAGCACCGGGTCGCGGGTATAGGGCGTATTGAACGGTCGATAACCCTGGTCGGTGCTGAAGCCCAACTGGTATTGCAGGTCCGTCAGCCAGGGCGTGTCGAGGTAGAGCATGTGATACGACCAGGGTTGGTCGTGGATCGGGTTGCACGCATGCACATCGCCGGGGTTCATCAGCACCACCGTGCCGGCGCTGATCTGGAAGGTGTCCGCGCCGTAGTGGTAATAGCTGCGCCCGGTGGTGATCGCGCCGATGGAGAAATGCTCGTGGGCGTGGCGGGGGTAGGTGACCTTGCGCCCATCGGCGATGGTCCGCGCTTCGATGAACGGCAAGCGCTCGTCGCGCCAGAAGCGCGGCGCTTGCGCGGGGTGAGTGGCGGTGTTCAGCGACATGGCGGCGGCTCCATCCCTCGGGAGATCGAGGGAGGATCATTGCACAGACTGCCGGGGCCGTCAGCCTAGAAGTCCCATTTAGTCGCCAGTTGCAGGCTGCGCGGTTCGCCGTAGAACCCGGTGCCGAAGTTGCCCAGGCCCGTGTAGTACTTTTTATCGAACAGGTTCTTCACGTTCAGCGTGGTGCTCAGGTGCTCGTTGAAGCGGTAGCGGGCCATCAGGTCGACCAGGTAGTAACTGTCCTGGGTGATGCGTGCGTTCTGGCCGAAGTTGAGCGTGTCGTTCGGGTCGGGTTGGAACACGTTGCCGAAGAACTCGCTCTGCCAATTCACGCCGCCGCCCACGGTGACATGCTCCAGCGCGCCGGGCAGGCGATAGCTACTGAACAGGCGCACCACCTGCTGCGGCGTGGTGGTTTGCAGCACCGAGCTGTACACATAACCGTTGTTGGCATCGCGGGTGTGCTGGTAGGTGTAGCCGGCCGAGATGTTCCAGCCGTCCAGCACTTCACCCGACAGTTGCGCCTCGAAGCCCTTGGTGGTGGCGCCGGCAATCGGGCGGTACACCGAATCGGTCTCGAAGCCCGACACGTACTCGGCGACATTGTCCTGCTCGATGCGGAACGCGGCAAAACTGGCATTCAGGCGGCCGTCGTAGAACGCTGCCTTGAGCCCGGCTTCATAGGTGGCGCCTTCGATCGGGTCGAGCAGTTTGCGGTCGGCGTCCTTGCTGCTTTGCGGGCGGTAGATCTGGGTGTAGCTGGTGTACACCGACCAGGTGTCGTTGAGGTCGTAGACGATCCCGGCATACGGCGTGACCACGCCGCTCTGGCGGTAGGTGGTGCGGTTGTCGGCCTTGGTCGGGTCATAGAAATCGGTGGTGTCGGTGCCGCTGAACGTGCTGACGCGCGTGCCGAGGATCACTGACAAATCGTCCGTGGGTTTCAAGCGCGTGGCCAGGTAGGCGCCGGTCTGGCGTTGCACGATATCGTTCTGGCCGCTGCGCGGGATATCCGGTTTGGCGTACTCGCCGTGCCAGTCGAAAATGCTGCCGCCCACGGCGGGGTAAATCGAACCGTAGACCGGCACGTCCTGCTTCGAGCGGGTGGCCATAAAGCCCATGATCAGCTCGTGCTCGCGGCCAAACAGGTTGAACGGCCCGCTGAGATTGACGTCCAGGGTGTTCTGTAACTGGTCGCCCTTGTACTTGCCCATGAACATGTACATGCCGTCGCCGCTGACCGGGTCCGGGTTGCCGCCGCTGGCGGAGGCGAGCAGGGTGTCGTGCTGACTGCGCTTGCGGTCGAGGCTGACCTTGAGCGACCAGTCGTTCGCCAACTGCTGTTGCACCGAGGCGAACAGCGTCTGGTTCTGGAAGTCGCGGCGGCTCCAGTCGGCCGCCGGGTTGAACGAGCGCGAGAAGTGCGTGCGCGAGCCGTCGCTGAAGAACATCGGGAAACCGGTCCAGCTGGCGCCACGGGAGCGGGTGTCTTGCTGGTCGATACCGAAGGTCAGCAGGGTGTCGGGCGTAAGGTCCGCTTCAAGGATGCCGTAGCCGATGTCCTTGGTGTGCTGGTAGTGATCGAGATACGACTGGCGGTCCTGATACACGCCGACAAAGCGTCCGCGCAGATTGCCCGACTCGGTCAAGGGGCCGGAAATATCGCCTTCGGTGCGGTAGTTGTCCCAGGAGCCGAAGGTCTGGGTGACCGAGGCCTTGAATTCCCGCGTGGGCTTTTTGCGGATCAGGTTGACCGTGGCCGACGGGTCGCCGGAACCGCTGAGCAGGCCGGCCGAGCCCTTGATGATTTCCAGGTGGTCGTACACTGCCATGTCGGTGCTGGTGGTGCCGTAGTCGTACACGCCGTCATAGGTGGCGTTGACGCCGTCGTACTGGAAATTGGTGATCGGCAGGCCACGGCTGGAGAACTCCCAGCGTTCGCTGTCGTAGTTCTGCACGCTCACGCCGGGGGCGCGGCGCAGGGTGTCGGCGATGCTGTTGGAGCCCTGGTCGTCCATCTGCTGGCGGGTGATCACCGTGACCGACTGCGGGGTGTCGCGCATCGACAGCGGCAGGCCGGTGGCCGAGGCCATGACACCGGTAGTGTAGGCATGGGTGTCTTCGGTGATAGCGCCCAGGCCCTGGCCGGAAATCGTCGTGGCGCCCAGCTCCAGCGCGCCGCTGTGGGCGGGGATCAGCTCCAGCACGTAACCGCTGTTGCCTTGGGGCAGCGCCTGCAAACCGCTGCCCTGCAACAGGCGCTGCAAACCGCTGGTCGGGGTGTAGCTGCCGTTCAGGCCGGGGCTGGTTTTACCGGCGGCGAGGCTGTTATGGCCGGCGATGAACATTCCGGACTGTTCGGCGAAGCTGTTCAGCACGGCGACCAGGGCGCCGCCCGCGATGCGATAACTGCGCGCGGCTTCCTGGGTCGAGGTCGGCTCGGCGGCGTACAGCGTCGGTGCGCCGAGGCAAAGCAGGGAGGTGGCCAGCGCCAGTGGGCGCAGCGCGAAGCGAGCAGGTTGCGGCATGGAGGTGTCCCTTTGGATCAAGTCGATCGGCGAGTTGAAAGCGTCTGCAGGGTTAACCGAACGAGTGTCGAAAAAGGGAACTGGCGGGTGAAGTTTTTTACTGCGGCCCCACGCTGACCCACCACGGCATCGGCCGCTCGACCCGAATCGGCAGCGCGGCTTGCAGCAGGTGCAGGGCCTGGTCGCTGTCCTTGAGCGGGAACGAACCCATCACCGGCAACTGCGCCACGGCCGGGTCGCAGCCCAGGTGGCCGGGGCTATAGCGGTTGAGTTCGGCGATCAACTCGCCGAGCGGCAGGTTGTCCGCCAGCAGCACGCCACGGCTCCAGGCTTCACGGGCCGGGGAGGCGACGCTGGCGGTGTTGAAGTGGTTGCGGGTAAACGTCAGCTGTTGGCCGGTGTCGACAATCCGTGGGTGCGGGTTGAGCGTACTCACCCGCACCCGGCCCTCGAACACCGTGAGCTGGGTATGTTCATCGCCTTGCACCACGCTGAAGCGCGTGCCCAGCGCCTGCAGCCGGCCTTGTTCGGTGTCCACCAGGAACGGACGGTTGGGGTCCTTGGCGGTGTCGATCAACACTTCGCCAAAGCGCAGGCGCAGCAAGCGTTGCGCGGCATCGAAGCGCACATCCAGCGCGCTCAGTGCGTTCAACCACACATGGCTGCCATCGGTCAGCAGCGCGTCGCGGGTCTCGCCGTTGGCGGTCGCATAGTCGGCACTCCAGCCGCCTGCCAGGCGGGGCAGGGGGCTGTGGCGCCAGGTGCCCCAGGCCAGTGTCGAGCCGACACCCAGCACCAGCAGGGTCTTGAGCGTCTGGCGCCGCGAGCTGCGCAAGGCCCGGCTGGCGCCATGGGGTTGCTCCAGCAACGGCGCAAAACGCTGGCTGACGCGCTGCACGTACTGCCAGGCCGCCAGGTGCTCGGGGCTTTGCGCAACCCAGGTTTGCCAGCGCAACTGTTCGAGCGCACCGCCTGGGGCCTGCAGGCGCACGTACCAGTGCGCAGCCTGCTCCAGGCTGGCGTGGCTGAGCTGGCCGGGGCGGCTCATTGCACCAGCATCCCGTCGAGTTCGGCTTCCAGAATCGCGCAGTGCAGCAGGGCCTGGGCCATGTACTTCTTGACCATGCGCTCGCACACGCCGAGCTGTACGGCGATCTGCTTGTAGGGCAGGCCGTGCAAGTGCGCGAGTAAAAAGGCCTCGCTGACCTTCTTCGGCAGGCGCGCGAGCATCGTGTCCACTTCGTAGAGGGTTTCGACGATGATCGCCCGCTGCTCCGGCGACGGCTGCTGCGCTTCCGGGCGTTCGGTCAGGGTTTGCAGCCAGGCGCGTTCCAGTTGGCGGCGGCGCCAGTGGTCGATGCACAGGCCACGGGCGATGGTGGCCAGGTAGGAGCGTTGGCCGACGTGATCGGTCTCGGCCAACGGGCGGCATCCCAGCGGTCGTTCAGGCGCCGCCGCAGCAGGCCGAGCAGCCAGCTGTGGTGGGTGCCATAGAGGTGGGTGAAGGAGGTCGACACACTGTCCATCCAGCGCAAAGGCTTTGGCGTAAATAAGAATTGGTCGCGATTAAACCAAAGCGTCGGGTTGTGCGCAAATGATATTGGTTTGCTTTTGGGAGGCTGTATCGATGGATTGAAGAAATCAGCTCGGGCATCAAGAACCTGGATACCCAGGCCATCATCTATTCACCCGTCGGTAGCGGCACGTTGATCTCCAACGAGTGAACGCCTGAATCTCACAGCTGTTTCGACAGAAACACCCGGCTGTTGCCCTCGGGTTCACAGGCGATTTCGCCAAACCGCACCCAACCGTTCTTCTCATAGAACCCCGGCGCCTGGAAGCTGATGGTGTAGAGCACGGCATTGCGACAGCCGCGGCGTCGGGCTTCGTCTTCGAAGGCGCGCAGCAATCGGCTGCCGATGCCGGAACCGCGCAGGGTCTCGGGCAAGTGGAAGAGGTCGAGGAAGGCCGTGCCGAATGCGCTCCGGCCGGTGATGCCGCCGAGCACCTGCTGGGTGTGCGGGTCTTTGACCAGCACGCTCAGCGGGCGTCGGTCATGGTAGCCGGTGGCTTGTTCGTTGAACGCCGCCAGGCCGTTGCCGAGGATGCGTTCGGCGTCGGGGTTGGGCTGGTCGCTGATTTCAATGAGAGGAGGCTGCATCGCGCTGGATTCCTTGTGGCCCGTTGTCCGACAAGCGTCTAGACAGTTCTTTATACGATTGAGTGTGGGCGTGATCAGGGTTTTTCGACCAATAAAGCGCGTACCTCCTCTTCCTGCAACTGCTTTTCCCTGGCTTCCTGGCGCGCCTGCTCCTCGGCGCGTTGCTTGGCCTCCCGGAGGAACTGGTCGACGGATAAGTTTCTGAGGTGCTCGATGTCCTGCGCAGTGGCACCGAATGCAACCGGCACCATGGCCATCAACGGGGCTGCGATCAAAGAGGAGGTCAACAAGCGGCTGATACGTGCCCTGGACATCAAAGCACTCCGAGTCAATTCGTGGTGCCTTGTTGGGCGCTGCAACAGGGATAAGTTCCCAGGGAGGCTATTAAAAGGCCATCACCATCTCGTGCCACGCCATCCCGCCATGATCCGACGCCGACGGCTGCACGTAGCGGTAGCCCAGGCGTGTGTACAGCGCCACATGGCGGTCCTTGCACATCAGGTGAATCGTCTGCTTGCCCAGCGCGCGCATGCGCTGCACAAACTCGCGCATCAACGCGGTGGAATAGCCCTTGCCTTGGTGCGCCGGGGCGACCACCACCGACATGATCACCACATTCGGCGCCTCGGCCGCATGGCCGACCAACTCCTTGAACGCCTCATCCGACATCACCACCTTGTGGGCGCAGCCGCTGTTGATGAAGCCCACCACCTCGCCATCTGCCTCCAGGATCAAAAAGCCTTGCGGGTATTGCGCAATGCGCGTGGCGATCTTTTCCAGGGTCGCGGCTTCGTCGCCTTCGTAGGCAGTGGTTTCGATGTCGAAGCAATGGGCGGCGTCGCTGGGGAGGGCGTTGCGAAAGGAGAGGGCGGGCATGCGGTTTCCTCGGAGGGTAAGCGAAAGGCCACATGATAGCCGGGTGTCTATAGCGCCGCCATTGTGGCCTCTGGGTCGACCAGGATGTTCGGCCAGCGTGGTTTAACGGGGCCAAGTGACGGGGCTTGATGACCGACCCACGTCTGGAGGCCGGTCTCGGTCAACGGTGGGAGCTGTCGAGCCCCAGCGAGGCTGCGATGGCGGCGGCACAAACGCCATCAAATCCACTTCACGCGCCAACTTCCAGTTCGCCAGAAACCAGAAAACCCGCCAAAGCGGGTTTCCTCAGCACTTACATCAACTCACCGCAGGCGAATCAAACCCACGCCGTTCCATCACCGTAAACACATCCGCCACATCCTGGACCATGATCCGGGCGGTGTTGGCGACGGTATTGATGTCGTGCTCTGCATAGTCGGACACTTTGGAACAGGCCATCAGGTGCAGGTAGGCGAGCGCGGCATTGAGGCGCTCGCTGGCGCAGGCGTGCAACTCGCTGAGCGGGGCGTCGCTGTCGATCAGCAGGACCGGGTAGTCGGTTGCGGTTTGGGACATCGGGGTGAAGCGGCGGGGCGGATTTTGATTGGTCATGAGGTTCGATTCTATTTGGCTAAAAAGAATCACCACCTTGCTGCTGCGAAACAGATTGGGTGGCAACTGTGCGCGGGTTCGCAGACCAGGAAGAATCACCCCCGGCAGACCCGAAGGTCTCCCACGCACAGCCGCCATAAACGAGGCGCAGACGGACGCCGCCTGAGGGTCTGATGACTGTGCAGGTTGATTCTATTGTGTAGGGCTGCGAAACCCTGTCGCCGACCAATGCCAGCGACGGGGCGAACTATAAGGTGCGGTTAATCGAGGCGCAACCGACAGGCTGTTTCAAACTCCACCCACCAGCGTCCCTTCCGCCATCCGCCGCTTATACGCACTGTCCCGACTCGCCAACCAGAAATACAACGGCGACGTCACCACCAACCCCACCACCCACGACAAATCCGCGCCGTTGATGTGCTGCGAAATCGGCCCCACGTACAGTGGCGTGTTCATGAACGGAATCTGCACCGCGATCCCCACCGCATAGGCCAGCAGCGCCTGGGGGTTGTAGCGCCCGTAGATCCCGCCGTCCACGCGGAAGATCGATGCAATGTCGTACTTGCCTTTATGGATCGCGTAGAAGTCGATCAGGTTGATCGCCGTCCACGGCACCAGTACCACCAGCAGCACCAGGACCATGTCGACGAAGTGGCCGATAAAGTCTTTCGAGGCGAATACCGCGGCCACCGAACAGGTCGCGAGTACGATGATCGAGATCACGGCGCGGCTTTTCGCGGTGGGGATCCAGCGGTAGGCGAAGGTCTGCACCAGGGTGATGATCGACAGCACCGCGCCGTACAGGTTGAGGGCGTTGTGGCTGATCACGCTGAGCAAGAACAGCACCAGCATCAACGGGCCGATGGCGCCGGTGGCGAGTTTGACCGCGTCCATGGTGTCCATGCCCATCGGGGTGGCGAGCACCGCGACGGCGCCGAAGATGAACGACAGGCTCGAACCCAGCGCCGAGCCCAGGTAGGTGGTCCAGAAGGTCGACGCGACGGGTACGTCGGCCGGCAGGTAGCGCGAATAGTCGGAGACGTAGGGCGCGAATGCGATCTGCCACAGCGCCGCCAGGGACACGGTGGCCAGCCAGCCGGAGAGGTTGAAGCTGCCGCGGGTCAGAAAGTCGCTGGTCTGTATATGGCTGAAGATGTAGCCGAAACCCAGCACGATCCCCGCGCCCAGTACCCAGGTGCCGATGCGGTTGAGTACGTGGATGAAGCGGTAGCCGATGATGCCGATGATCCCGGAACCGATGGCGCCGATCACGATGCCCACCGGCACGGGCACGCTGTCGACCACGCCATGCAGGGATTTACCGGCCAGCACGATGTTGGAGGCGAAGAAACCGATGTACATCACCCCGGCGATCACCACCACCAGCAACGCGCCGAGGGAGCCGAATTGTGCGCGGCTCTGGATCATTTGCGGGATGCCCATCTGCGGGCCCTGGGCCGAGTGCAATGCCATCAGCACGCCGCCGACCAGGTGGCCGACGAGGATGGCGACGATGCCCCAGATCAGGTTGAGGTGGAACAGTTGCACGCCCAGCGCACCCGTGACGATCGGCAACGGCGCGATGTTGCCGCCGAACCACAGGGTGAACAGGTCTCTTACCTTTCCGTGGCGATCTTCCGGGGGCACGTATCCAATCGTGTGTTTTTCGATAAGCGGGGCGCTGGATGTTGCAGTGGTAACCATGACGAGCTCCAAGGCAAGGTGAGTACGTTGACGTACTTCGCTGTGCGCCGCTCAGCGGCGCTTTGTTGTTGGAGCGATCATCTGCAATGGGGGCGGGGAGGTAAATTAGTAAGTTTGTTGCTATAGACCTTAAAAAAAGTATCTCGCGTGGCCACGCGCTCCGGTATGTTGCCCGCTTGTGTCCTGGGGCGAAGTCCCACATTTGCGGAGGGCCCGATGGCTGCCTATAACCTGCGCCAGCTCAGATATTTCGTCACCACGGCCGAGTGCGGCAGCGTCGCCGAGGCGTCGCGCAAGCTGTATATCGCGCAACCGTCGGTGTCCACCGCGATCAAGCAACTGGAAGACAGCTTTGGCGTGCAGTTGTTTATCCGCCATCACGCCCAGGGCGTGTCGCTCACCCCCAGCGGCGCGCGCTTTTATCGCAAGGCGCTGGAGCTGCTGCGGGTGGCCCACGAGTTCGAGCAGAACGCGCTGGCCGACAATGACGTGGTGGCGGGGCAGATCGATATCGGCTGCTTTGAAACCGTCGCGCCGCTGTACCTGCCGCGTTTGATCGCCGGTTTCAAGGCGCGCTGGCCGGGGGTGGAAATCCGCATGCGCGATGGCGAGCAGCAGGAGTTGGTGCAGGCGCTGACGGCCGGCAGTATCGACGTGGCGATGCTGTTCGAGCATGACCTGGGCGCGACCATCGAGACCACGCCGTTGATGCCGCCGCAGCAGCCGTATGCGCTGTTGCCGGCCGATCACCGCTTTGCGCAGCAGGCCAAGGTGTCGCTCGCGGACCTGGTGCTGGAGCCGATGATCCTGCTGGATGTACTGCCGAGCCGCACGTACTTCGTGAGCATCTTTGAAGAGCGCGGCTTGACGCCGAACATCGTGTTCAGCTCGCCGTCGATCGAGATGGTGCGGGGCATGGTGGGGCGCGGGTTTGGCTTTTCGATCCTGGTGACCAGGCCGTTTACCGAGTACACCTATGACGGCCAGAAAGTCGTGTGCCTGCCGCTGGCGGAAACCGTCACCGGCTCGGGCTTGTCGGCCGTGTGGTTGCGCCGCGCACCGTTGACCAAGCCGGTGCAGTTGTTCGTCGATTACTGCCGCGAGGAGCTGGCGCGTTTGCTCGCCTGATCGGCGCGCTCAAGCCTGGGCCAACAACGCATCGGCCCGGCTGTCCTGGGTCACGCAGGCGTCAACTCGGATCGGCGCTGGGATTACTCCTCGGGCCCGACATTCCGGATGTTCAGTTGCTTCAACCGTGCGTCGAGTTGTGTGCCGAAGTTGTTGACCGCCTTCAAGTGCCCCGGGCTGTAAGTGTCATCCGGACGGTCCGGGCGGAAGTGGACGGACAGCGGCACCACGTTGCCCGGCGGGTTCAAGTTGTTATCGAGGTAGGGCCTGCCGTGGCTCGGGTTCAGATCCTTGATGCCGTTAGCTTCTGCCACGTCAAAAAAGACATCCAGCGTGCGGTATGCATCCTCTTCTCTTACGCCCATGCGTATGCTTTCCCTGTCAGGTACACCCGCTTCGGGGCGCTGACGCAACTCTTCAGGCGGCGCAGCGTTGAGCGGGTTGTTCAACGGCGAGTGCGGTGGAATTCCTATCATGGTCAATACTCAAAGGCTGTTGAAGTGAAAACGGCTATTAGCCGTTTTCCTATGTGGGCCGCCTTCAAGTAAGGTTCCATCAGCTGCGGGTAGCGATTGATGCAGGGTATGTCGCCGGCACAGCCGAGGGCCGTCAACGCAGCGCGTTCAGCATGCTGTGCAACATCTGATCGCACTGTGCCAACTGCGCCACACTCACAAACTCGTCCGGCTTATGCCCCTGGTCCATGCTGCCGGGCCCGCACACCACCGTGGGAATGCCCACCGCGTCGAACAACCCGCCCTCGGTGCCGAACGCTACCGTGCCGAACGCCCGCGAGCCGCAAAATGCCGCGATCAACTCGGCCGCCTCGCTCTGCTGATCGGTCATCAGCCCCGGATACGCCGACAGCTCGGTAAAGCGAATCGCACTCTGCGCGCTCACCGCCTGCATGCGCGGCAATACCTGCTGCTCGGCGTAGGCGCGCAATTCATCCGCCACCGCTTGCGGGGCCTGGCCCGGCAGCGCGCGGACCTCAAAATCAAACCGGCAGTCGGCGGGCACGATGTTCAGCGCCTTGCCCCCGCCAATCACCCCGGTTTGCAGCGTACTGAACGGCGGATCAAAGCGCGCATCCTGCTTATCGCGCAGCCGTTGGCCGATGCGTCCCAGTTCGCCGATCAATTCGGCGGCATGCTCGATCGCATTCACGCCATGGGGCGCATACGCCGAATGACAGGCCGCGCCATGCACATCGCAGCGCATCGCCAGCTTGCCTTTATGGCCGAGCACCGGCTTGAGTTCGGTCGGTTCGCCGATGATGCACAGCATCGGCTTCACCGGCCGTTGCGCCAGCACGCTGAGCAACGAGCGCACGCCCAGGCAACCGACTTCCTCGTCGTAGGAGAGGGCGATATGCACCGGCCGGCGCAGCGTCGCCGCGACCAGCGCCGGCACCAGGGCCAGCACACAGGCGATGTAGCCCTTCATGTCCGCAGTGCCCCGGCCGAACAGCCGGCCGTCGCGTTCGGTCAGTTCAAACGGCGGCATGCTCCACGGCTGCCCATCCACCGGCACGACATCGGTATGCCCGGACAGCACAATCCCGGGCACCTCCACCGGGCCGATGCTGGCAAACAGGTTGGCCTTGGTGCGGGCTTCGTTGTAGATCAGTTCGCTGGCCACGCCGTGACTCGCCAGGTAATCGCGCACAAAGGCGATCAACTGCAGGTTGGACTCGCGGCTGGTGGTATCGAACCCCACCAGCGTCTGCAGCAACGCGCGGCTGCGGCTCATCGCTCGTCCCCGGCGACGCCATAGCCGGGCGCGTGGTCGGGGGCCAGGGCGCGGTCGATGTAGGCCTGCACTTGTGGGCGATAGGCATCCCACAGCGTGTGCAGTTGGCCGATCGGGTTGGCGTCGGCCCAATCCACCCGCAGGTCGATGATCGGCCAGGTCAGCTCGCCCACCACCTGCAACGCGGCCGAATGCACCGGGCCGGCTTCGCCACCGGCGGCGATGGCGGCATGCATCGCGGCCAAGAGTCGCTCGGCCAGTTGGCCTTCGCCTTGCTCGAAGGCCTGGACCATCGCCTCGATCACTGCGCGGTCGGCGAGCATATTGCCGGCCGCGACGCACTGTTCGCCCGACACCGCGTGGTGCTTGCCGAGGGTTTGGCTGCCGCTGAAATGCACGCTGCGGCCCAGGTGATCGATCGCGGTCAGTTGGCGGTATTGGCTGTAGCCGTTGCGGGTCAGCGCCTCATCGATGGCGGCGGCGGGGGCCAGGCCTTGTTGCAGCAGGTCGAGCACGTCCGGGCCGAGGGCCGGCAGCGTGATGTTCTGGGTCGCGACCGCACCGACACCCGGCCGCAGCCAGGGGCAGCGTGCGCCGACGGCGATGCTCGAAGAGCTGATGGCGATGCCCAGTTGGCCGGTGTCGGCGCAACGGCCGACGATTGAAAAGGTCATGTACGGCTCCTTACTCGGGAATCACGGCGATCACATCGATTTCCATCAGCCACTGCGGCTGGCCCAGGGCCGATACCACCAGCCCGGTGGAAATCGGGAACACGCCCTTGAGCCATTTGCCGACTTCCTGGTACACCGGCTCGCGGTAGCGCGGGTCGATCAGGTAGGTGGTGGTCTTGACGATATGGCTGAGGTCGCTGCCGGCTTCTTCCAGCAGTTGCTTGACGTTGCGCATGGCCTGCTCGGCCTGGGCACGCGGGTCGCCGAGGCCGACCAGGTTGCCGTCGAAATCGCTGCCGACCTGGCCGCGCACATACACGGTGTTGCCGGCGCGCACGGCCTGGCACAGGTCGTTGTCCAGGCTCTGGTTGGGGTAGGTTTGTTTAGTGTTGAACATGCGGATGCGCGTGTGGGTAGGCATCAAAAAACTCCGGGAAAAATGATCAGGCGCTGACAGGAGACGGGCGCACGAGCGGGGCCGCGACGCGATATTCGAGGTACTGACGCTGGGTGGCGATATGGTCGGCGAGGTATTTGGCGTCGTGCCACACGCCCCAGATAAACGACGAGCCACGGCGCGACTGCCAGGGCAAACCGAGGAAGTAGATGCCGGCTTCGCTGGACACGCCGCGCTGGTGCTGCGGCTTGCCGGCGGCGTCGAACGCATCGACCTTCAGCCAGCGGTAATCCACGGCAAAGCCGGTGGCCCAGATGATCGAGGTGATGCCGGCGCGGGCCAGGTCCAGTTGCAGGATCGGCTGTTTCACGCACTCGGCATCGGCGAAGATGCGCCGGGCTTCGGGCTCCACGGGCAGGTCGAGGCCGTTGCGTTCGATATACGCATCCGCCGCGTCCAGCAGGGCCAGGTAGTTTTCGTCGCCGCGTGCGAGGTTCTCCAGCAGGGTGGGTTGGAAGGTGGCCACGCCGCCATGGAAAGACTCGGTGGGCCCGACCAGGGTCATGCCGCGCAGGGCCAACTCACGGAAGTCGATGGTCTTGCCGCCGTGGGCGCCGCTCACGGCAATGGTCACGTGTTCGCGGCCGGGCTTGATCGCGGCCTGGTCCCATTCGCCCAGCACACCGAGCCACCAGCAGAAATCACGCTGGCGATAGGCACGCGGCGGGCGGTCGTGGGCGCCGACCGACAGGTACACCTGGCGGCCGCTGCGCTGCAGTTCATCGGCGATCTGCACCCCCGACGAGCCGGCGCCCACCACCAGCACCGCGCCTTGGGGCAGTTGGCCGGGGTTGCGATAGTCGGCGGAATGGATCTGATGCAGCGCCGTGTCTGTCGGCGCGATCGCCGGGATCACCGGCGTCTGGAACGGCCCGGTCGCCGCCACCACGCGGTTGGCTTCGATCACGCCGTCGCTGGTGTGTACGGTAAAACCGGGGCGGCCGACATTGCGCAGCACCGAGGTGACTTCCACGCCGGTGCGGATCGGCGCATTGAACTGGCGTGCATAGGCTTCGAAGTAATCCGCCACGCGCTCTTTCGGCGCGAAGGCATCCGGGGCGAGCCCTTCGAAGGCCAGGCCGGGAAAACGGTCGTGCCAGGCCGGCCCGTTGGCCACCAACGAATCCCAGCGGCCGCTGCGCCAGCGCTCGGCGATCCGGCTGCGTTCCAGCACCAGGTGCGGCACGCCGTGCTTGCTCAAATGCTCGCTCATGGCCACGCCGGCCTGGCCGGCGCCTACCACCAGGGTGTCTGTTTGGGTGATTGCTTGCGTCATGTGTCTGTCCTTGCGTAATGCAGTTGGATTCAGCTTGGGCATGACTTCAAGGTAGGGGCCGGGCGGTTTTTAATAAAATATTATTAAGCTGGGAAGTGAGCATAAATATCGGATGCAAAGGGCCTCGGCAGGCGATGGCAAGGCGATGCTGGATCACCTCGAAGCGCTGGCGAGGACGCTCAGGATCGAGGAGTTGGTGCTGGATGCGAGGTTGAATGCGGCCACCCGTTACCGGCGGTGCGGGTAGGTGGGGCACGATGAGGCGATTCACCACTCGCCGTCGGGGTTGCAGTGGGCGTGTATCCCAAAAAAGCCGGCGATCTGTGTCTGTCGCGCAGCACTCCAGGTGGTTAGGGTCGGTTCACGTTAACTGACGACCGAGCCCACCATGGAACTCACTGCTGTCCCGTTTGGCATCACCGACTGGTCCACCCTCGAACCCGAGCTTCATCCAGGCATCACCGGCAGTGCCTGGTGGCGCACTGGCCACTTCGGCACCACCCGTGTACGCATGGTCGAATACACCCCCGGCTACCTGGCCGATCACTGGTGCTGGCGTGGGCATGTGCTGCTGTGCCTCGAAGGCGAGCTGCACACGGAACTGGAAGATGGCCGCCAATTCACGCTGACGGCCGGAATGAGTTATCAGGTGGGAAACAACATGGAAGGGCATCGCTCCTCGACGCAGGTTGGCGCCAAGCTGTTCATCGTGGATTGAACCGGCGCCAGCCCATCAATGCATCTTGCCATGGGCCATGCCATCCAACCCGCGGGCAGCGGCCTTGACCTCGACGGTCTGCCGCTCGCCCTTGGCGTTTTCCACGGTCAAGGTCAGCGGCACCTGGTCGCCTTCCTTGATCTGCCCGGTCAGGCCCATCAGCATCACATGATAACCGTCCGGGTCGAGCTTGACCGGGGTGCCTGCGGGCAGGGTGATCGAGTCCACCGGGCCCATTCGCATCACGTCGTCCTTCATGCTCATTTCATGGATCTGCACGTCCTTGGCCACCGGCGAGGCGACGCGCAGCAGTTTGCTGTCGCTGTCGGCCGTCACGGTCATGAACGCGCCACTGGATGGCTGGCCCGGCACCGTGGCGCGCACCCACGCGTCGCTGACCTGGACCTGGGCGCTGGCGTGCGCGGCGAGGCCCAGCAGGGACAGGCCGATCAGGGTGCGCTTGAGGTGTTGAACGGCAGTCATTAGCAGACCTCCATGACGGTGAGCAGGTCTTCTGCACACTCTTTAGCGTTAAGGGATGCCGACAGGCCCAGGCGCAGGTTGCCGCGGGTGTCGAACACGAAACTGGTGGCGGTGTGGGACAGGGTGTAGGTGTCGCCGGCGGGGACCTTTTCATAAAAGATCCCGAATTCCTTGGCGGCCACGGCGATCTCTTCCGGGGTGCCGTACAGCGCTTCGAAGCTGGGGTCGAAGGCCTTGACGTAGCGGTCGAGGATCTCTGGCGTGTCGCGCTCGGGGTCGAGGGTGATAAAGATCACCTGCATGATCTCGCCGTCGCGGCCCATCAGTTTCTTGGCCTGGGCGGCGCGGGCGAGGGTGGTCGGGCACACGGCCGGGCACTGGGTGAAGCCGAAAAACACCACCGGCATCAGGCCACGGTACGAACTCAAGGTGACGGTTTCACCCTGGGTATTCTTGAGCTTGAAGGTGCGGCCCATGATCTTGTCGCTCAAGTCCTTGCCGTACTTGAAATTCAACTTGGGGCTGTTGTCACAACCGGCCAGCAGGCCCAGACCCAACAGGCCCATGCCGGTCAGGACCTTGCGGCGGGTGAATAACGTACTCATCAACTGTGCATCCTGTGAAGCGCCTGCCTTGCTCTGGATCTATACGCCAGGCGTTGAAAAGGAGTAAACGCGGAGGGCGTCAAGTCTACCAACCCTGGCCGATGCGCGTAATCTGCGACGTTCTGCCACAGGGGCGCGCCGCGCTTCATCCCTGTGGGGCTTCGATGGTAGAGTCGCCGCCATGAAACTGCGCCGCTCGGACCGTTCGCTGATCGCCTGGACCCTGTACTTCTGTGTCCTGCTGAACCTGTTCGTGTGCGGTTTGGGTCATGGCCAGATGCTCGGCCAGCAGCTCAACGGTGTCGGTGGCGCGTTCTGTTCGGTGGACAGCAACCAGGCGCCACTTTCCGACAAAGGGTTGGGTAGCCCGGCTTCCAGCGATATCTCGAACTACTTTGCCTGCCCGCTGTGCGCTGCCGCGAGCGTGGCCATCGTGTTCCTGATCGGCCTGGCCTGGCTGCTGGGCCTCGGCCAGACCCCGCGGCCGGCCCATGAACGGCGCAACAAGGCGCCGCCGCGTTATTCCTGGCCCTCGGCCAACCCCCGCGCATCCCCCGCATTCTGACGTGTGCCTTGGGCTTCCTGTGATCAGGAGGCGTTTTATCGTCACGACTGTGAGTGCGTTTTATGAAGCCTCTATTGCCTGCCGGCGCCAGCCGCCTGGTCAGCAAGGCGGCGCGCCGCCTGCACACGGAGCCGGCGCGGCCGGAATACCCGAGCAATTCGCGTAGCTTCGTGCATCTGGATGCACGCCTGTTGCCCTATTGGCACACCTTGTTCGACATCTGCCCGGCGCTGCTCAAGCTCGACCCGCCCGAAGGCTTGAACCTGTTTCGCAGCTTCATGACCTGGGCCTACCACAACCAGTTGGCGCAGGACTGGACCTGGCACCTGAACATCGGCCGTTGGCTGCTGGTCTCGCCGTACCGCGCGCAGATCGACGATGAACCGATCGACGCGTTCATGGCCGCGGCGGCGGCGCGGTGGGTCGATACCGATGACAGCCAGGCCCAGGGTGTGGTCCTGGCCTGGCAGGGTTCGGAAGTCTTCGATTGGAAGGGCAGCGCGTTTGCGCTTGATGAACAGCCGCCGTTGCCGCCTCCCGCCTGGGACTTCGCCTGGTGCCCGCTGACCCGGCGTGGCGGTTTCAGCGCTTGGTTGCCGGTGCCGTGAAGTGCCCGCCGCCGGCGCCCCGTGGAGGCTTGCACGCCCCGGCGAGGCTCGCGGGCTCCGGCGATTGTTACAAAAAGTGAAAAACTGAATGACGGTTTTAGCGACTATTTCCCGGCCGCCCAACGCTATACCGTGCGCGCACCCGTTAGATGCAGCACCACCCGACTGACAAAGAACAGGGTTGGGCTGTGACGGGTCGCCTCAATTACTTTCAGGAGCCTTCATGAACCACAAGACTTGCATGGCGCTCGCCGTCTCCCTGGGCGCCGCGCAGCAGGTGGCTGCGTCGGGTTTTATCGACGACAGCAAAGCCAGCCTCGACCTGCGCAATTTCTACTACAACCAGGACACCCGAAACGCCAAAGCCCCTACGGATAAGGAGTGGGGCCAGGCGTTCATGTTCAACTACCAGTCCGGTTTCACCGAGGGACTGGTCGGTTTTGGTCTGGACCTGCAAGCCATGTATGGCCTGCGCCTGGACGCCTCGGGGCGCGCGGGCAAGGCTGGTGAAGACAACACCCCCGGCAGTGTTTTCCCGTTGTCCGATGGCAAGGCCGCCAACGACTTCAGCAAGACCGGCGCCACCGGCAAGATGCGTATCTCCCAGACTCAGTTCAAAGCCGGCACGCTGATGCCCAAGCTGCCCGTGCTGACGACTGAAGACGGCCGGCTGTTGCCGCAGACGTTCCGTGGCTATCAAGTGGACTCCAAGGACCTGCAGGGCTTCAACCTGATCGCCGGTAAAATCGAGCAGGTACTGGACCGTAACTCCAGTAACGGCCAGGGCATGTCCATTGTCGGTGCGAATGATCCGGTCAAGGGCAAGTCCAGCAACCAGTTCTACTACGGTGGGGTGGATTACGCCGTCAGCAAGCAACTGCAACTGCAGTACTACTACGCCAACCTGGAGAACTTTTACCAGCAGCACTTCTTGGGCCTGATCCACAACTGGCAGTTGCCGGTGGGCCAGTTCAAGACTGACCTGCGCTATTTCTACAGCACCGCCGACGGCAAGAACGCCAGCGCCGCCGGGCGTGGCGAAGGCTATGTCAGCTCGGGGTATTACGGTGCGGGCGTCAACGCCGGCAAGGTCGACAACCGCCTGTGGAGTGCGCTGTTCACTTACGGGCTGTACGGGCATTCGCTGAGTCTCGGTTATCAGAAGACCACCGGTGAAAGTGACTTTCCGCATATCAACCAGGGGCAGGGCCGTTCGCTGTACCTGATCACCAACTCCCAGTCGCTGAAGTTCGTCAATGCCGGGGAACAGGCCACGGTAGGCAGCTACGCCTACGACTTCAGCAGCCTTGGCCTTCCGGGCCTGCGCTCGAGCGTGACCTACATCCGCGGCAGCCACATCCAGACGGCAGGTCGCGACAACAGCGAGTGGGAGCGCGACCTGCGTGTCGATTACGTGATCCCCTCGGGCACGTTCAAGGGCCTGGGCCTGACCTGGCGCGGTGCGGTGTGGCGCGGTAACGACTCGGCCGACAAGGACGAGACGCGACTGATCGTCAGCTACAGCATCCCACTGTTGTAAGCCGCACTCTCGCAACGCTTGATCGGTATCAAGGCCACGCGTTGCGCCAGGCCGCACACTGAAGTCCCAACGGCCGGTCCCCTTGAGAGGCCACCATGCTTTACCCCGTGTTTTTAGTGGCTCACCTGTTCGCCGCGCTGATCTTCATCGGCACGGTGTTTTTCGAGGTGCTGATCCTGGGGCACCTGCACCGGCAATTGCCGGCGCGGGTGATGGTGTTGGTGGAGCAGGGCGTCGGCCAGCGTGCCCGGGTATTGATGCCGTGGGTGTTGCTGGTGCTGTTCGGCGCGGGCCTGGGCATGGTCTGGCTGCGTTACCTGCCGGTGCTGGCTGCGCCGTCGGCGTCGGCTTTCGGCACCTTGCTGACCCTCAAGCTGATCCTGGCGGCCAGCGTGCTCCTGCATTTTCTGCTGACCATGGCGCGCATGCGCTGGGGCTCGGTGAGTGCGCGTTATGTCCGCTGGGTGCATCTGAGCCTGTTCGCGCACATGGTCGCCATTGTGCTGCTGGCCAAGGGCATGTTTTACCTGAACTGGTAGACGGGCGGGGCTGCGACCTTGATGCACATCAAGGCGTGTGGCCCAAGCGCACCGGACAATGCACCACCGCCGCCCGAACCGGAGTCCGTCATGCGTACCCTTCTTCATCCCGCTCGCTTTCGTCACGATCAAGGCGTGTTGGACTTGGCTTGCCAAACGGACACCCGTCGCTTCCATGCCGGTGTCGGCTCCCTTGACCTGTTGCGCGCCTTGCGCAACAGCCGCCAGTGCCAGCGGCCCCTGGCATTGAACCTGCACTGGCCGGCGGGCGACGTTGGCGCTGAGTATTTGCACAGCCTCACCCAGGAAATCCAACTGATCGGCTGCCAACTCGGCGGCCGCCAGCCGGTCGATCACTTTCACCTGCGCGGCACCACACCGGCGTTCGCCCAGGTGCAGCAGTTGATGGCGCAGTTGCACGAGCGCTTCAATTTTCTCGACCACGACCGGGGTGACTACTGCGTCGACCTCGACCCCGGGCACACGGACTGGGCCACCATGGGCCTGCTGCGCGAACAAGGCTTCAACCATGCAAGCATCGGCGTGCCGGACGCCAACCGCGAGGGGCCGCTGTGCCAGGCGCGGTATCAGGACCCGGCGCCGATCGAATCGCTGGTGGATGCGGCCCGCACCTTCGGGTTTCGCTCGGTGAACATCGACCTCGGCTACGGCCATGCCTGGCAGACCCCGGCCAGTATCGAGCTGAAACTGGCCAGCCTGATCGCCCTGGAGCCGGATCGCTTGCAGGTATTCGATTACGCCCATGCGCCTGTGCGCTATCAATCCCAACAACCCCAGGCGTTCAGCAGCGAGGCGGATAAGAGCGCGATGCGCCGTATTTGCTTCCAGCTCCTGGCCGCGGCGGGCTATCACTACATCGGCCTGGGGCAGTTCGCCCGGGCCGACGACGACCTCAAGCAAGCCCAGGAACGCGGGCGCCTGAGCCGTAACTGCGAAGGCTTCACCCTGCACGGTTACTGCGACCACATCGGTTTCGGCGTGGGCGCCATCAGCCAGATCGACACGTTGTGCGCGCAGAACACGGCCGATGCCCGCGAGTACCGTGAGCAACTGGGCAATGGTCAGCTCGCCACATGCCGGGGCTGGTTCCGCGAAACCTCTGACCCGGTGCGCCTGCACGTGGCCGAACGCCTGGCCTGTGACCTGGAGCTGGATGTGCAGGCGGTGGAACGGCGCTACGGCCTGGTGTTCGCACGCTATTTCGCCTACCTCTGGCCGTTGCTGGAAGCGCTGCACCGCGACGGTCTGATCGAGCTGTCCCCGACGTTCATCTGGTTGCTGCCCGCCGGCCTGCCGCAGGTGGACGGTATTTGCGCATTGTTTGAACGTGCCGTGCTCGCCACCCCGGTCAGCGCCAACGACGAGGTGATCGACACATGAGTGCTTTTGAATTCGACCGTGCCCTGGTCCACAAATACGACCGACCGGGGCCACGCTATACCTCGTACCCGACCGCGCCGCAGTTCAACAGCGCCTTTGCCCTGGATGACTATCACCAGGCGGTCCGCGCCAGCCATGAGGTGGCCGCGCCCAAGGCGTTGTCGGTGTACATCCACATCCCGTTTTGCCAGAGCCTTTGCTATTACTGCGGTTGCCACAAGATCATCACCCGCAAGACCCATCGGGCCGTGGAGTACCTGGCGTATCTCAAGCGTGAGATCCAGATGCAGGCGGCGCTGTTCGAGCGTTCCCGGCGCCTGACCCAGTTGCACCTGGGCGGCGGTACGCCGACCTATCTGGACGACGCGCAATTGGCCGAGCTGATGGCCTGCCTGGCCGAACACTTCACCCTGGATGACAGCGACGCCCATGAGTTCTCCATCGAGGTCGACCCGCGCACCATCAGCGTTGAGCGGATCAACACGTTGCGCGGCCTGGGCTTCAATCGCCTGAGCTTCGGCGTGCAGGACTTCGACCCCGACGTGCAGGCGGCGGTCAATCGTGTGCAAAGCGAAGCGCAGATCCTGCAACTGGTGGCCGCGGCGCGTGAGGCGCGCTTCAAGTCGGTGAGCGTCGACTTGATCTATGGCCTGCCGCTGCAAACCGTGGACAGCTTCGACGTGACCTTGAGCAAGCTGATCGCCCTGCGCCCTGATCGGGTGGCGGCTTACAGCTACGCACACCTGCCGAGCCAGATCCGCGCCCAGCGCATGATCCGTCCCGAAGACATGCCGCCGCCGGCGCGCAAGCTGGAACTGCTGGAACTGACCATCCGCCGCCTGACCGAGGCCGGTTACGTCTACATCGGCATGGACCACTTCGCCTTGCCCGACGACGAGCTGGCGCTGGCCCGTGCCAACGGTACCTTGCAGCGCAACTTCCAGGGCTATTCGACCCACGCCGACTGCGACCTGATCGGCCTCGGCGTGTCGGCCATCGGCAAAGTCGGTGACAGCTACAGCCAGAGCGTCAAGGAACTGTCCCAGTACTACGCCCGACTCGACGCGGGGATGCTGCCGGTGCAGCGCGGCTATCGGCTCAACCCGGATGACGTACTGCGCCGCGAGGTGATCAATGGCCTGATGTGTGATGGTCGAGTCGACTTCCCACAGATCGAGGCCACCCATGGCGTGCGCTTCAACGACTATTTCGCCGAGGCACTGCTGCAATTGGACGAGCAGGTGGCGGACGGGTTATTGCTGATCCAGGCCGATGCGCTGCAACTGTTGCCCAAGGGCCAACTGATGGTGCGCAGCGTGGCGATGGCCTTTGACGCCTACCTGGGCGGCGCGCACAAAGGCCAGTTTTCCCGCACGGTTTAAGCGAAGAGGCCTGTATCCGCTGTGGGAGCTGTTGATCGCCATGTCCGCCCGCAGCGCGGTCCCACATTTGATCGTGGTTGTTTTTGAATACCGAGCTAGTCGGCAAAACTGCGATCGAAGAAATAAATCTTCCCAGGCTTCAAATTCTCCATCGTCGCCTGGGGCCTGCCGCCTTCGCCTTGTTTCTTGCGCCCCGTTTCCCGCAAATATCCCTGCTCAGTCAGCTTCAGCAAACGCTGGCGAATGCTGGTCTTCAACACCGGCCGCGCGAGCACCAGTGAGAAGATCGCCGTCGCTTCCGGGGCGCTGAATTCCTGGCCCAGGAACATCAGCGGCAAGCTGCTGTACAGCGACTTGGACAGTAACCGCTCCTGCACGGCGGCCACGATGGTGTTGTGATCGAACGGCAACTTGATGCGGCCGTCGGCTACCGCATCCAGCGAAAACCAGCCTTGATGCTCGCCCAGCGTCACCTCATCCGCGATGATCGCCAGGTAGAAAGTGGACGACGACCAGCAACGCGGGTCGCGGAACGCGTCGCCCACCGTACCCACTTGCTCGCTCCACACCAGGTCGAGGCCGACTTTGTCACTCGCGCGCAGGCGCTCCACGGCATCCGTGAGACTCAGGTCCTGCACGTCGCCATTCACCACCATACCCGGCAGGGCCCAATGCCCGGCGAAGGGTTCGGCGTCGCGCTTGTTCAGCAGCAGCTTCAGTTCTCCTGCCGCGCGGCAGTAGAACAGCACGCACAGGTCGACGGTGTGGAGGTAGGCGCTAAGTGGCATGTGCAGTCCTTCTAAACAGCGGGGGGCACAGTCTAACGGATCGAACAAATATGTCATGTACTGACTAAAGCCTAGATAAACAAATCTTTCTTGCAATGAAAGTACATGACGTGTACTTTTGTTTTCAAGCCAAAGGAGACCCGCCATGACCCTCTCGAAACATGCCATCGCTTCATTCGACGTCGACGCCCAGAAGAGCTTTACGCCGCTGTGCCCCAACGAATTGCCAGTGGCCGAAGGGGACCTCATCGGTGCCGAACTCAACTACATGGCCAGCCTCGCGGGCTACCGTGTCGGCAGCAAGGACGCCCACACTCCGCATGCGCCGTGGGTGGTCAAGCAACACAGCGAGATGCTGCAACCCACCGGCCTGGCTCATGCTGACGTCACCTGGGTCAGCCACTGCGTGCCGGGCACCGAGGGCTTCACCCTGCTCGACGAACTGCCCACCCCGTATGACTACGATTACTTCATCTGGAAAGGTGTCGAACCCGACCTGCACCCTTACGGCGCCTGCTACCACGACCTGCACGACAAGCTGTCCACGGGCGTGATCGAGTACCTCAAGGCCCAGGGCGTAAGCCGCGTGATCGTCGGCGGCCTGGCCCTCGACTACTGCGTCAAAACCACCGCGTTGCAACTGCTCAAGGCCGGCCTGGAAGTGGTGCTGCACCTGCCGGCGTGCCGCGGTATTACGCAGGAGGGCGGCGTACAGGCCGTCAACGAGTTGCTCAAGGCCGGTGCCGGCATCAGCCGCACCCGCGAAGAACTGGCCGCGATGGCCACGCGTTAAGGAGATACGCCATGGAAAGTGCCTACGACTACGAAACCCCGGTGATCCAGGGTTTGCTCGACACCGACTACTACACCTTCACCATGATGCAGGCTGTGTTGCACCAGCATCCGAATGTCGACGTCGAGTACAACTTCATCGTCCGTTCCAAGGAAAAACTGGGCCACTTGATCCCGCAACTGCGCGATGAACTGGAAAAACTCGCCGGCCTGCAGATGCGCGAAGGCGAGCTGCGCTTTCTGTTCAACCCACGCTTTCGCGAATACCTCACGCCGGATTACGAGCGCTTCCTCGGCCTGTTCCGCTTCAACCTGCGCTATATCCACGTCAGCGAAGTCGACGGCCAACTGAACATCCGCGTCGTCGGCCCGATGTTGCACTGCATCATGTTCGAACAGCCGGTATTGGCGCTGGTCAGCGAGCTGCGCAACCGTGACAAATACCCCGATGTGAGCCTGGAGGACGTCACCCGCAAGCTCTACCAGAAATTTGACTGGCTGGAGAAAAACCTCAGCCGCGACGAACTTGCCGACCTGCGCGTCTCCGACTTTTCCACGCGCCGGCGCCTGTCGTTCAAGGCCCAGCGCGAAGTGGTGGACATCATGCGCCGCGACTTCCCCGGCCAGTTCGTCGGCACCAGCAACGCGCACCTGGCCTACGCGTTCGACCTGCCGCTGATCGGCACCATGGCCCACCAATGGTTGATGGTGCACCAGCAACTGGGCCGCCTGCGCGAAAGCCAGAACGCCGCCCTGGAAAACTGGGTACGTGAATACCGCGGCCGCCTGGGTATCGCCCTGACCGACTGCATCAGCACGGACTTCTTCCTGAAGGACTTCGACCTGTACTTCGCCAAGCTCTACGACGGCCTGCGCCAGGACTCCGGCGACCCTATCGTCTGGGCCGATAAAGTCCTGGCCCGCTACAAACAACTGGGTATCGACCCGATGACCAAGGACCTGATGTTCTCCGACGGCCTGAACTTCGAGAAATGCCTGCCGATCCTGCGCCATGTGCGCGGCAAGGCCAGGTTCGGCTTCGGCATGGGCACCAGCCTGGCCTGCGATGTGGAAGGCGTCGAGCCGCTGAGCATCGTGATGAAACTGGTGCGGGTACACGGTGAGCCGGTGGTGAAATTCTCGGATGACCCGATCAAGAATGTCTGCGAAGACGCTTCGTTTTTGCGGTACGCAACGCAAGTATTCAACGTCGGCCGCGTGGAGGTGTGACATGCAAACCCAGGACCGTATTGCCCTGGAACTGAATATCAACCGCTCGTTGGTCAAGGGGGGCGCGCCCCGGGAGATCCAACGGCGTATCGACTTCATCAAAACCACCCTGCGCCATTCCGGTTGCAAGGCTCTGGTGCTGGGCATCAGCGGCGGCGTCGATTCGCTGACGGCCGGGCGCCTCTGCCAACTGGCGGTAGAGCAACTGCGCAGCGAAGACTACGCCGCAGGCTTTATCGCCCTGCGCTTGCCCTACAAAACCCAGGCCGACGAAAGCGACGCCCAGGCCTCCCTGGCCTTCATCACCCCCGACCACATCGACACCCTCAACATCGCCGCCAGCGTCGACGGCCTGATGGCCTGCCTCACCGCCACCGAAGCCAGCGCCGCACAGGTCGACTTCATCAAAGGCAACGTCAAGGCCCGCACCCGCATGATCGCGCAGTACGCGATGGCCAACCTGCACAACGGCCTGGTGGTCGGCACCGACCACGGCGCCGAAGCATTGATGGGGTTTTTCACCAAGTTCGGCGACGGCGCGTGCGACCTGGCGCCGTTGTCGGGCCTGACCAAGACCCAGGTGCGCCTGCTGGCTGATGCCCTCGGTGCCCCGGCGAATCTTGTGCACAAACAACCTACCGCCGACCTCGAAGAGCTGGCACCGGGCAAGCTGGATGAGCAGGCATACGGCTGCACTTATGAAGAGATCGACGCCTACCTGATGGGTGAGCCGGTGAGCGAACGGGTGCGAACGATTGTGGAGCAAGCCTATCTGAAGACCGCCCACAAACGCGCGCTACCCATCGCACCTCGGTAGGCGCCGAGCAGGCTGATGAAACGCTACCGCTCAATCGACCGACTCCACCGCGCATTCCACTCCGGCCGCGCCTGGTTCACCTGGTCCCAATCAATCGAAATCGCCGTCTGCAAATAACCCTGCATCGCCTCCACTCGGGCGCGGGTCTTGTCGCTGGTGGGCGTGGTCGGGTTTGACGGGATCTGATCACCTTCCTCCAGCGCCGGCGCCTGGGCTTCGGCGGTCAGCAGGAAGGCCGCGAGTTTCTGCGCCAGTTCCGGTTGGTCGTTGCGTGCGATCACGCATTCGGCCACGTTCAGCACCACGGCGCCTTCCTTGGGTTGCGCGTATTCCATCGGCACGCCGAGCAGTTTCTGGGTGGCGACCTGGGTCGGGGTGAGGGGGAAGATCGCCGCTTCGTCGGTTTGCACCATCTCGGAGATTTTCGCGGAGCTGGCGATGTACTCCAGCACGTTGGGGCCGACGGTTTTGGGCCAGGCCTTGAAGCCCGGTTCCACGTTGGTCTCTGAGCCACCCTGGAGGCGGTTGAACATCAGGAAACCGTGCAGGCCGAAGGTCGATGAGGCCAGGGACTGGAACACCACTTTGTCCTTGAAGCGCGGGTCGGCCAGGTCCATCCACGAGGTCGGTGCAGCCCAGCCTTTCTCTTTGAACAGCCTGGCGTTGTAGCCCAGGCCGGTGACGCCGAGGGTCACGGCCACGGCTTGGTCCTTGATTTTCGCCTTGGCCGGGATCTGCTCCAGGGTCGGGCTCGGCGCCAGTTTGTCGCACAGGCCCATGGAGATGGCGCGGTACATGATGCCGTCGTCGAGGAACATCACATGCATCTGCGGGTTGTCTTTGTTGGCCTGGACCTTGGCGAGGATGTCCGACGACGTGCCGGGCACGATCACCACCTTGACGTTATTGGCCTTTTCGAACGCGGGCAGCACCTTGTCGGCATACACCCGTTCCATGGTGCCGCCGTTCATGCCCAGGTACAGCGTCGGGGCCGCATGAGCGGTGGAGGCGAGCAGAGCGAGGGACAAGCAGGACAGCGCAATACGAGTATTCATGGATGTTTTTCCTCTCAGGCTTGGAAACGACGGATGGAAAACGCTTCGATGGGTTGCCGGCTGGCCCCTGTGCAGACGATCTCTGCCAGGGCTTCACCGACCGCCGGGCCCAGCTGGAACCCGGCGCCGGCAAAGCCGAAACCGTGGAGCAGGCCAGGCTGGGTGCTGCTGGGGCCGATCACCGGTTCATGATCGGGTAGGTAACCTTCGGTGCCGCTCCAGGTGCGAATCGCCTGGGCACCCTTGAGAAACGGGTACAGCTCGCCGGCATGGCGCAGAATCTCCAGCACCGCCGCTTGCCCGGGCCGCGCCTGCCGGGGGCCAAGCGCAAAACCGCGACCGCCGCCGAGGATGCAATTGCCCCGGGCCACCTGGCGCGCATAAATCCCGCCGCCTTCGACACCGGTGCTGACGTTCATCACCACGGCCAGCGGCTCGGTGACCAGCATGGCCGGGTGCGCAGACGTCATGGGGACCGGCTCGCCGAATTGCGCGGCGACGGTCCCTGCCCAGGCGCCGGCGCAATTGAGCAGCCATGGCGCCTGCAGGTGCAGGCCGTTGGCGCAATCCACCTGGAACTGGCGGCTGTCATGTTCGATGCGGATCACCTCGGCCTGCTCGTAGACACACGCGCCAAGGCGCTGCGCGGCACGGGCGAAGGCGGGGGATACCAGGCGCGGGTTGGCATGGCCATCTTCGGGGCATAACGACGCACCCACTGCGATATCCCCGACCCACGGAAAACGTGCGCGCAGTTCGGCGTAATCGAGCAACTGCAAGCCCAGGCCAAAGCCCCGCGTGTGTTCGGCATACGCCTGCAACGCGGCAAAATCTCCATGACTGCGCGCCAGTTTCAAATGCCCGGAGCGCACGTATTCGCCGTCGATACCGATCAAGCCGGGCAGGTCGGCCCACAATTGATGGGCGCGCTGCGACAACGGCAACTGATGCAACGGGCGTCCCTGGCGCCGCACGCCGCCATAGTTCACGCCACTGGAGTGCGAGCCGCAGAAGTCCCGTTCCACCAACGCCACACGCTGACCTTTGTGCGCCAGCATCAAGGCCGCCGACGCACCGACAATCCCGCCGCCGAGGACGATGACGTCGATCATGGCTGCACCTCCACGCCAAACGGCAGCGGCTTGATCGGGGCCTGGCCGCGCAAACGCCCGACGTCTTCTATCCCGCGACCGCTGCGCTCGGCGACGATTTCAGCCGCCGCCAGCCCGCACATGCGCCCCTGGCAGCGGCCCATGCCCACCCGGCAATGGGCCTTGACCCGATTGATTTCCCAATGACCTTCGTCCACCACGGTGCGGATATCGCCAACCCGGACTTCTTCACAGCGACACAGCATCAAGTCGTCCGGCGCCTGCGCGGCCCAGTCTGCCGGGAAGGGAAACGCCGTCTCCAGGCCCTGGCGAAAGCGCTGGATGCGCGCCAATTGCCGCTCAAGCAGGGCCGGGCGCTGATGATCGATCGCGACGCCTGCATCCGCCAGCACCGCCAACGCCGCCCGCTCACCGGCCATCTGCGCGGCATCGGCACCCATGATCCCGGCACCGTCGCCCGCCAGGTACACACCGTCGACGCTGCTGCGCCCGGCACGGTCCCGTTGCGGCAGCCACGCACGGTTCAAGGCATTCCAGGCAAATTCGCAACCGAGCAGGTCCGCCAACTGCGTCTCGCTGCGCAGCGCATGGGCGAAGGCCACGGCGTCGCAGGCCAGGGTGTGCTTGCGCCAACGTATGCCGCTGACCCGTTGTTCACCGTCGATCTGCTGCAGCGTCACGCCCTGATGCACGGGAACGCCGTGGGCCGTGAGCCAGGCGCGGTAATACAAGCCCTTGGCCAGGGTCGCCGGTTGTCCGAGCAGCGCCGGCAAGGCGCGGCATTGGGCGCTGAACGGCGCGCTGTCGAGCACGGCGACTACATTGGCGCCGGCCTTGGCGTATTGATATGCCACCAGATACAGCAACGGCCCGCTGCCACAAAACGCCACGCGTTCGCCGATGGCGCAACCTTGGTACTTCAAGGCGATTTGCGCCGCACCCAGGCTGTAGACACCGGGCAAGGTCCAGCCCGGCACCGGCAGGATACGGTCGGTGGCGCCGGTGGCGACGATGATCCGCGAATACTCGACACTGGCTGCGTGACTGTTGCTCAACAAGTCCAGGCGCCGATCCTCGGCATTCCACACCAGGGTTTCGGGCCGGTAGTCGATCAGCGGCGCCAGTTCATCCAGGGTGCGATGCACGGCCTCGGCCTTACCCGCCTCGAATCCGTATATTTGCCTGGCGGTGCGTTGGAAGCCTGGGGGTTGGCGGCGATAGATCTGCCCGCCGCCGCGCAGGCTTTCGTCCACCAGGCAAGGCGTTACGCCGTGGTCGAACAGGGTGCGCGCGGCACTGATCCCCGCCGGGCCTGCGCCCACGATCACCACCGGCTTCATAGCTGGCGCCCCGGGTCGCGGCTGATCGCCTGGCCTTCCTCCAGCAGGGTCGAACAGGCGCGCACGCGTTGTCCGTCCGCCAGGCGCACCCAGCAGTCCTGGCAGGCGCCCATCAAGCAAAACCCGGCGCGGCGTTCGGCACTGAAATCGCTGCCGCGCAGGTGCTCGGCGCAGGTCAGTACCGCCGTCAGCAGGGTGTCGCCGAGCAAGCCTGTGGCCGGTTGCCCGTCGAGGGTAAACGCCAGGGCAGGGCGTGCGGTTTCGGTCAATCGTTTGAACAAGGCCATCAATGTTTTCCCACCAGCACGCGATCCAGGCCGTAGACCCGGTCGAGCACAATCATGGCCGCCGCCGTGAGGGCAATCACCAGCGCCGACACTGCAGCCATCATCGGGTCGATGGATTCGGTGGCGTACACGTACATACGCACCGGCAAGGTTTGCGTGGCCGGCGAGCTGACGAAGATCGATAAGGTCACTTCGTCGAAACTGTTGATGAAGGCCAGCAACCAGCCGCCGGCCACGCCGGGCAGGATCATCGGCAACGTCACCAGGCGAAACAGCGTGAAGCGTCCGGCACCGAGCGATTCGGCCGCCTGCTCGGCACTGCGATCGATCCCGATCGCTGCCGCCAATACCAGGCGCAGCACATAGGGCGTGATGATCACCACGTGCGCCAGCATCAGCCAGGTGAAGCTGCCGTTGACGCCCATCAAGGCGAACAACCGCAGCATCGCCACCCCCAACACCAGGTGCGGGATGATGATCGGCGACAGGAACAACGCACTGAAGAAGTTACGTCCCGGGAACTGATACCGGCTGATTGCAAGCGCCGCCGGCACTGCAATCAGCGTCGCCAGGGTTGCAGCGGTAAATGCCAGGATCAGGCTGTTGTAGAACGCCTGGATAAAGTCGGCACGCTCGAACACCGCGCGAAACCAGCGCAGGGAGAAGCCCGACGTGGGCAGGCTCAAGGTATTTTCCGGGGTGAAGGCCACCAGGCACACCACCACCAGCGGCGCCATCATGAACATCACCACCAGGCCGTGGAAGCCAAGGGCCAAAGGACCGTTTCTGGACATGCGCTTAAACCCCCAGGGATTTTTTGTAGCGGCCTTCGACCATGCGGTTCCAGCTCAGCATGATCAGCAGATTGACCAACAGCAGGACCACCGCGATGGTCGCGCCCATGGGCCAGTTGAGTTCCGAGAGGTACTGGTCGTACACCACGGTGGCGACCATTTTCAGGCGCCGCCCACCAAGCAGGCCGGGGATCGCAAAGGAGCTGGCGGCCAGGCCGAACACGATCAGGGTGCCGGACAGCACGCCCGGCATTACCTGGGGCAACACGATCTTGCGCATCACCGTGGCCTGGCTCGCGCCCAGCGACAAAGCCGCCTGTTCGGCCGAGGGGTCGAGCTTTTGCAGGGAGGTCCACACTGGAATGATCATGAACGGCAGCATCACGTGTACCAGCGCAATGATCACCGCGAACGGCGTGTACAACAGCTTCACCGGGCGCCCGCCCAATGCCTGGATCACCTGGTTGACCAGCCCGTCGGCGCCGAGCAGCAGGCTCCAGCCGAACGCTCGCACCACCACCGAAATCAACAACGGCGTGAGGATCAGGATCAGGAAGATCGAGCGCCACGGCGTACCCATGCGGCTGAGGATGTAGGCTTCGGGCACGCCAATCACCACGCAGAGCAGCGTCACTAGCGCGCTGATCCAGAAGGTGCGCCAGAAGATTTCGTAGAAGTACGCGTCGCTGAACAACGCCAGGTAATGAGCCAAGGTCCACTCATCAGCCTTCACCCCCACTTGGTAGTCGAACACGTTGAACGACAGCACCAGGGTCAGGCCCAGCGGCAGAATCAGCAGCCCGGCGAACAGCAGCAACGCCGGCAGCGAGAGTAGATAGCCGCGACTCATGGGTGCACCTCATCCGCCGTCAGCACCCGCAGCAACTCGGCTTGCCAGTCCAGGCCGACTGCCGCGCCGCAACCCAGCGGCGCGCTGCCGTCGTTGCTGCGCACCACGGTGATTTCGCCCAGCGCGGTATGGATTCGGTACAGCCACTGGCTGCCGAAGAAATAGCGGTCGAGCACCTGGCCTTGCAGGCGACCTTCGCTTGCGCCCACCAGCTGGATTTTTTCCGGGCGCAGGCTCAAGACCAGTTCGCCGTCACCCGCGGCGTGGCGCACCTGCGGGATGCCGCGTGCGTCGTAATCGCCGGCCAGCAGGTTAGCCTTGCCGACGAAGTCCGAGATAAAGCGCGTCCGCGGGTGTTCATACAGCTTGTAGGGCACGTCGATCTGCGTCACGCGCCCGGCCTGCATCACCACCACACGGTCGCTGATGGACAGCGCCTCGGCCTGGTCATGAGTGACCATCAGGGTGGTGATGCCCACCGCGTGCTGGATGCGGCGGATTTCAAACTGCATCTCTTCGCGCAGGTTCGCGTCGAGGTTGGACAGCGGCTCATCCAGCAACAATACCGGCGGCTCAATCACCAGCGCGCGCGCCAGGGCCACGCGTTGGCGCTGGCCGCCGGACAATTCCCGGGGGTAACGGTCGGCGTGGGGGGCCAGGCGCACCAGCTCCAGCACGGTCTTGACCTTGGCGGCGATCTCGGCGGCCGGCACTTTGCGCATCTTCAGGCCGAAGGCGATGTTGTCGCGCACGGTCATGTGCGGGAACAGCGCATAGCTTTGGAACACCACGCCCAGGCCACGGCTGGCGGGCTTGGCGCGGGTGATGTCGCGACCGTCGAGCAGGATCTGCCCAGCGCTCACGTCGACGAAGCCGGCGATCATTTGCAGGGTGGTGGTCTTGCCGCAGCCCGAGGGGCCGAGCAGGGAAACGAACTCGCCTTTTTCCACCGCAAGGTCAGTGGCGACCACCGCGTCGACGGCGCCGTAGCGTTTGCTCAAGGCGTTGAGTTGGAGAAATGCCATGTCTGCGTTCCACCTTTTTTTGAGTCGCGTCGAAACGCGCTTTTTTGTTTTGGGCAGATGCGAAAAGGGTGTTGCGGGTGCGTTGGCGCTCGATCTTGAGTCGGCTTCCGGTTGTTGTTCATTTCGCCCCTGTGGACGCAGATTAGGACGAAGACTAGGATGGGCGAAAGATAGAATTTCACTGAATGGAGTGTTTTTTTCAGTTTTATTCACTGACAAGAATTATTGATGAGATAACACGTTATGAATTCTACTGAGCGGAATGAAAATACCAAGGAAGTGGGTGCGGGCGGCGTGTCTCGCTTGTTCGCATTGCTGCGTACCTTGGGCGGCGTGCCCGACGGCGGCGAACGCGTGACCCAGCTCGCACAACAGGTCGGCCTGTCCCAACCCACCACCCACCGCCTGCTGCGCAGCCTGATGGATGAAGGTATGGTCGAGCAGGACGCGCGCAGCAAACGCTACCGCCTGAGCCTGGAGTTCTTCGCTCTGGCGGCGAACGCGGGCAAGACCGGCAACCTGCGCGACCTGGTAAGGCCGAGCATGCTGCGCCTCAGTGCGTCCCTGGGGGATTCATTGTTTTTGCTGGCGCGCAGCGGCTTTGATGCGATCTGCCTGGACCGCAGCGAAGGCCCGTACCCGATTCGAACTTTCACGGGTGATATCGGCGGGCGCGTGGCATTGGGTGTGGGGCAGGGTAGCCTGGCGATCCTGGCCTTTTTACCGGAGGAAGAGCGCGAGACGGTGATCCGCTACAACTTGCCAAGGCTCAAGGATTTTCACCTGTATGACGAGGTGCTGTTGCGTTCGGAAGTGGAGAACGTGCGCAATCTGGGTTATGCGGCGCGCAATACCGGCGTGCTGGAAGGCATGGCGGGATTGGCGGTGCCGATCCTGAACCGGGACGGCCATGCGGTGGCAGCATTGAGCGTGGCGACCATCAGTGACCGGTTGGGGCCGAGTCGCCTGCCGATGGTGGTGGAGTTGCTCAAGCGCGAAGCGGCGGCGATCGGGCCCCGGATCAATCCGTTTGATCCGACGCTGCGCCGGCCCTCACAGACCTTTGGTGGGTAGGTCATCCAGATACCGAGACCTGCAGCGCGCCAGCTCCAGAGCGTAGCGTCCAAGCCCCTTGACGCACATCCGTTTTCGGCAGCAAGAATCGGAGTGCGGGTACATTTCGAACACCCTTACGGTGAGACTCCAAACTTAGAGGCGTTCACCATGGCTTCCGTATAGTTGGCCTTTTCCCCTTAACTACTGCAACAACTTTTTTACGGCGGCGGGCTTATTTGTTTAGCGGTGTGGTTCGTTCTCAGCAAGAGCAAACCGAAGCAAGAACCCGCACCTGCCTCGGATTGATCCAACCACTCAACTGCCCTCAACGATTTCTCATCTGATGGGCGGGTGACCACGTAAGTGAATACCATGTCTTGGTTTCGCGCCGTCCGCTGGATGACTTGGCCGGGCGGACGCACTTCTTGAGTTTGACTTATGTACCGGGCTCTTTATTGTCTAAAAAACGATGCCTTTTCATCCGGTACATTTCATTATCCGAGTAGGTGAGCAGTGTGTCGGCATCCTTGCCGTCCTCGGGATAATAGGCAACGCCGATACTGCACGACGGCATCTTGAGTGCGCCGAATTCAGGCGGTAGTGGCGCAGCCATGACGTCGTGAATCTGTTCTAACTTTTTGGAAATGGCGTCTCTCGACTGGATATCGGTCAACAGCACCGTAAATTCATCGCCGCCCATCCGGGCCACGGTATCCGTCTCACGTATGCAGCTTTCTAGACGTCGGGCAATCATGCAAAGAATACGATCCCCCGCGGCGTGGCCATGGACGTCATTGATACTCTTGAAGTCATTGATATCCAGAAACAGCAAAGCCAACTGACTATTGTGACGGTGCGCGACGTGCAGGGCAGATTTCAGTCGATCACTGAAAATCGAGCGGTTGGTTAGTTTTGTCAGCGGATCATGATGCGCGAGGAAACGTAACTCCTCCTCGGCCTGAGTCAAAGCCGTCACGTTGCGTGCGACGCCAATCCTTGCACCAACCTCTTCCGACCAGAATGCCGCCCACAGGATGTACACGACGCCTCCATCCTTACGGATGTAACGGTTGCGGAAATCGAAGTGGAATTGACCATTCATGACGCGGGCAATCGAGTCCCGTGTGCTAGCCAGGTCTTCAGGATGCATATAGCGGGTGATAGGAGTGCCGTTCAGCTCGTCAGGACGGTAACCCAGCAGGGCCTCACAGGCATCACTCACAAAAACAATGTGGTCGTCTCTATCAACCACAAACACTGTATCCAACATCAGATGGATCAGTTTGGGGTAGAGCGCTTGTAGGTCAACGGCCATAAGTCATGGGGCATATCCGATTCATAGAGCGCGATCATAGCCTGATCGATAAGGCCTGCGGCGAGTAATCTTACCGGCAAGTATGGGAGCACGTATGCCAGGCGAATACGACCTCACGCCACTCTTGCTTGGTGCGATGGTGTCTGCCTAAACGCGGAAGCTGTTTGCCCTGGATTTATCCGCCTTGATGCGAGCCAAGCTCAGTCAGCAGACGATTGACCGCCGCGCTTGATTCTTCCATTTCGCTTGCGGCGCGCAGTACAGCGCTCCAGTCATTTTCAATGATTGCCCTCATAAAAAGTATGGAAACGCTTCGCCGGATGAGCTATCGTTTTTTTGACATCGTATTGCCACTATACAAATAACAGGCTGATGCCATTTGCAGGAGTGCTGGTAGTGAATGAAAGCTCTTCTCAAATAGGCTTGCGTCAGTGGATCTGGCGGGCGTTCATGCAGAGTGCATTAATCCCGTTGGTCCTGGTGGAGACGATTCTGATTGCTTGTTACCTGCTGACCAATCAGGCGATCCGTGTATCGCAACTCGATTATTTGGAACGCAGTGCAATTGAAAGCCTTGGCGCAACTGCCGACCAGAACACCCGAATCATTCAAGATCAATTAACCCACATCGCCGATGTCACTCAGCTATTTGCGGATATGACGGCCAACTCACTGCGTGCCGCCTCAACACCCTTGAGTGAAACATTAAGCACTTCTGCCGATGGGGCTCTTTACAGTGGAAAAGACCTGGGCGGAGCGGCGTCGTTCTACTCGTCGGTCACACCTGTCGCGCAACAGAACCTGGGTAAAGTGCAGAAGTTGTCCAGCCTCGACCCATTGATGCGTGCGATCAAAGATCATGAACCGATGGTCGCCAGTGTCTATTTCAATACGTGGGACAGTTACAACCGGATTTATCCGTGGATTCGTGCCGATGAACAATATCCGCATGATATGCAGATACCCGGTTATAACTTTTATTATCTGGCCGATGCCGAACATAACCCGCAGCGAGGGGTTCGCTGGACTGACGTCTACCTCGACCCGGCGGGTCATGGCTTGATGATGTCCGCGATCGCGCCTGTTTATGAGCGCAACTTTCTCGAAGGCGTGGTCGGGCTGGATATCACCGTGGGCGATCTGCTGAAAGAAATTTCCACGCTTAAGGTGCCGTGGGGCGGGTACTTGATGCTCGTCGGCGCGGACATGAAGATCATGGTGTTACCGCCCGAAGCCGAACATGACTTTGAAAAAGGCAACTGGAGTGGTTCGGGGGCAAAGGCCACGAATGAAGGCGCGGTCAACCTTGCGGATTCAAATCTGATCGATGCGGTGGACCCTCGGGAGTTGGCGGCCGCTGTCGCGCGCAATAGTCGTGGCAGCGCCGAAATCGTGCTCAACGGGCGCACCCATTTGGTCGCATGGGCCGAAGTGAAGCCGGCGGGCTGGCGATTGCTGGCGGTCGCCGATGAAGAGGACGTCATGGCGGCCACGAACAGCTTGGCGCTCCATTACCGCAACATCGGCTATTTGATGATTGCCGGCCTGGTGATGTTTTACCTCGCGTTCTTCAGTTACATGTGGATTCGTGCGCGTAAATTGAGCCATAGCCTGCGGCGGCCGATCCGCGATATCAGAGACATGCTGCAGCAAATTGGTCACGGCCAGTGGCTCCCGCAGCGCGCGCGTTCGAGCATTCGTGAGCTGGATGAAATGGCGGGCAACGTGCTGTCAATGGGCGCCCAACTGTCATCCAGTGAAGCACGGCGCAACGCGGCGCAGAACCGCCTCAATCTTGTCGTTGAAAGCATCACCGCCGGGCTCTGGGAATACCGCCTGGATACTGATCGCCTGTCGTTGAGCGAAGCGTTCTGCACCCGTTTCGGGGTGCCGGCGTGCCAACTGGAGCGCTTCTGTTTTTACGATCACGTCGACCCCGAAGATGTGCAGGCGCTTGATCGGGCGCTCAACGCGTTGCGCACCGGCGCCGCATCGGTGATCGACCTGGAGTTACGTTTATTGCGGCCCGATGGCTCGCCGATCTGGTTTTTGTGCCGTGGACGCCTGATCGAGTCTCTCGATGCGCGCATGCGTTTATCCGCAGGTACGTTTGTCGATATCGACACGCTTAAACAGGTTGAAGAGGATCTGCGTCGCCGTACCCTTGAAGCGCAAGGGGCGAGCAAGGCGAAGTCGCGTTTTATCTCCAGCATGAGCCACGAATTACGCACACCGCTGAATTCGATTCATGGATTCGCCCAGTTATTGCGCCTGCAAGTGGCCGATGGGCAGGAGGAGGCCAAATCCCTTGATGAGATCCTGGGCGCCAGCCAGCACTTGGCTCACCTGGTCGACGATTTGCTCGACTGGTCGAGCCTGCAGGCGGAGGCGCCGCGCTTGCAGATGCGTGTCCTGGAGGTCGACGGACTGATGCGCGAATGTGCCGAAATGGTCCGTTCCCAGGCCAAGGCTGCGGGTCTTGACCTTGAGTTGCAGTCGACGAGCCCCGCGCTGAGTGTGCTGGCCGATGCCAGGCGCCTGCGCCAGATCCTGCTGAACCTGCTGTCCAACGCCATCAAGTACAACCGCCCTCACGCTCGCTTGTTCATGGGGGCTGAACTCCATGACAAGGGGCGCGTGAGGGTGTTTGTCGAAGATGGCGGCGCAGGTATTTCCGCGGCCCTGCAAGGCGCGCTGTTCGAGCCGTTCCAGCGTTTGGGCCAGGAAAACACCGCAATCCAAGGCACCGGTATCGGCCTTGCGTTGTGCCGAGAACTCGCCACGTTGATGAACGGCAGCATGGGGCTCATCAGCGAAACGGGGGTCGGCAGTCGCTTTTGGGTCGATCTGCCCCAAGGCATCGCGGCACCCAAGGTCCACAAGCGCTTGCTCTCGCTGTGTTTCGTGGGGCAGGACGACAAGACGCTGCGCTGTCTTGAAGACACGTTGACGGGCATGGTGGACCTGCGCCACGGAACGCTTGCGCAGTGTCTGGAGCAGGTACGGCGCGACACGGCGCCGGACGTCATGCTGATTGACTGTGACTTACTGGGAAATGACTTGACCGATGCGCTGTCGCGGTTACGACGTTTGCCAGGTGGCGATCAAATCCTTCTTATTCTGCTGTGTACATCACCACACCTGCTCGCGACGTTGGGGTGTGAGTTTCAAGCAGTGCTTAAACAACCGCTGGAACCCAATGAGCTACGCGAACTCATACGCGCGATGATGCAAGTGGAGAAACCGAATGTTCAGTGATATCCCCGCCGATACCCGAATTGTGATTATCGATGATGTGGCTGCGAACCTGCGCTTGCTGGAGTCCAGCCTGAAAGCCTTCGGTTTGCGCAACGTCTTGAGTTTCGCCGACTCGGCCAGCGGGCTGGTTTGGCTCAAAGAGCAACCGTGGGATCTGCTGCTATTGGATCTGGATATGCCCGCGCCCGATGGGTTTGAGATTCTGCGCCAACTCAGCGATCGCAATCGCTCAAGGTCTCCCGTGATTATCTTGACGGCATTGAGCGAGCCGCAAAGCCGCCGTCTCGGCCTTGAACTGGGGGCCAACGATTATCTGACCAAACCGTTGGATTTGCCTGAGCTGCTATTGCGCATACGCAACGCTCTGCGCTTGTCCCATGCCACCCGCCAACTGCAAGACCTGAACAGCGAGTTGGAGCAAAGGGTGTTTGAGCGCACCGCTCAGTTGCAGGAAAGTTATTGCGCCATGATCCGCGCATTGAGTCGCGCGGCCTGCTATCGCGATGATGAAACGGGCGCCCATGTATTGCGCATTGGCGAAACCGCGGCCTTGATGGCCGAAGCAATCGGTATGCCGCAGAGGTGGTGCGAGCTGATTCGATTGGCGGCGCCGATGCATGACTTGGGGAAAATCGGCATTCCTGATCGGATCTTGCACAAGGAAGGCCCATTAACCGTGCCGGAACGCCAGCAGATGATGGAGCATCCGCGCATCGGCCATGCAATCCTGCAAGATGCACACGCCACGGACCTGACCGATATGGCCGCGGACATTGCCTATGGTCACCATGAAAAATGGGACGGCAGCGGCTATCCGCAAGGGCTTGCCGGAAAGGACATTCCGCTGTCGGCAAGGATTGTCGCGTTGTGTGATGTCTATGACGCGTTGCGTATGGAACGTCCCTATAAGCGGGCCTGGAGCCCTGAGCGGGCGCAGGCCTATATTCTTGAACAATCGGGCGTGCATTTTGATCCGGAGCTGGTGACGGTGATGCGCCGCTGTTTCGGCCCGGTTGAACAACTCATCGAGGATGACGCCGAACTGGCTGGCGTACACAAGCAACGACAAGCCGATGCGGGCACTGGCCAGCCCCCACATTAAAACGTCGCCAACATGGGCGCCCGGCTCGGGCTCATCGCGGCCAAGGCCACCGACGTCGCCGCCGTGCGCGTCTCCACCCCCAACTTCACATACACATGTTCCAGGTGCTTGTTCACCGTCCGCGGGCTCAGCCCCAAGATATCGCCGATGTCCCGATTGGTCTTGCCGCACGCCACCCAGCGCAGCACCTCGACCTCGCGCTCGGTCAGTTGAAAGCGTGCCGACAACAGCTTGTGCGCCGGCTCATCCTCCAGGGTCAACACACTCGGTTGCGTCGCCGCCCGCGCCGACAGCAGGATGCGCGAGGTGCGTAAATGCGCCGCCACCCGCGCCAGCACCTCGTCGGTCTGGATCGGCTTGGTCACGTAGTCGCTGCCGCCCACTTCAAAGCCTTGCACTACATGCTTGCTGTCGGTCAGCCCGGTCATGAACACCACCGGGATGTCCGCGCTGGCAGGTAACGCCTTGAGCCGGCGGCAGGTCTCGAAACCGTCCAGGCCCGGCATCATCGCGTCCAGCAGGATCAGGTCCGGGCGCCGACGTTGCACGCGGTTCAGCGCGCTGAGCCCGTCGAGCGCCACCAGCACCATGTAGCCGGCGTCGTCGAGGGCGTCGGAGAGCATGGCCAGGTTGTCCGGGGTGTCGTCGACGATCAGTACCACGCCGGGTTCAGTGCTACGGGTGAGTACATTCATCTTCGGCCTCCTTGAGGGTTCGGTTGAGTTCATCCAGGCGGAAACCCTTGAGCAACCCGCGCACTTTGCTGATGAACGGTGCGGCGTCCGGGCGGTGTTCGAGGATCGTGTCGAGTTTTTCGTGCAGGCCCCGCACGTAGCCGATCGCGCTGAGTTCGGCGAGCACGGCGAGGTCGTCGGCGCTCGGCAGCACGCTGGGCGGTGGCGGCGCGACGAAGGTTTTGGTGCGTCGCAGCCATTGCAGGCCGAGGTGTTGTTGCAGGCGTCCGAGCAGTTCCGGGGTACGCACCGGCTTGGCCAGGTAGTCGTTGCAGGCGGCGGCGATGCTGCGTTCGCGGTCGTCGGTAAAGGCGTTGGCCGAGATCACGATGATCGGCGCGGTGGACAGCGCATTGCGGCGGATCAGCCGGCTGGTTTCCAGGCCGTCCAGGGTCGGCATCGACAGGTCCATCAGGATCAGGTCGGGCGCCAGCAGCGCGACCTGGCGAATCGCATCCTGGCCGTTGCTCGCCTGGATCACCTCAAAGCCCAGAGGCGTGAGCATGCCGCTGAGTACCTTGCGGTGGTCCACATGGTCGTCCACCACCAGAATGCGCCGGCGTGCGCCCTGGTAGCCGATGATGTCGTGTTCCACATGCACCACCGCCTGCGGCGCGCGCACCTGGGACAGGAACAGGCGCACCTGGAAACAGGTGCCCTTGTCCAGCTCGCTGGTAACGCGTAGCTCGCCGCCCATCAGCGCGGTGAGCATGCGCGTGATGGTCAGCCCCAGGCCTACGCCCTTGTCCTGGCGCATCAGGTCGCCGCGCTCGAACGGTTGGAAGATCCGCTCGATCTGCCCGGGGTCGATGCCGATGCCGGTGTCGATGATTTCAAAGTTGGCGGTCTCGCGCATGTAGCTGACCCGCAGGCACACTTCGCCGCTGTCGGTGAAGTTCACCGCATTGCCGAGCAGGTTGATCAGGATCTGGCGCACGCGTTTTTCATCACCGCGCACCACGGCGGGGATCTTGCCGACGCAGTCCAGGCGAAAGCGCAGGCCCTTGTCCTGGGCTTGGGGGGTGAACATCTGCTCCAGGTCGTGGATCAGTTCGGGGAAGGGGATTTCGGTGAGTTCCAGGCGTAACTTGCCGGCCTCGATCTTGGCCACGTCGAGCAGGCCGTCGATCAATGACAGCAAGTGCGAGCCGCTGCGCAGGATGGTCGCCAGTGCGTCCTGGTGCTGCTCGGGCATGGCGCTGTCGCGCTGCAGGATCTGGGTGAAACCGAGGATGCTGTTCAGCGGTGTGCGCAGCTCGTGGGACAGCCCGGTGACGTAGCGGCTCTTGGCGGCGTTGGCGGCTTCCGAGGCTTCCTTGGCCTGTTGCAGCGCCTGGTCGGTGAGGCTGTGGGCGTCGATTTCCTGCATCAGCAGCAGGGTCTGGCGGTCGGATTCCTGCTGGGCGACGCGGCGGCTTTCGCGGGTCAGCACCACCCACCAGGCGAGCACGGCGGCCAGCACCGACAGGGTCAGGAACGCTTTGAAGAACGCCTGGTACAGGGTTTGCGAATGCGGCAAACCCTGGGCCGCCTGCACGTAGATCAAGGCCAGGGCGCCGGCGAGCAGCAGCACCAGCACCGATAACAGCCCCAGGTAATGGGCCAGCCGCGTATGCAGGCGCGGCATCAGGCTGTTGGGCAGCAACCGGCGCAGCACGCCTTCAAACTGGCTGACCAGCCGCGCATGGGGTTTGCAACGGTCGCCGCAGCGCGCATCCAACGAGCAACACAACGAACAGATGGGCGTGCTGTAGGCCGGGCAGAACGCCATGTCCGCCGTCTCGAACGGGTTGCTGCACAGCCCGCAGACCGCATGGGTGGCGGGTGCCACCGGGTGAATCAATTGGGCGTCGCTGGTGCGTGCGATGTAGTACTTGCCCTGGGTCATCCAGGCCAACAGCGGCGCCATCACCAGCGCCGTGCCGAGGGCGACGAAGGGCGGCGCGGCCTGGGCCAGGGCGCCAAACAGGCCGAAGTGAGCGAGGATCGACAGCAGCGAGGCAATCAGCATCGAGCCGACACCCACCGGATTGATGTCGTAGAGGTGCGCGCGCTTGAACTCGATGTGTTTGGGCGACAGTCCCAGGGGCTTGTTGATCACCAGGTCGGCGACCAATGTACCGATCCAGGCAATCGCAATATTCGCGTACAGCCCCAGCACCTGATCGATCACGTCGAACACGCCCAGCTCCATCAGCATCAACGCAATGGCCACGTTGAACACCAGCCACACCACGCGCCCGGGGTGACTGTGGGTGACGCGGGCGAAGAAGTTCGACCAGGCCAGGGAGCCGGCGTAGGCGTTGGTCAGGTTGATCTTCATCTGCGAGATGAACACGAACAGCACCATGGCGCCGAGGGCCCACTCCGGCGAGCTGAACACATAACGGAAGGCGACCAGGTACATCTGGGTCGGCTCGGCGGCGCGTTCCATGGGGATTTCATGTTGCAGGGCAAGGAACGCCAGGAACGCGCCGCCAAACATCTTCAACGCGCCGGGGATAATCCAGCCGGGGCCGGAGCAGAGCAGGGCGGCCCACCAGCGCTTGCGGTTGGCGGCGGTCTTTTCCGGGAGAAAGCGCAGGTAGTCCACTTGCTCGCCGATCTGCGTCACCAGCGACAGCGCCACGGTACAGGCGGCGCAGAACGCCAGCAGGTTGAAACCGCCGCCGTCGCCGCTGCGCCCGACAAAGCTGGTCCAGTCGCTGAACGCGTCGGGGTTTTTCCACCACACGAAGCCATAGGGCAACACCAGCAAAAACAGCCACAGCGGTTGGGTCCACAGTTGCAGGCGACTGATCAGCGTGACGCCGTAGGCCACCAGCGGAATCACCAGCAGCGAGCAGATCACATAGGCGAAGGCCAGCGGGATATGAAAATACAACTCCAGTGCCAGCGCCATGATCGCCGCTTCCAGGGCGAAGAACAGGAAGGTGAAGCTGGCGTAGATCAGCGAGGTGATGGTTGAACCGATATAGCCGAAGCCGGCGCCACGGGTCAGCAAGTCCATGTCCACGCCATAGCGGGCGGCGTAATAGCTGATGGGCAGTCCGGTGAGGAAGATCACCAGGCTGATGGCCAGGATCGCCCAGAAGGTGTTGGTGAAGCCGTAACTCAGCACCAAGACGCCGCCGATCGCCTCCAGCGCCAGGAACGACACCGCGCCCAGGGCGGTGTTGGCGATGCGCAGCTCCGACCACTTGCGAAAGGATTTGGGGGTGTAGCGCAGGGCGTAGTCTTCCATGGTCTCGTCGGCGACCCAGGAATTGTAGTCGCGGCGGATCTTGACGATGCGCTGGGTGCCGGGAGGGGATTGCACGATGGTGAGGCTCCGCAGAGTGGACGAAGGGAGTGAGCAAGTTCCATGCCCTCGACTGCGCTGGGAGCCAGATGTGGGAGGGAGCTTGCTCCCGATGGCGCTGTGTCAGTCGCTAATCAGTTGACTGACCCACCGCCATCGGGAGCAAGCTCCCTCCCACATTGGTCAGCGGTGGCTGGGCGGACGCGATCCTGCCCTGCATTGGTGCGCAACGGCATACGTCAAATGACGTACTGCGTTACGTCAGGCTGCGTATACCCGCGCTGGCCCGCTGCCGCCATGCTGGAGCCCTCATTGCAGAGGAGTCGCCCCATGGAACCACGATTGATCCGCTCCAAACCGTTGTTGGCCCTGTCGTTGCTGGCGGCCGCGCTGTTCAGCCAGGGCGTGCTGGCCGACAACGAAGGCCTGGCCGTGACGCCGACCGAAGTCACCGTCGGCCAGTTGCACTCGGCCACCGGCACCATGGCTATCTCCGAGACGGGCTCGATCCAGGCCGAACGCCTGGCCATCGAGCAAATCAACGCCTCGGGCGGGATTCTGGGACGCCAGATCAAAGTGATCCAGGAGGACGGCGCCTCCGACTGGCCGACCTTCGCCGAAAAGGCCAAGAAGCTGTTGGTCAACGACAAAGTCGCCGCCGTGTTCGGCTGCTGGACCTCGGCCTCGCGTAAAGCCGTGCTGCCGATCTTCGAGAAAGAAAACGGCCTGCTCTACTACCCGACCTTCTACGAAGGCCTGGAACAGTCGAAAAACGTGATCTACACCGGGCAGGAAGCCACCCAACAGATCCTCGCCAGCCTGGATTGGATCGCCAAGACCAAAGGCGCCAAGACCTTCTACCTGGTTGGCTCCGATTACATCTGGCCGCGCACGTCGATGAAGATCGCGCGCAAGCACATTGAGAACGTACTGCACGGCACCGTGGTCGGCGAAGACTACTACCCGCTGGGCAACACCCAGTTCGGTTCGCTGATCAACAAGGTCAAGCTGAAAAAGCCTGACGTGGTCTTCGCCGCCGTGGTGGGCGGTTCCAACGTGGCGTTCTACAAACAGCTCAACGCGGCGGGCGTGAATGCGTCCAAGCAAACCCTGTTGACCCTGTCGGTGACCGAAGACGAACTGCTCGGCATCGGCGGCGAAAACATGGCCGGCTTCTATGCCTCGATGAAGTACTTCCAGAGCCTGGACAACCCGAACAACAAAGCCTTCGTCGAAGCCTTCAAGGCCAAGTACGGCAAGGATGCGGTGATCGGCGACGTGACCCAGGCGGCTTACCTCGGCCCATGGCTGTGGAAAGCGGCGGTGGAGAAGGCCGGCAGTTTCGACGTGGATAAAGTCGTCGCCGCCTCCCCGGGCATCGAACTGAAAACCGCGCCCGAAGGCTACGTGAAGATTCACGAGAACCACCACCTGTGGAGCAAGTCGCGCATCGGTGAAGTGCAGCCCAACGGCCAGTTCAAGGTGATCTACGAGTCGGATCTGATCGAACCGAATCCGTTTCCAAAGGGTTACCAATAAGCTTCAAGCACACCGATTCAAATGTGGGAGGGGGCTTGCCCCCGATGGCGGAGTGTCAGTCGACATTTCTATAACTGAACCACCGCTATCGGGGGCAAGCCCCCTCCCACATAGAGCAAAAGCACATCGCATTCCAACTATCACCTCCCGCTCTCAGGAGACCATCATCATGGAATGGCTATCGGAATTTGGAGCCATCGCGGCGATGCAGGGGTTCAACGGCTTGTCCGTGTTCTGCGTGCTGTTGCTGATGGCGTTGGGGCTGGCGATCATTTTCGGCCAGATGGGCGTGATCAACATGGCCCACGGAGAATTCCTGACCATCGGCGCCTACACCACCTACGTGTGTTCCAGCCTCACCGCGCACTTTGCGCCGAGTTTTCAACCCTATTACTTCTTCTTCGCCATTGCCCTGTCGTTCCTCGTTGCCGGCGCGGTGGGCTGGTTGGTGGAATGGGCGATGATCAGCCGCTTGTACAAGCGGCCGCTGGATACCTTGCTGGCAACCTGGGGCCTGTCCCTGGTGATGCAGCAAACCTTCCGCTCGGTGTTCGGCGCCCGGGAGGTCAGCGCCGAGCCGCCGGCCTGGCTGATGGGCTCGGTGAACTTCACCGACGCGATTGAAATCCCGCGTAACGGCCTGTTCATGATGGCCCTGACCGTGCTGCTGACGGCGGCGATCTTCCTGATGCTGTACCGCTCGCGTTGGGGCCTGCAGGTGCGTGCGACGGTGCAGAATCGCCTGATGAGCCGCGCGGTGGGCATCAATACGCGCAAGGTCGACCGCATGACCTTCGCCCTCGGCTGCGGCGTGGCCGGGGTGGCCGGTGCGGCGTTCACCACCATCGGTTCCACCGGGCCGACGGCGGGTTCGCAGTACATCGTCGACACCTTTCTGGTGGTGGTGTTCGGCGGTGCGCAAAGCCTGTTCGGCACCATTGCCTCGGCGTTCGTGATCGCCCAGACGCAATCGCTGTCGGAGTTTTTCCTCAGTGGCTCGATGGCCAAGGTGCTGACCTTGTCCTCGGTGATTCTGATCCTGATGCTGCGCCCGCAAGGGTTGTTCTCCATCAAAGTGCGCAAGTAGAGGCGAGCAGATGAAGGCTTTAGACAAGCTGCTGGGCGGCCAGCAAAACCTGATCGGCATCGCGCTGCTGGCGCTGCTGATTCTCGTGGTGTTCCCCCTGACCCTGGATGCGTTCCGGCTGAACATGGTCGGCAAGTACCTGACCTACGCGTTTGTCGCGGTGGGGCTGGTGCTGTGCTGGGGCTATGGCGGCATTCTCAGCCTGGGGCAGGGCGTGTTCTTCGGCGTCGGCGGCTACTGCATGGCGATGTTCCTCAAGCTGGAAGCGTCCGACCCGGAAAGCACCAAGATCCAGTCCACGCCGGGCATCCCGGACTTCATGGATTGGAACCAGATCACCGAGCTGCCCTGGTTGTGGCAACCGTTTCACAGTTTCAGCTTTACCTTGGTGGCGGTGATTGCGGTGCCGGTGCTGCTTGCGTTCGTTATCGGCATGGCCTTGTTCAAGCGGCGCGTGGGCGATGTGTATTTCTCCATCGTGACCCAGGCGATTGCGCTGATCCTCACCGTGCTGATCGTCGGCCAGCAAGGGCTGACCGGCGGCGTCAATGGCATCACCGACCTCAAGACCCTGCTCGGCTGGGACCTGCGCACCGACAGCGCGAAGCTGATCCTGTACTTCATCAATGCCGGGTTGCTGTTCGGCTGCATCTTCATCGGCCGCTTCATCCTCGCGTCCAAGCTTGGCCGGTTGTTGATGGCGATGCGCGACAAGGAAGAGCGCGTGCGCTTTTCCGGGTATGACGTGGCCAGCTTCAAGATCTTCGTGTTCTGCGTGGCCGCGGCGTTCTCGGCGATTGGCGGGGCCATGTTCGCGTTGCAGGTGGGCTTTATGTCGCCGTCGTTCGTGGGCATCGTGCCGTCGATCGAGATGGTGATCTTTGCCGCCGTGGGCGGGCGCATGTCGCTGCTCGGCGCGGTGTACGGCGCGCTGCTGGTGAACTATGGCAAGACCTACTTTTCCGAATCCTTTCCCGAGCTGTGGCTGTACCTGATGGGCGGGCTGTTCATCGCCGTGGTCATGTACTTCCCCAATGGCCTGGCCGGCTTGTGGGACAGCCATGGTCGGCAGGCATTGGCCCGGCTGCTGCGCCGTCAACCACCGGTGCAAGCCTTGGCGCCGGTGGTCAAGCCCAAGACTGAAAGCAAAATCCTGGAGACCCAGCCATGACCGCCGTCGGCTTTGAAATGAACAAACCGGTGCTGGCCATCGAAGGTCTTACCGTGTCATTCGACGGCTTCAAGGCGGTCGACAACCTCAACCTGTATATCGACCGCAACGAAGTGCGCGTGGTCATCGGCCCCAACGGAGCCGGCAAGACCACGGTGCTCGACCTGATCTGCGGCAAGACCCGCGCCACCAGCGGCAGCATCCAGTTCGACGGGCAGGAACTGACCACGATGCGCGAATACAACATCGTGCGCGCCGGGGTCGGGCGCAAGTTCCAGAACCCGTCGATCTACGAAAACCTCACGGTGTTCGAGAACCTCGAGATGTCCTATCCGGCCGGGCGCAAGGTCTGGGGTGCGCTGTTTTTCAAACGCAATGCCCAGGTGATCGCACGGGTGGAAGAGGTAGCGCGGGAGATTTTCCTTGGCGATTTGCTGCAACAACAGGCGGACTTGCTGTCCCACGGGCAAAAGCAGTGGCTGGAGATCGGCATGCTGTTGATGCAGGACCCCGAGCTGCTGATGCTCGACGAACCGGTGGCCGGCATGAGCGTCAATGAACGCGCGCAAACCGCCGAGCTGCTTAAGCGCATCAGCCAGGGCCGCTCGGTGCTGGTGATCGAGCACGACATGGAGTTTGTCAAAAGCATCGCCCACAAGGTCACGGTGCTGCACCAGGGCAAGGTACTCGCCGAGGGCAGCATGGAGTCGGTGCAAAGTAATCCGAAAGTCATCGAAGTGTATTTGGGCCACTGAGGAGTCCGGCATGTTCAAGATCGACCAGTTGTCCTGCGGCTACGGGCAGAGCCAGATCCTCCACGACCTGGACCTGAACGTGGCCAAGCGCGAGATCGTCGCGGTGATGGGCCGTAACGGCATGGGCAAGACCACGTTGTTCAAGAGCTTGATGGGCATCCTGCCGCAGTGGAAAGGCCAGGTCAGCGTGGACGGGCATGATGTGTCGGCGCTGGAAACCCATGAACGGGTTGAACGCGGGATTGCCTACGTCCCCCAGGGCCGCATGATCTTTCCGAGCATGACGGTGCTGGAAAACATCCAGACCGGCCTGCCGGCCTCGGCGCGGGGCAAGGTGCCGGAGGATTTGTACGCGCTGTTCCCGGTGCTCTACGACATGCAGTCGCGCAAGGGCGGCAACCTGTCCGGCGGGCAACAGCAACAGTTGGCGATTGCGCGGGCGCTGGCAACCAACCCCAAGGTGCTGCTGCTGGATGAACCGACGGAGGGCATCCAGCCGTCGATCATCAAGGACATCGCCCGCACGCTGAAGGAGATTCGCAACTTAAGGGACCTGACCATCGTGGTCTCGGAGCAGGTGCTGTCGTTCACCCTGGAAATCGCCGACCGCTTTTTGGTGATCGAAAAGGGCCGATTCGTGATCGAAGAAACCCGGGACCGGGTGGACGAGGCAACCATCAGCCGCTACCTGTCCGTCTAGCCGCTACCGATTGTAGGAGCCGGCTTGCCGGCGAAAAACGCCCAGGCGCCGGGTTCATCCTGGCGACGCGCGTCATCGTTAACGACCTTCGCTGGCAAGCCGGCTCCTACAGAAAAGCGCACCTGCGAACCTGCCGGCGAAAAACGCCCAGGCGCCGGGTTCATCCTGGCGACGCGCGTCATCGTTAACGACCTTCGCTGGCAAGCCAGCTCCTACAGAAAAGCGCACCTGCGAACCTGCCGGCGAAAAACGCCCAGGCACTGCGTTCATCCTGGCGACGTGCGTCATCGTTAACGACCTTCGCTGGCAAGCCGGCTCCTACAGAAAAGCGCACCTGCGAACCTGCCGGCGAAAAACGCCCAGGCGCCGGGTTCATCCTGGCGACGCGCGTCATCGTTAACGACCTTCGCTGGCAAGCCAGCTCCTACAGAAAAGCGCACCTGCGAACCTGCCGGCGAAAAACGCCCAGGCGCTGCGTTCATCCTGGCGACGTGCGTCATCGTTAACGACCTTCGCTGGCAAGCCAGCTCCTACAGAAAAGCGCACCTGCGAACCTGCCGGCGAAAAACGCCCAGGCACCGCGTTCATCCTGGCGACGCGCGTCATCGTTAACGACCTTCGCTGGCAAGCCAGCTCCTACAGAAACGCAGGGCTGCGAATCCACCTGTAGGAGCCGGCTTGCCGGCGAAAAACGCCCAGGCGCTGCGTTCATCCTGGCGATGCGCGTCATCGTTAACGACCTTCGCTGGCAAGCCAGCTCCTACATTTTTGTTTGGGTTTCACTCTCTGGCAGAGCCATACGTCATCCAACGTATTTCCCGTTTTACCTCGCTCCACGAGACTGGTTTCAACGCCACAAGCCATCCGTCCAGGAGCCAGTCCATGACCGAAACGCTGATCAAAGTCGACCTCAACCAACCCGTCACCGAAAACGAGCAGATCCACAACCGTTGGCACCCGGATATCCCGATGGCCTGCTGGGTCAAGCCGGGCGATGACTTCATCCTCGAAACCTACGACTGGACCGCCGGCGCGATCAAGAACAACGATGACGCCAGCGACGTGCGCGATGTGGACCTGTCCACCGTGCATTACCTGTCCGGCCCGGTGGGTGTACACGGCGCCGAGCCGGGCGATTTGCTGGTGGTGGACCTGCTCGACATCGGCGCCAAGGCCGATTCGCAGTGGGGCTTCAACGGCTTTTTCTCGCGGCAGAACGGCGGTGGCTTTCTCACCGATCACTTCCCCAGTGCGCAAAAGGCGATCTGGGATTTCAAGGGCATGTTCACCAGTTCACGGCACATTCCAGGGGTGAACTTCGCCGGCCTGATCCACCCTGGCCTGATCGGCTGCCTGCCGGACCCGGTGATGCTCGCCGACTGGAACCGTCGCGAACAGGAACTGATCGACACCAATCCCACCCGTGTCCCGCCGCTGGCCAACGCGCCGCTGGCCGCCACCGCGCACATGGGCAAGCTCAAGGGCCAGGCCCGCGACGATGCCGCCGCCACCGGCGCGCGCACCGTGCCGCCGCGTGAGCATGGCGGTAACTGCGATATCAAGGATTTGTCCCGCGGCTCGAAGATCTTCTTCCCGGTCTATGTCAAGGGCGCCGGGCTGTCGGTGGGCGACTTGCACTTCAGCCAGGGCGACGGCGAAATCACCTTTTGCGGCGCCATCGAAATGGCCGGCTGGGTGCATATGAAGGTCGAGCTGATCAAGGGCGGCATGGCCAAGTACGGGATCAAGAACCCGGTGTTCAAGCCGAGCCCGATCACGCCGAACTACAAGAATTACCTGATCTTCGAAGGCATCTCGGTGGACGAGCAGGGCCAGCAGCACTACCTGGACGTCAACATCGCCTACCGCCAGGCGTGCCTGAATGCGATCAACTACCTGACCAAGTTCGGCTACTCACCGGCCCAGGGCTATGCGCTGCTTGGCTCGGCACCGGTACAAGGGCATATCAGCGGTGTGGTGGATATTCCGAATGCGTGCGCGACCTTGTGGCTGCCTACGGAAATCTTCGAGTTCGACATCAACCCCAACGCCAACGGCCCCACCAAGTTCCTCGACGGCAGCGTCGACCTGCCCATCGCACCGGACCTGTAGCCATGCCGACCTACGAATACGCCTGCGAGGCGTGCGGCACGTTCACGATGTTGCGGCCGATCGCCCAGCGCAACGAACCCAGCCAGTGCCCGTACTGCGCCGGGCCGGGAGGGCCGTTGCAGGTGTCGGCCCCGGCCTTGCAGTTGCTGTCGACCAACCAGCGCAAGGCCATCGCCGGCAACGAGCGCAGCGCCAACGCGCCGCAAACGGTCGACGAGTACCAGGAAAACCGTCGCCATCCGGCCGGTTGCAGTTGCTGCGGCACCAGCAAAAAGGTGCTGCCGAGCAAGGCCAACCCGCTGGGCCTCAAGACCAAGACCGGTCCACGGCCGTGGATGATCAGTCACTAGACCAGGAGCATTGCAATGCGTCATGGCGATATTTCCAGCAGCCCGGACACCGTCGGTGTCGCGGTGGTGAACTACAAGATGCCGCGCCTGCACAGCAAGGCCGAGGTCATCGAGAATGCGAAGAAGATTGCCGAGATGATCCTCGGCATGAAGCAGGGCCTGCCGGGCATGGACCTGGTGGTGTTCCCGGAATACAGCACCATGGGCATCATGTACGACCACGACGAGATGATGGCCACCGCCGCAAGCATCCCCGGCGAAGAAACCGCGATCTTCTCCACCGCCTGTCGCCAGGCCAACACCTGGGGCGTGTTTTCCCTGACCGGCGAACGCCACGAAGAGCATCCGCACAAGGCGCCCTATAACACCCTGGTGCTGATCAATAACCTCGGCGAGATCGTGCAGCGTTATCGCAAGTGCATTCCCTGGTGCCCCATCGAAGGCTGGTACCCGGGCGACCGCACCTACGTCTGCGATGGGCCCAAAGGCATGCAGATCAGCCTGATCATCTGCGATGACGGCAACTATCCGGAGATCTGGCGCGATTGCGCGATGAAGGGCGCCGAGTTGATCGTGCGCTGCCAGGGCTATATGTACCCGGCCAAGGAGCAGCAGGTGCTGATGTCCAAGAGCATGGCCTGGGCCAATAACTGCTACGTGGCGGTGGCCAACGCCGCCGGGTTCGATGGCGTGTATTCGTACTTCGGTCACTCGGCGATCATCGGTTTTGACGGGCGCACGCTAGGCGAATGCGGCGAAGAGGAGATGGGCATCCAGTACGCCCAGCTATCGGTATCGCAGATCCGCGATGCGCGCGCCAATGACCAGTCGCAGAACCACCTGTTCAAGCTGCTGCACCGCGGCTACACCGGTATGCATGCTTCGGGCGATGGCGACAAAGGCGTGGCCGATTGCCCGTTCGAGTTCTACCGCACCTGGGTGCTCGATGCGCAAAAAGCCCAGGAGAACGTGGAGAAAATCACCCGCGGCACCGTGGGCGTCGCCGCCTGCCCGGTCGGGCAATTGCCCCATGACGGCCACGGAAAAACCGCGAGGTAACGCATACGCTGGGTAGTTCTGCGCAATAAGACTTGCAGTCTGAAAATTCCCCTCTAATATAACCCGGGTAAAACAAATACTACCCGGGTATAAATCATGGATTCTCAACATCCCACTCGTTGCACCGCTTTCGTTCACCACCGACGTGTGGCGGACGGTCCCTATGCCCACGTTGCCCAGGCGTTGGCAGACCTTGATCTGCCGGCCGGCAGCTTCCTGGTATTCGACGATGCCACCGGCACCCAGGTCGATTACCCTTGGCCCCCGGGTTATGCACCCGAGCTGCCCGCGCCCGCAGAGGCACCAGATGAGCCGCCGACGTCCCCTGCGGTCGGGCGCCCCAAGCTGGGCGTGGTCGCCCGCGAAGTGACTTTGCTACCGCGCCATTGGGAGTGGTTGAGCCAGCAGCGTGGCGGTGCGTCGGCCGCGTTGCGGCGCTTGGTGGATGAAGCGCGCAATGCCCATGCCAGTCGTGATCAAATGCGCCAGGCCAAAGAGGCCAGCTATCGCTTCATGAGCGCCATCGGCGGTGACCTGCCGGGTTTCGAAGAGGCCTCGCGGGCGCTGTTTGCCCACAACGCTGCAGACTTTTCCAACAAGATCGCGCTCTGGCCGGTGGACGTGCAGACGTACCTGGCCTGGCTGTCGCGCAACGCTTTCACTGCCTGATCATCATCCAGGGACTCGAACTACCATGGAAGTGACCCAACAACGCCCGCTGTGGCAGATCTACCTGGTCTTCCTCGCACCGATGGTGCTGTCCAACTTTCTGCAGAGCTTCACCGGCACGCTCAATGGCATCTATGTCGGGCAAATGCTCGGTACCCAGGCGTTGGCGGCGGTGTCGGGGATGTTCCCCATCGTGTTTTTCTTTATCGCCCTGGTGATCGGCCTGGGGGCGGGGGCCTCGGTGTTGATCGGCCAGGCCTGGGGAGCCCGGGAAACCTCGATGGTCAAGGCGATCACCGGCGCCACCCTGACCCTTGGCGCGCTGGTGGGTTTGGTGGCAGCGGTGCTTGGCAGCCTGTTTGCGCGTCCGGCGTTACTGGCGCTGGGCACGCCGCTGGATGTGCTGGATGACGCGGTAGGTTATGCCCAGGTGATGATGCTGATCATGCCGCTGTTGTTGGTGTTTATCCTCTATACCCAGCTGCTGCGCGGCGTCAGCGACACGATTTCGCCGCTGCTGGCGCTGATGGTCTCGACATTCGTCGGTCTGCTGCTGACGCCGGCGCTGATCCGCGGCTGGATCGGCCTGCCGCCCATGGGCATTCAGAGTGCGGTGTATGCCGGCCTGGTGGGCAACGCCGCGGCGATGCTGTTTCTGGTGCTGCGCCTGCGGCATAAAAACCACGTGATGGCGCCGGACCGCGCATTGCTCGCGGCCTTGCGGCTGGACCGGGTGATTCTCGGCAAAGTCCTGCGCATCGGGCTGCCCACCGGGCTACAGATGGTGGTGCTGTCATTATCCGAATTGGTCATCCTGGCCTTGGTCAACAACCACGGTTCCCAGGCAACGGCGGCCTATGGCGCGGTGACGCAGATCGTCAACTACGTGCAGTTTCCGGCACTGTCGATTGCCATCACCGCCTCGATCCTCGGCGCCCAGGCCATCGGTGCCGGGCGCCTGGAACGGATCGGGCCGATCCTGCGCACCGGGTTGCTGATCAATACCTGCCTGACCGGCGGCCTGATCCTGCTCGGCTACCTGTTGTCGCCCTGGTTGCTCGGCCTGTTCATCACCGACGACGCCGCGCGGATCAAGGCCGAACACCTGCTGCATATCATGCTGTGGAGCATCCTGGTGTTCGGCTTCCAGGCCGTGATAGGCGGGATCATGCGCGCCAGCGGCGTGGTGCTGATCCCGGTGGCGATTTCGATCTTCTGTGTGCTCGGCGTGGAATTGCCGGTGGCCTACCTGCTCAATGCGCGGTACGGCCTGGAAGGGGTGTGGATGGCATTTCCGGTGACATACCTGGCGATGCTCGGCTTGCAGACTGCGTATTACCGGTTGGTGTGGCGGCATAAACAGATCACACGGCTGGTGTGATAAAAGGTTGCGCAAATCAAGGAAAGAAGGCGTTTCAATCATGGCAAACCCCTACGCCGAGTTGTTCCAGGCGCCCGGCGCCCGGGCGTTCGTACTGGCCGGCATGCTCGCGCGCATGCCCATCTCCATGACCGGCATCGGCTTGATCACCATGCTCTCGCAGGTGCATGGCGGCTACGGCCTGGCCGGCTCGGTGGCGGCGGTGTTTGCCTTGGCTACGGCATTTTGCGCGCCGCAGGTATCGCGGCTGGTGGATCGCTACAGCCAGGGCAGGGTACTGCCGATCGCCGCGCTGATCGGCGGCGGTGCGTTGTTGTTGCTGTTGCTGTGTACGCGTTTGCAGGCGCCGAACTGGGCGTTGTTCGTGTTCGCCGCGCTGGCCGGTTGCATGCCCAACATGTCAGCCATGGTCCGGGCGCGCTGGACCGAGCTGTACCGCGGCCAGCCCAAGCTCCAGACCGCGTTTGCCCTGGAGTCGGTGCTCGATGAGGTGTGCTTTATCATCGGCCCGCCGATCTCGGTGGGGTTGTGCGTGGTGCTGTTTCCCGAGGCCGGGCCTTTGCTGGCGGCGTTGCTGTTGGCGGTCGGTGTCACGGTGTTCGTGATGCAACGCCAGACCGAGCCGCCCGTGCATGAGCGCCATGATCATCACGGGCGCTGGCTGATCGCTTCGCCCTCGGTGTTGATCCTGATGATCCTGCTGCTGGCCATGGGCGTGATTGTCGGGGTGGTGGATGTGGTCAGCGTCGCTTTCGCCCAGCACCAGGGCCAACCGGCGGCGGCGAGCATTGTGTTGTCGGTGTATGCCATCGGTTCGTGCCTGGCGGGGTTGGCGTTCGGTACGTTGAAACTCAAGGCGCCGTTGCCCCGGCAGTTCCTGTGCTGTGGTGTCGCCACGGCGCTGACCACCTTGCCGTTGCTGCTGGTCACCAACATCCCCGGCCTGGCCGTGGCGATCTTCATTTCCGGGCTGTTCTTCGCCCCGACCCTGATCGTGTCCATGGCCCTGGTGGAGCGGATCGTGCCACCGAGCCGCTTGACCGAAGGCATGACCTGGCTGATCACCGGCCTGAGCATCGGCGTGGCCATCGGCGCCGCCAGCTCCGGCTGGATGATCGACCACTTCGGCGCGGCCAGCGGGTTCTGGGTGGCGCTGGCGGCGGGGGCGGTGGTGTTGGGTTCGGCGGTGTTGGGGTATCGGCGGTTAGGGTGACGGATGAGCGATGCACTCACCGCTGAGGAGGTCATCCACCGCCTGGCGAAAGGCGGCCTCCAGTTCCGCTTCGGTTTGCCCTTCATAACTGACCAGTGAGTCGATGTTCAAAAGCCTCCCAAACAGGCAGTTGTCTTCGACGCTGGTTTCTATTGAGCCGGTATGACCTTTGTATTTAAGTCGGCGATTCATTGAGCCGCTGCTCCTGTGCGTAATGGTTCTTAGGATCTGGCGCCGTTTAACCTAGGCCCGAAGCGCTTCAAGAAGTATCAGTTGCATACGGGTTTCGTGTAGGGCATTTCCCGGCAGCCCGCATTCCTCGCAGTCAACAGCCTCTCATCCCCCCGCTAATTTTTCCCTCTCCGGTTCGTTTTATAGGGACGACGTGCCTTTGTGCTTCCCGCCTATTGTTCCGGACTCCAAGAAATGAATGCTGAAGACTCCTTGAAACTTGCTCGCCGGTTTATCGGGTTGCCCCTGGAAAAACGCCAGCTGTTCCTCCAGGCGTTGCAGAAGGAAGGGGTGGATTTTTCGCGGTTTCCGATTCCTGCCGGGGTGGATGTGGAGGACCGCGATGCGCTGTCCTACGCACAGCAACGCATGTGGTTTCTCTGGCAGTTGGACCCGGCCAGCGGCGCCTACAACCTGCCGGGCGCCGTGCGGCTCAAGGGCGCGCTGAACCTTGGCGCGATGCAGCAGGCGTTCGCCAGCCTGGTCGAGCGTCATGAAACTCTGCGCACGGTGTTCCAGCGCCAGGCCGACGAGCGCCTGGCGCAGGTGGCGGCACAGCCGGAGCTGGCGATCGAGCAGCACGACCTGAGCGACCTGGCCCCCGCCGAACGCGAGCAGGCCGTCAACGCCGCGGCCACCCGCCAGTCGCTGCTGCCGTTCGATCTGGAGCACGGTCCGCTGCTGCGCGTGCAACTGTTGAAACTCGACGAGCAGGAACACGTGCTGCTGCTGACCCTGCACCACATCGTCTCCGATGGCTGGTCGATGAACGTCTTGATCGACGAGTTCATCCGTTTCTACGACGCGCATGAGCGCAATGAGGCGCCGCAACTGCCGGCGCTGCCGATCCAGTACAGCGACTATGCCCTGTGGCAACGCCGCTGGCTGGAAGCAGGGGAGCAGGCGCGTCAGCTGGAATACTGGCAAGCGCGGCTGGGTGATGAGCATCCGGTTCTGGAGTTGCCCAGCGACCGCCCACGCCCGGCCATGCCCAGCTACAGGGGCACGCGCCACACCTTCGCGATCGATCCGGATCTGGCCGCGCAACTGCGCAGCTGTGCGCAAACACACAACGTCACGCTGTTCATGCTGCTGCTCGGTGCGTTCAATGTGCTGCTGCATCGCTACACCGGCCAGGGCGACATCCGCGTCGGCGTGCCGATCGCCAACCGCAACCGGACCGAAGTCGAAGGGCTGATCGGTTTCTTCGTCAACACCCAAGTGCTGCGCACCGAACTGACCGGGCAAACCCGCGTCAGCGAGCTGCTGCACGCCATCAAGGAGCACGCCCTGGGCGCCCAGGCCCATCAGGACTTGCCCTTCGAACGCCTGGTGGAAGCGCTGAACGTCGAGCGCAGCCTGAGCCATACGCCGTTGTTCCAGGTGATGTACAACCACCAGCCGGTGGTGGCCGACATCGCCTCGATCCGCACGGCCTCCGGCCTGGAGCTGGCCGCGGTGGAGTGGCAGGGCCGCACCACCCAGTTCGACCTGACCCTCGACACCTACGAACAGTCCGGCACCCTGCATGCCGCGCTGACCTACGCCAACGACCTGTTCGACGCGCCATCCATCGCACGCATGGCGCGGCACTGGATCAGCCTGTTGCAGGCCATGGTCGCCGATGGCGAGCAGCGCGTCGGTGAGTTGCCGATGCTCGCCGCCGATGAACAGCAGGTCCTGGTGAGCGCCTGGAACCAGACCGCGCAGGCCTATCCGAGCGAGCGCGGCGTTCATCAGTTGATCGAAGACCAGGTGCGCGCCACGCCGGAGGCGCCGGCGCTGGTGTTCGGTGCGACCACGCTGACCTACGCCCAGCTCGACGCCCGCGCCAACCAGCTGGCCCATGCCTTGCGCGAGCAGGGGGTTGGCCCCGATGCCTTGGTGGGTCTTTGCATCGAGCGCTCCATCGAAATGGTGGTCGGCCTGCTGGGGATTCTCAAAGCCGGCGCTGCCTATGTCCCGCTCGACCCCGAATATCCCCCGGAACGCCTGGCCTACATGATCGAAGACAGCGGCATCCAGCTGCTGCTCAGCCAGCAAAGCCTGCTGCCGTCGCTGCCGGTCGCGGCTGTCCAGGTGATTGCCCTGGACGCGCCCGCGCTGTGGCTCGACGGCTACAGCTGCGAAGCCCCCGCCATGGCGATTCACGGGCTGAACCTCGCGTATGTGATCTACACCTCCGGCTCCACCGGCCAACCCAAGGGCGCCGGCAACAGCCATCGCGCGCTGGTCAACCGCCTGTGCTGGATGCAACAGGCCTACACGCTGGAGGCCAGCGATGCGGTGCTGCAGAAAACCCCGTTCAGCTTCGACGTGTCGGTGTGGGAGTTCTTCTGGCCGTTGATGACTGGTGCGCGCCTGGTGGTCGCGGCCCCTGGCGAACACCGCGAGCCGGCGCGCCTGATTGCGACCATTGGCCGACACGCGATCACCACCGTGCATTTCGTGCCGTCGATGCTCCAGGCGTTTATCCATGAGCCGGGCGTGCAGGCTTGCACCGGCCTCAAGCGCATCGTCTGCAGCGGCGAAGCCTTGCCGTTGGATGCACAGAGCCAAGTGTTCGCCAAACTGCCACAGGCCGCTCTGTTCAACCTCTATGGCCCGACCGAAGCGGCCATCGACGTAACCCACTGGAGCTGTGTCGATGAAGGCGCCGACAGCGTGCCCATCGGCCGTCCGATCGCCAACCTCTACACCTACGTGCTCGACGCCCAGCTCAACCCGGTGCCGGCCGGCGTGTCCGGCGAGCTCTACCTGGGCGGCAGCGGCCTGGCGCGCAGTTACCACCGGCGTGCGGCCCTGACCGCCGAGCGTTTCGTGCCCAGCCCGTTCGCTGACGGCGCACGTGTGTACCGCACTGGCGACCGCGTGCGCCAGCGGGCCGACGGCGTGATCGAGTACCTCGGCCGTCTCGATCATCAGGTCAAACTGCGCGGTCTGCGCATCGAACTGGGCGAAATCGAGACGCGCCTGCTGCAGCATCCCGGCGTGCGTGAGGCGGTGGTGCTGGTGCAGGGCGGCAAACACCTGGTGGCCTACCTGGTGTTGGAAGGCGAAGCGCCCACCGACCTCAAGGCGTGGCTGCTCGGCAGCCTGCCGGAGTACATGGTGCCGACCCATATGCTGCACCTGGACCAATTGCCGGTGACCGCCAATGGCAAGCTGGATCGCAAAGCGCTGCCAGTGCCGGACGCCGCCGCACAGCAGGCCTATAGCGCCCCGCAAAGCCCCGTGCAGCAGGCGCTGGCCGCAATCTGGGGCGATGTGCTCGGCATCCCGCAGGTCGGCCTGGACGACAATTTTTTCGAGCTGGGCGGCGATTCGATCATCTCCATCCAAGTGGTCAGCCGCGCGCGCCAGGCAGGCATTCGCCTCAGCCCGCGCGACCTGTTCCAGTACCAGAGCGTGCGCAGCCTGGCGTTGGTGGCGACCTTCGAGCAGGCCGCGAGCGTCGACCAGGGCCCGGTCAGCGGTGAGGTGATGCTGACCCCGGTGCAGCAGAGCTTCTTCGCCCAGGCCATCCCGGTGCGCGAACATTGGAACCAGTCGTTGCTGTTGATCCCGCGCGAAGCCCTGGAGCCTGCGCGTCTCGACGCGGCCTTGACCCAGGTGATCAATCATCACGACGCTTTGCGCCTGCGCTTTGTCGAGCAGGCCGAAGGCTGGCAGCAAACCCATGCCGCGCCGATCACCGCGCCCGGATTGTGGCAATCCCACGCCAGCGACGACACAGAACTGGCCGCACTCTGCGAGGCGGCCCAGCGCAGCCTCGATCTTGAACAAGGCCCGCTGCTGCGCGCCGCCCTGGTGAGCATGGCCGACGGCACCCAGCGCCTGTTGCTGGTGGTCCATCACCTGGTGGTGGACGGCGTGTCCTGGCGCATCCTGCTCGAAGACCTGCAACAGGCCTACGGCGCTGCGCCGCTGCCGGCCAAGACCTGCGCCTACCAAGTGTGGGTCCGGCAGTTGCAGGCCCATGCACAGACCCTCGACGCGCAACTGGCGTACTGGCAGGCGCAGACGGCCGACGCCGATTTGCCTTGCGACAACCCGCAAGGCGGCCTGCAAAATCGCCTGGGCGCCAAGCTGGAAATCCGCCTTGACGCCGAACACACCCGTCAACTGCTGCAAGACGCTCCGGCCGCCTATCGCACCCAGGTCAACGACCTGCTGCTGAGCGCATTGGTGCGGGTGATCTGCCGGTGGAGCGGCCAGACGGCTGCGCTGATCCAGCTGGAAGGCCATGGCCGTGAAGACCTGTTCGACAATGTCGACCTGAGCCGTACCGTCGGTTGGTTCACCAGCCTGTTCCCGCTGCGCCTGCAGGCCGAGGGCGGGTTGGCGGATGCGATCAAGTCGGTCAAGGAGCAACTGCGGGGCGTGCCCGATAAAGGCATCGGCTACGGCCTGTTGCGTTACCTCGGCACACCGGACGCCCGCGAAGCCCTATCAAGCCTTGCCGCGCCGCGCATTACCTTCAACTACCTGGGACAGTTCGATCGCCAGTTCAACGAATCGGCACTGTTCGTACCCGCCACTGGCGGCAGCGGTCAGTCCCAGGACCCCGAAGCGCCGCTGGCCAACTGGTTGACGCTGGAAGGGCAGGTGTACGGTGGGGAATTGACCCTGCAGTGGGGCTTCAGCCGTGAGATGTTCGAGGCTGCGACAATCCAGCGCCTGGCGGATGACTATGCGGCGGAACTCAAGGCCCTGATCGTGCATTGTAGTGCCACGCCGGCAGGGCAGGTCACCCCGTCGGACTTCCCGCTGGCGCGTCTGACCCAGCGCCAGTTGGATGGGCTGCCCGTCGCGGGACCGGCCATTGCCGATCTCTACCCGCTGTCGCCGATGCAGCAGGGCATGCTGTTCCACAGCCTGTACGAGCCCGAGGCCCAGGCCTATATCAACCAGTTGCGCCTGGACATCGGCGGCCTCGATCTTTTGGCGTTCGGTCGCGCCTGGCAGGCCGCGCTGGAGCGGCATGACATCCTGCGCAGCAGCTTCCACTGGCTGGGCCTGGACAGTGCCCATCAGTTGATCCAGCGGCAGGTCGACTTGCCGTTGCAAGTCATCGAAGACCCCGATGCCGACGTCGAGGCCCTCGCCGCAGCCGAGCGCGACAAGGGCTTCGCGCTCGACGCGGCGCCGCTGTTTCGCCTGTTGCTGGTACGCGGTGCCGGCGCGACCTGGCAGTTGATTTTCACCAGCCACCACATCCTGATGGATGGCTGGAGCAACGCCCAGTTGCTGGGCGAAGTCATCGCCCACTATGCCGGCCATACCGTGCCGGCACCGCTGGGACAGTTCCGCGACTACCTGGGTTGGCTGCAACACCAAGGGTCGGGCGAAGCCTTCTGGAAAGCCACGCTGGCGCCGTTGCAAGCGCCCACCTTGCTGGCGGAGGCGCTGCGCGTGCCGGCCCACGCCACAGGGATGGCCGACCATCAGGTGGTGCTCGACAGCGACTTCACCCAAGCGCTCGGCGAGTTTGCCCGCCGCCAGAAAATCACCCTCAACACCTTGCTGCAAGGGGCGTGGAGCCTGTTGCTGCAGCGCTACACCGGCCAGGATTGCGTGGCGTTCGGTGCCACCGTCGCCGGGCGTTCGGCGCCGCTGCCGGGGATCGAGCAGCAACTGGGCCTGTTTATCAACACCTTGCCGCTCGTCAGCCTGGCCGCGCCGGCCCAATCGGCCGCGTGCTGGCTCAGCGAGCTGCAAGCGCTGAACCTGAGCCTGCGCGATCACGAACATGTGCCGCTCTACGACATCCAGGGCTGGGCGGGCCAGCAGGGCGCGTTGTTCGACACCTTGCTGGTGTTCGAAAACTTCCCGGTGGCCGAAGCCCTGAAACAGGGCGCGCCCGCAGGCCTGACCTTTGGCCGCCTGCACAACCATGAACGCACCCACTACCCGCTGACCCTGGGGATTGAGCTGGGGGCGAACCTGCGCCTGGAATGGAGCTACGACCGCGCGCGTTTCAGTGCCGATCAGGTCGCGCGATTGAGCGCCAACCTGCAGCACCTGCTGGTGCAACTGCTCGTCGATGCGCAGGCGCCGCTCGGCAACTTGCGCCTGCTCGACCCCACCACGCAGCGCGACATGCTCGCCCTGGGCCGGGCACCCGGCGCGGCCCTACGTGAGCTGCACGTGCATCAACGCATTGCCGCCCAGGCCGCCGCCACCCCGGATGCGCTGGCGGTGCAGGCCGGCGAAGCGCGCTTGAGCTATGCCCAGCTCAACGACCACGCCAACCGCCTGGCCCATCGCCTGCTGGCGCTGGGCGTGGGGCCTGGGCAGCGCGTGGGCCTAGCCTGCCGACGTGGCCCGCAGTTGATCGTCAGTCTGCTGGCGGTACTTAAAAGCGGCGCCGCCTATGTGCCGCTGGACCCGAAATACCCCAACGAACGCCTGGCCTACATGCTGGCGGACAGTCGTGTGGACCTGCTGCTCAGCGAAACCGGGCTGCTCGCCGACCTGCCGCTGCCGCAAGGTCTGATCCGTGTGGACTTCAGCGCATCCGGCGCTGAGTTGGCCGCTTACCCGCGCGCCAATCCGCCCAGCCACGTGGGCGCCGCCGACCTGGCCTACGTGATCTACACCTCCGGCTCCACCGGCCAACCCAAGGGCGTGGCCATCGATCACGCCGCCCTCGGCCAGTTCTGCGACAGCGCCGCGGTCTACAGCCGGCTGTGTGCGGCGGACCGTGTGCTGCAGTTCGCCACGTTCAGCTTCGACGGCTTTGTCGAGCAGTGCTACCCGCCGCTGTGTATAGGCGCTGCGTTGATCATGCGTGGCGATGAACTGTGGGACGCCGGGCAACTGGCGCGGGAAATCGTCGAGCAGGGCGTGACCCTCGCTGACTTGCCGGCGGCGTACTGGTACCTGCTGGCCAAGGAATGTGCGGTCGAACACCGCGCCCTGGGCAATCTGCGCCAGGTGCATGTGGGCGGCGAAGCCATGTCGGTGGAAGGCCTGCGCGCCTGGCACGCCGCCGGCCTGGGCCACGTGCGGCTGGTCAACACCTATGGGCCGACCGAGGCCACGGTGGTGTCCAGCGTGCATGACTGCCAGTTGCTGGATGCCAGTGACGCGTTCGGCGTGCCCATCGGCCAGGCCATCGAAGGCCGTTCGCTGTATGTGCTCGACAGTGCGTTCGAGCTGTTGGCCACCGAGGGCCTCGGCGAGCTGTGCATCGGTGCCGAGTACGGCCTGGCCCAGGGCTATTTCGACCGCCCGGCGCTGACGGCCGAGCGCTTCCTGCCGGACCCGTTTTCCGCCGTGCCGGGGGCGCGGCTCTACCGCAGTGGCGACCTGGCCCGTTACAACCAGGCCGGTGCGTTGGAGTACGTCGGGCGCATCGATCATCAGGTGAAGATTCGCGGTTTCCGTATCGAAATCGGCGAAATCGAGGCCAGCCTGCAAGGCTTGCCGCAGGTGCGTGAGGCGGCAGTCATCGCGCAGCCGGGCGCCGTGGGTGCGCAATTGGTGGCCTACGTGGTGCCGACCCAGGGCCAGCGCCTGGACACCCAGGCGCTGGCGGCGACCTTGCACCGTGTGTTGCCCGACTACATGGTGCCGGCGCAGTGGGTGGTGCTCGATGCCTTGCCGTTGAACAACAACGGCAAGCTGGACCGCCGCGCACTGCCGGCACCGGACCTGAACCAGCCCCGACAGGCCCACCGCGCCCCGCACAGCCCGCTGGCGATCCGGTTGGCAGCGATCTGGCAAGCGGTGTTGCAGGTCGAGCGCGTGGGGCTCGATGACCATTTCTTCGAGCGCGGCGGCCATTCGTTGCTGGCCACCCAGGTGATCTCCCGCGTGCGCCATGACCTCAAGCTGGAAGTGCCGTTGCGCGCGCTGTTCGAGCAGCCGACGCTGGAGGCCTTCGCGGCCGCGTGCGCCGGCGTGCAGGGCGACACGGCACCGACGCTGCAGGCGGCCGGGCGTGACCGGCCGTTGGCGTTGTCGTTCGCCCAGGAGCGCCAATGGTTCCTCTGGCAACTGGACCCGACCAGCGCCGCCTATCACGTCCCCGCCGCACTGCACCTGCGCGGCCCGTTGGATATCGCTGCGCTGGAACACGCTTTCCACGCCCTGGTGCAGCGCCATGAACCGCTGCGCACCACCTTCGTGGAGGAGGGCGAGCAGACTTGGCAGGTGATCCACCCCCATCTGGCGATTGCACTGGCGCATCAGCACATCGCCGCAGCCGCGATCGAAGCGACGGTGGCGCAGGAGATCCAGCGCCCGTTCGACCTGGTCAACGGCCCGCTGATGCGCGTCACGTTGCTGCACGTCGAAGCGGAGCACCATGTGCTGGTAATCACCCAGCACCACATCATCTCCGATGGTGGGTCGATGCAGGTGATGGTCGACGAACTGCTGGCCCTGTATCAGGGCCAGGCGCCGTTGCCGGCGTTGCCGCTGCACTATGCCGACTATGCCCTGTGGCAACGCGAGTGGATGGCCGCCGGGGAGAAACAGCGCCAACTCGATTATTGGTGCGCCCGCCTGGGCAGCGAACATCCGCTGCTGGAGCTGCCCCTGGACCACCCGCGTCCGGCGCTGCAAAGCCATCGCGGCGCGCGCCGACAACTGCATCTGGACGCCGCGCTGGTCGCCGAACTCAAGGCCCTCGCCCAGCGTCAGGACGTGACCCTGTTCATGCTGTTGCTCGCCGCGTTCCAGACCTTGCTGTTTCGCTACAGCGGCCAGTCCGCGATCCGTGTCGGGGTGCCGATCGCCAACCGCAATCGCCTGGAAACCGAGCGGCTGATCGGCTTCTTCGTCAACACCCAGGTACTGCAGGCCGAGCTGCATGGGCGGATGGGCTTCGACCGCTTGCTCGCCCAGGTCAAGCAACGTGCGGTGGAGGCCCAGGCCCATCAGGACTTGCCCTTCGAACAACTGGTGGAAGCGCTGCAACCGGAGCGCAGCCTCAGCCATAACCCGTTGTTCCAAGTGATGTTCAATCATCAGGACAACCTGCGCGCCGGCCCGCTGCAGTTGCCTGGCCTGGACCTGCAAGCGGTGGATTGGACCGGCCACAGCACCCAGTTCGACCTCAACCTGGAAACCGAGGAGTCGGCCGATGGCCTCTGGGCTGCGTTGACCTACGCCACCGACCTGTTCGAACCGGCGACCGTCGAGCGCTTGGCCGAGCATTGGCAGAACCTGCTGCGCGCCGTGGTGCGCGATGCCTCCCAACCCCTGGACGAGCTGGCGCTGCTCAGCGCGGCGCAGTGGCGGCAGATGCTCGAAGCGTGGAACCACACGGCCTTCGATTACCCCCGCGAGCGCTGTGTGCATCAGCTGTTCGAAGCGCAGGCCCTGGCCCAGCCCGACGCCATCGCTGTGCAATTCAACGACGACGCCTTGAGTTATGCCGAACTCAACCGCCGCGCCAATCGCCTGGCCCATCGCCTGATCGCGGCGGGTGTCGGCCCGGACGTGCTGGTGGCGGTGCATGTGGAGCGTTCCCTGGACATGGCGGTCGGCCTGCTGGCGACCCTCAAGGCCGGTGGCGCCTACGTGCCGCTCGACCCGCAGTTCCCGGCGGAGCGCCTGGCGTTCATGCTCGAAGATAGCCGCGCCCGGGTGCTGCTGACCCAGCCAGCGCTGATCGGCCGACTGGCGCAACCGCAAGGCCTGCACGTGCTGCTGGTCGATGACAGCGACGCTGGCGAACACAACCCGCAAGTGGACGTCAGCCCGGAACACCTGGCCTACGTGATCTACACCTCCGGCTCCACCGGCCAGCCCAAGGGCGTGATGGTGCGCCACCGCGGGCTGTGCAGTTTCACCTGCGGCATGGCCGCCAGCCTGGACATCGGCCGGGAGGCGCGGGTGCTGTCGCTGACCACGTTCTCGTTCGACATCTTCGCCCTGGAGCTGTACGTGCCGCTGACGGTTGGCGCCACGGTGCTGCTGAGCGGCCAGGCCCTGGCCCTCGACCCGGAGGCGATTATCGACCTGGCGCACCACCAGCGCGCCAATGTGCTGCAAGCCACGCCGTCAACCTGGCGCATGCTGCTGGACAGCCCGCGTGCCGAGCGGCTGCATGGCATCAAGGCACTGTGCGGCGGCGAAGCGCTGCCGGCCGACCTGGCCCAGCGTCTGCTCGATCTGCAAGGCCCGGTGTGGAACCTGTATGGCCCCACGGAAACCACCATCTGGTCGGCGGCCCATCGGCTGTTGGCGCCGCAGCCTTTTGTCGGGCGGCCGATTGCCAATACCGCGTTGTTCATCCTCAACGCCGGGCTCAGCCCATGCCCGTTGGGCGCGGCCGGTGAGCTGCTGATCGGCGGTGTCGGCCTGGCGCGCGGTTACCATGCACGGCCGGCGCTCACCGCCGAACGCTTCGTGCCCAACCCTTATGGCGCACCGGGCGAACGCCTGTACCGTACCGGTGACCTGGCGCGCTACCGCGACCACGGCGTGGTGGAGTACATCGGCCGGGTCGACCAGCAGGTCAAGGTGCGCGGGTTCCGTATCGAACTGGGCGAAATCGAAGCCTGCCTGCGCGAACACCCCGGCGTGCGCGAAGCCGTGGTGCTGGCCGACAACGACCGCTTGATCGCCTATCTGGTGACCTCCGCCCCACAGACGCCGCAGGTCTACCAAGCCGCCTTGCGCGAGCGTTTGCCGGACTACATGGTGCCGGCGTACCTGATGTGCCTCGACAGCCTGCCCTTGACCCCCAACGGCAAGCTCGACCGCAAGGCTCTGCCCAGCGTGGACGCCAGCCTGTTGCTCAAAGGCCATGTCGCCCCCGTCACACTGCGCCAACAGCAGGTGGCGGCGATCTGGGCCGAGGTGCTGGGCGTACCTCATGTCGGCCTCGACGACCACTTCTTCGAGCTGGGCGGGCATTCGCTGCTGGCCACCCGCGTGGTGTCGCGGGTCCGCCAGGCGCTGACGCTGGAAGTGGCGCTCAAGACCCTGTTCGAACACCCGGCGCTGGGTGACTTCGTCGCGGCGCTGGGCGAGGAGGGCGTGGTCGCACCGGCGATGCTCAAGGCCGACCGCACCCAACCGTTGCCACTGTCCTATGCCCAGGAACGCCAATGGTTCCTCTGGCAACTCGACCCGCACAGCGCCGCGTACCACATCCCCAGCGCCCTGCGCCTGAAAGGCACGCTGGACCTGGCGGCGCTGCAACGCAGTTTCGACACCTTGCTGGCGCGCCACGAAAGCCTGCGCACCCATCTGCATCAGGACGCCAGCGGCACACGGCAAGTGATTGAAGAATCGGGCCTGATCGACGTCGACCAGGCCGACAGCGACGAAGCCGGGCTCAAGGCGCAGGTCGCTGCCGAGGTCGCGCGTCCGTTCGACCTGCTGCGCGGGCCGTTGCTGCGGGTCACGTTGCTGCGTCTGGCTGAGGATGACCACGTGCTGGTGCTGGTGCAGCACCATATCGTCTCGGATGGCTGGTCGATGCAACTGATGGTCGAAGAACTGGTGCAGCTCTACGCCGCGTTCAGCCAGGGGACCACGCCGCACCTGCCGGCCTTGCCGATCCAGTACGCCGACTACGCCCTGTGGCAGCGTCAATGGATGGAGGCCGGCGAGACCGCGCGTCAACTGGCTTACTGGCGTGAGCAACTGGGCGGTGTGCAACCGGTGCTGGAATTGCCAGTCGACTACCCGCGCCCAGCGCTGCAAAGCCACCGTGGCGCGCGCCTGGGTATTGAGCTAGCGGCGCCGTTGCTCGCCGGTTTGCGCAGCCTGGCGCAGCGCACCGGGGTGACGTTGCCGATGGTGTTGCTGGCGTCGTACCAGGCCTTGCTGCACCGCTACAGCGGTCAGGAGGACGTGCGCGTCGGCGTGCCGATTGCCAACCGCAATCGCCTGGAAACCGAAGGGCTGATCGGCTTCTTCGTCAACACCCAGGTGCTCAAGGCCGATATCCACGGGCAGATGAGCGTCGAGCACTTGCTGCACCAGACGCGTCAACGCTCCCTTGAGGCCCAGGCCCATCAGGACCTGCCGTTCGAGCAGTTGGTGGAGGCCTTGCAGCCCGAGCGCAGCCTGAGCCTCAGCCCGCTGTTCCAGGTGTTGTTCAACCACCGCGTGACGTCGGTCGATAGCCATTGGCAGCGCCTCACCGAGCTTGACGTCGAGGTCCTGAGTTGGGATGAAGGCGTCGCCCAATTCGACCTGGCGCTGGACGTCGAGGAAAGCCAGACGCTGTTGCGTGCGTCCCTGAGCTACGCCACCGACCTGTTCGCCCCGGCGACCATCGCACGCATGGCCGGCCACTGGCAGAACCTCTTGCAGGCGATGGTCGCCGATCCGCAGCAGACCCTCGGCCAGTTGAACCTGCTGG
>NZ_JALJRR010000021.1:0-104506 GCF_024519615.1 Pseudomonas sp. Pse79
TAAAGGATGTCCCCGGTCTCGTTTGTAAAGGATGTCTCCGTCTGTACACCCCGATGGCGGTGTGCCCGTCAACGGATCGGTCGACTGGAACTCCGCTATCGGGGGCAAGCCCCCTCCCACAATGGATCTGTGGAGTGGCCGCTGTCCTGCTCTGCCTGACAACTCTGGCATAACACTTGCTCTTGCCTTTCCGTAGATCTATGAATCCCCGAATAGTGACGGATTATTGGCATGGCGAAGAGCGACGACGCAGCAAAAGCACCTGCAGGCAAGGGTAAGCTCAAGCTTATCCTGTTGATTGTCCTGGCCCTGGTCCTGGCCATCGGCGCCTCTGTGGGCGGCACTTGGTACATCATGCACAGCAGTGCGAGCAAACCGGCGCCCGCCGCCGAAACTGCCAGTAACGTCAAGCAACCGGCAATCTTCGAGCCGATGCTTCCGGCCTTTGTCGCCAACTTCAACCAGAACGGTCGTCAACGCTACCTGCAGGTGAGCATCACCTTGCTGGCGCGCAACCAGGCGGACCTTGATGCGCTCAAGGTGCATATGCCGGTGATCCGCAACAACCTGGTGATGTTGTTTTCCGCGCAAAGCTTCGACAACCTGGCCACCCCGGTGGGCCAGGAAATGCTGCGCCAGAAGGTCACTGCCAGCGTGCAGGAAGTGGCCCAGAAAGAGCTCGGCAAAGTGGTGGTCGAGCAGGCGCTCTTCACTAATTTCGTATTGCAGTAGGATCACCACATGGCCGTGCAAGACCTGCTGTCCCAGGATGAAATCGATGCGCTGCTGCATGGCGTGGACGATGGTCTGGTACAGACCGAAACGGCTGCCGAACCCGGCAGCGTCAAAAGTTATGACCTGACCAGCCAGGATCGCATCGTCCGTGGACGCATGCCGACCCTGGAAATGATCAACGAGCGTTTCGCCCGTTACACCCGCATCAGCATGTTCAACATGCTGCGCCGCTCGGCGGACGTGGCGGTGGGCGGCGTGCAGGTGATGAAGTTCGGTGAATACGTACACTCGCTGTACGTGCCTACCAGCCTCAACCTGGTCAAGATCAAGCCATTGCGCGGCACGGCGTTGTTCATCCTCGACGCCAAACTGGTGTTCAAGCTGGTGGACAACTTCTTCGGCGGCGACGGCCGTCACGCCAAGATCGAAGGCCGGGAATTCACCCCCACGGAACTGCGGGTGGTGCGGATGGTGCTGGAGCAGGCCTTCATCGACTTGAAGGAAGCCTGGCAGGCGATCATGGAAGTCAACTTCGAGTACATCAACTCGGAAGTGAACCCGGCCATGGCCAACATCGTCGGCCCCAGCGAAGCGATTGTGGTGTCGACGTTCCACATCGAACTCGATGGCGGTGGCGGTGACCTGCACGTGACCATGCCGTACTCGATGATCGAGCCGGTGCGCGAAATGCTCGATGCCGGCTTCCAGTCCGACCTCGACGATCAGGATGAACGCTGGGTCAAGGCCCTGCGCGAAGACCTGCTGGACGTCGACGTGCCGCTGAGCGCCACCGTGGCGCGTCGTCAGTTGCGCCTGCGGGATATCTTGCACATGCAACCGGGCGACGTGATTCCCGTCGAGTTGCCGGAAGAACTGATCATGCGCGCCAACGGCGTGCCGTCGTTCAAGGTCAAGCTCGGTTCCCACAAGGGCAACCTGGCGCTGCAAGTGGTGGAGCCGATCAACCGGCGTTGAGTCACCCGTATTGATGCACCCCTATTTATGAATGTTTGCTCCGCCGAGGACATGTAATGGCTACCGAACACGAAAACACTTCCGCCGAAGACCAGGCCCTGGCCGACGAATGGGCTGCGGCCCTGGAAGAAACCGGCGATGTCGGCCAGGACGATATCGACGCGCTGCTGGCGGCCGATGCCTCTACTGCACCGGCCAGTAACCGCCTGCCCATGGAAGAATTCGGCAGCGTGCCGAAGAACAACGACCCGGTGAGCCTCGACGGCCCGAACCTGGACGTGATTCTCGACATCCCGGTGTCGATCTCCATGGAAGTCGGCAGCACCGACATCAACATCCGCAACCTGCTGCAGCTCAACCAGGGCTCGGTGATCGAGCTTGACCGCTTGGCCGGCGAGCCGCTGGACGTGCTGGTCAACGGCACGCTGATCGCCCATGGCGAAGTGGTGGTGGTCAACGAAAAGTTCGGCATTCGCCTGACCGACGTGATCAGCCCGAGCGAACGCATCAAGAAGCTGCGCTGACATGAAGTATTCGATGGCGGGACTGTTGCTGGCGCTGCCATTGAGCGCCCTCGCGGCCGAGCCGGTCGCGCAGGCGGCCGCGGCGGCGGCACCGGTGGTGAGCAGCGGTATCGGCGGTCAGTTGACCCAACTGGTACTGGGCCTGCTGCTGGTGGTCGGGCTGATTTTCGTGCTGGCCTGGTTGATGCGTCGGGTGCAGAACATTGGCCCGGGCAACGCCCAGGTCATCGAGATGATCGGCTCGCGCGCCCTCGGCCCGCGTGATCGGCTGGTGCTGGTGCAGGTGGGCGAGGAACAGATCCTGCTGGGCCTCACCCCCGGCCGCATCACCCCGCTGCATGTGCTCAAGACCCCGGTCAACGTCGCCCCGACCCAAGCCGCCACGCCAGAATTCGCCCAGCGCCTGATGGAATTGCTGGGCAAGGATCAGAAGGATAAGAAGTAATGCGCGTTTTATTGACGCTCATGCTGTGGCTGGCCGCGCCATTGGCGTTCGCCGCCGACCCGTTGTCGATCCCGGCGATTACGCTTGGCACCAACGCGGCCGGGGCCCAGGAGTATTCGGTCAGCCTGCAGATCCTGCTGATCATGACGGCGCTGAGTTTTATCCCGGCGTTTGTCATGCTGATGACCAGCTTCACGCGCATCATTATCGTGTTCTCGATCCTGCGTCAGGCCCTGGGCCTGCAACAGACGCCATCGAACCAGATCCTCACGGGCATGGCGCTGTTCTTGACGATGTTCATCATGGCGCCGGTCTTCGACAAGGTGAACCAGCAAGCCCTGCAGCCTTACCTCGCGGAAAAGCTCACGGCGCAAGACGCCATCGACAAGGCCCAAGGCCCGATCAAAGACTTCATGCTGTCGCAGACCCGCTCCAGCGACCTTGAGCTGTTCATGCGCCTGTCCAAGCGCACCGACATCGCCACGCCGGACCAGGCGCCGCTGACGATCCTGGTGCCGGCGTTCGTCACCTCGGAACTGAAGACGGCGTTCCAGATCGGTTTCATGATCTTTATCCCGTTCCTGATCATCGACCTGGTGGTGGCGAGCGTGCTGATGGCCATGGGGATGATGATGCTGTCGCCGCTGATCATCTCGTTGCCGTTCAAAATCATGCTGTTTGTGCTGGTGGACGGCTGGGCACTGATCATCGGCACGTTGGCCAGCAGTTTCGGCGGAGTGTAGGGCTATGACCCCAGAAGTTGCCGTCGACCTGTTCCGTGAAGCGTTGTGGCTGACCACGATGATGGTTGCCGTGCTGGTGGTGCCGAGCCTGTTGGTCGGCCTGCTGGTGGCGATGTTCCAGGCCGCGACCCAGATCAACGAACAAACCCTGAGCTTCCTGCCGCGCCTGCTGGTGATGCTGGTCACGTTGATTGTCGCCGGCCCGTGGCTGGTGCAAACCTTCATGGAATATATCCTGCAGCTGTACGGCAGTATTCCGCAGTTGATCGGCTGACCGCATGCAATCACTGCTGGCGTTGACCGACACCCAGATCAGCACCTGGGTCGCGTCGTTTATCTTGCCGCTGTTCCGGGTCACGGCGGTGCTGATGAGCATGCCAGTGTTCGGCACCACCCTGGTACCACGGCGCATCCGCCTGTACTTCGCGGTGGCGATCACCGTGGTGCTGGTGCCGGGCTTGCCGCCGATGCCTGCGGTCAATGCGCTGGACCTCAGTGCGCTGATGCTGATTGCCGAGCAGATCCTGATCGGCTCGCTGCTGGGTTTCTCTCTGCAACTGTTCTTCCAGGCATTCGTGATCGCCGGGCAAATCATCTCGATCCAGATGGGTATGGGTTTTGCGTCGATGGTCGACCCCACCAACGGCGTGTCGGCGGCGGTGATCGGGCAGTTCCTGACCATGCTGGTGACCTTGATGTTCCTGGCCATGAACGGCCACCTGGTGGTGTTCGAGGTGCTGACCGAAAGTTTCACCACCTTGCCGGTCGGCTCGGGGTTGGTGGTCAATCACTTCTGGGAACTGGTGGGGCGCCTCAGTTGGGTGTTGGGCGCTTCGCTGTTGCTGGTGCTGCCGGCGATCACCGCGCTGCTGGTGGTCAACATCGCGTTTGGGGTGATGACCCGCGCGGCGCCGCAGCTGAATATCTTCTCTATCGGTTTCCCGTTGACCCTGGTATTGGGCATGGGGATTTTCTGGATCGGCATGGCCGACATTCTCAATCAGTATCAACCGCTGGCGAGCGACGCCTTGCAGTTCTTACGTGATCTGGCACGGGCGCGCTGAGCCATGGCCGAGAGCGAGAGTGGTCAGGACAAAACAGAAGACCCCACGGAGAAACGAAAAAAGGACTCCCGGGAAAAGGGCGAGATTGCCCGCTCCAAAGAGCTCAACACCGTCGCGACGATGATGGCCGGTGCCGGCGCCTTGCTGATCTACGGCGGCGGCCTGGCGCTCGACCTGATGGAGTTGATGAAACTCAACTTCAGCCTGCCCCGTGAAGTGCTGCTCAGCCCCGGCGCCATGGGGCAGTACCTGCTGCATTCGGGGAAAATCGCGATCCTGGCCGTGCAGCCGATTTTGATCACCTTGCTCCTGGCCGCGCTGATCGGCCCAGTCGCCCTTGGAGGCTGGCTGTTCGCCGCGAGCAGCATGGCGCCAAAATTCAGCCGCATGAACCCGGCGGCGGGGCTCAAGCGCATGTTTTCCACCAAGGCGTTGGTGGAACTGCTCAAGGCCCTGGCCAAGTTCATCCTGATTCTGTTCGTGGCCTTGGTGGTATTGTCCTCCGACATCGATGACCTGCTGCGCATCGCCCATGAGCCGTTGGAGTCGGCGATCATCCACAGCGTGCAAGTGGTGGGCTGGAGTGCGTTGTGGATGGCCGCCGGGCTGATCCTGATCGCCGCCGTGGATGCGCCGATCCAGTTGTGGGAAAGCCACAAGAAACTGCTGATGACCAAGCAGGAAGTGCGCGACGAACACAAGGACCAGGAAGGCCGCCCCGAGGTCAAGCAGCGCATTCGCCAACTGCAGCGCGAAATGTCCCAGCGCAAGATGATGGCTTCGGTGCCCGACGCCGACGTGGTGATCACTAACCCGACCCACTACGCCGTGGCCCTCAAGTACGACCCGGAGAAGGGCGGCGCGCCGATGCTGCTGGCCAAGGGCAGCGACTTCACGGCGCTGAAAATCCGCGAAATCGCCGTGGCCAACGACATCCTGTTGCTGGAGTCGCCGGAGCTGGCGCGTTCGATCTTCTACTCCACCGACCTCGACCAGGAAATCCCCGCCGGGCTGTACCTGGCCGTGGCCCAGGTATTGGCCTACGTCTACCAGATCCGCCAGTACCGCGCGGGCAAAGGCAAGCGCCCCGATCCACTCAAGGACCTGCCGATTCCGCCGGATTTGCGGCGCGATTCCTGACCAACTGTTCAAATTGGCACCGTGCCATTCGTCGTAAACCTTCCTGACCTGTCAACTTTGACAGTCGTCACTTTCGCCTTCTCGCGGTTCTATTGCCTCAGGTACTGCGAAGTAAAATGCCGGGAGTGGGGCGATGCAGCTATTCACAGGCCGGGTTAAGTCTTATGACCAGCAGACCGGATTGGGTTCGATTGCGTTGGATAGTGGGGGAGACGATGTGTTGGTAGATCTGTGCAGTTCGGATGGATGCCTGCTTTCGGAGGGGCAGAAAGTGCAGTTTTGGATGATCCATCGACCGGCGGGCATCTATGCATGCGACATTCAACTGATCTGACGACACCTGTGTAAGTTCTTAATTGAAGTGTACGGAGAACGGCCATGGCAACGGGCACTGTGAAATGGTTTAACGCGGAGAAGGGGTTTGGTTTTATTTCTCCCGACGACGGCAGCACGGACGTGTTTGTCCACTATTCAGCAATCACCGGCACCGGTTTCAAAAGTTTGGAAGAAAATCAAAAAGTGGAATACGACGTGACGCAGGGCCAAAAAGGCCCGCAGGCCGAGAATGTGCGTCCTGTATAAAGATCGCCACTGATAGCATCCCTTCGCCGCGCCCCTCGGCGCTCTGCCCCCTTGAAGCAAAAGTTGATCGTTCCCACTGGCGGGAACGATCACTGGGTTGGATGCCTGTCTAGGGTTTACCCAGTTCGGTCTCGGCTGATGGCTCGATGTCATCCAGGACTCGCTCGGCCAATAACCGCGCTACCCCAACCAATTGCGCAATTCCCAGCGCCCCTTCTCACCGTGATCCTTCCAGATCAAAGGCGAAGTCGCAGGTCAGGGCGTGTGCGCAAGCCAGGGTTTCGGTGAGGTTGACCAGCAGGTCTTCGGTGCTGATGCCGTCGATGAGGGTGAACAGCACGGTGGGTGGGGTATTGGTGCCGCGCGGGGGATTTGGGGTTGGTTTAACCATTGTGACGCTCCTGATTTAAGTGGAGCTGCCACTGATCGCCGCGATGCGATGGGGTGGCAGCTGTACGCAGGTTCGCGGACCGGAATCAGGAAACCGGCATACCCGAAGGTATCCCGCGCACAGCCACCGTAGCGCCGCACAATAGACGATAAAAAAACGTCAACTGAAAGCGGACAATGGCACTTTGCGCCTGAATTTACATGGGCCGCGACGCCCGACCGCCGCGTGTGCAGCGAAGTACGGAGACTAGAGAGCGAGTTTCCTAGGGGCAACCTCAAACACTTATCGGAAGTTTCGCAACCTCTGCAGGCGAACACTTGTGGCGAGGGCGCTTGCTCCTTAGTCACTGATCCAACTCGGAGAACAGAAGTTGGAAGGCTTCTTGCAATAGCGCCTCCAGGACGCCTCTCGGCGTCAAAAGTTTGCTTCAAGGATGCGAGGAGTACCGGTGGTAGATCGCTCTCAAATGCTCAGCACGGCCCGCAGCACCCTGACTGACCTCTCGCGGGGCAATCTGGGTGTGCCGTTGTTGTTGCTGGTGATGCTGGCAATGATGATGTTGCCGATGCCGCCGTTCCTGCTCGACGTGTTCTTCACCTTCAACATTGCCTTGTCCGTCGTGGTCCTGCTGGTCTGCGTCTACGCGTTGCGGCCGCTGGATTTCGCGGTGTTCCCCACCATCCTGCTGATCGCCACGCTGTTGCGGCTGGCGTTGAACGTGGCGTCGACCCGCGTGGTCATGCTCCACGGCCAGGACGGGCATGCCGCCGCCGGTAAGGTGATCCAGGCCTTCGGCGAGGTGGTGATCGGCGGTAACTACGTGGTCGGTATCGTGGTGTTCGCGATCCTGATGATCATCAACTTCGTGGTGGTGACCAAGGGCGCCGGGCGGATTTCCGAGGTGAGCGCGCGCTTTACCCTCGACGCCATGCCCGGCAAACAGATGGCCATCGACGCCGACCTCAACGCCGGCCTGATCGACCAGAACCAGGCTAAATCGCGTCGCCTGGAAGTGGCCCAAGAAGCCGAGTTCTACGGTTCCATGGACGGTGCCAGCAAATTCGTGCGCGGTGACGCCATCGCCGGCCTGTTGATTCTGTTCATCAACCTGATCGGCGGCATGGCGGTCGGGATCTTCCAGCATGGCATGACCTTCGGCGATGCGGGCAAGGTCTACGCCCTGCTGACCATCGGTGACGGTTTAGTGGCGCAATTGCCATCACTGTTGTTATCCACAGCTGCGGCGATCATGGTGACCCGTGCGTCGGGCTCCGAAGACATGGGCAAGCAGATCAGCCGGCAGATGTTCGCCTCGCCCAAGGCGCTGGCCGTGGCGGCGGGCATCATGGCGATCATGGGCATTGTGCCCGGCATGCCCCACGTCTCGTTCTTGAGCATGGCGGCGATGGCCGCCGGTGGCGCCTACCTGTTCTGGAAAAAGCAGAACTTGGTCAAGGTGAAGGCCCAGCAAGAAATCGCGCGCCAGCAGGAACTGCTGCCGTCGCCGGCCCGCGCCCAGGAAACCAAGGAGTTGGGCTGGGACGATGTGACCCCGATCGACATGATCGGCCTGGAAGTCGGCTACCGCCTGATCCCGTTGGTCGACCGCAACCAGGGCGGCCAATTGCTCGCGCGGATCAAGGGCGTGCGCAAGAAGCTGTCCCAGGACCTGGGCTTCCTGATGCCCACTGTGCATATCCGCGACAACCTCGACCTGGCCCCCAGCGCCTACCGCCTGACCCTGATGGGCGTGATCCTCGCCGAAGCGGAGATCTACCCCGACCGCGAGCTGGCGATCAACCCGGGCCAGGTGTTCGGTACGCTGAACGGTATAACCGCCAAAGATCCGGCTTTTGGTCTGGAAGCGGTCTGGATCGAAGTCAGCCAGCGCAGCCAGGCGCAGTCCCTCGGCTACACCGTGGTGGACGCCAGCACCGTGGTCGCCACGCACCTCAACCAGATTCTGTACAAGCACTCCCACGAGCTGATCGGCCACGAAGAAGTCCAGCAACTAATGGGTTTGCTGGCCAAAGCCTCGCCCAAGCTCGCCGAAGAGCTGGTGCCGGGCGTGCTGTCGCTGTCGCAATTGCTCAAGGTGCTGCAGGCGCTGCTGGCCGAACAGGTGCCGGTGCGCGACATTCGCAGCATCGCCGAGGCCATCGCCAACAATGCCGCCAAGAGTCAAGATACTGCCGCGTTGGTGGCCGCCGTGCGCGTTGGATTATCCCGCGCTATCGTACAAAGCATTGTAGGGATTGAGTCTGAGCTGCCTGTGATCACCTTGGAGCCAAGGTTGGAACAAATATTGCTCAATAGTATTCAGAAGGCAGGACAGGGCCAGGAAGAGGGCGTTCTGCTGGAGCCAAGCATGGCTGAAAAACTGCAGCGTTCGTTGATCGAAGCAGCGCAGCGTCAGGAAATGCAGGGCCAGCCGGTGATTCTGCTGGTGGCAGGCCCGGTCCGAGCGATGTTGTCGCGGTTTGGACGCCTGGCAGTGCCGAATTTGCACGTTTTGGCTTATCAGGAAATCCCTGACAACAAGCAAGTGACTATCGTCGCGACAGTAGGGCCCAACGGCTGAGGTAGTGGGTTATGCAAGTAAAGCGTTTTTTCGCCGCCGATATGCGTCAGGCCATGAAACTGGTACGTGACGAGCTGGGCGCCGACGCTGCGATTATCGGTAACCGTCGTATTGCCGGCGGTGTCGAGCTGACGGCTGCCCTGGATTACACCCCTTCGGCGCTGGCCCCGCGTGTCCCGAACATGGAGCTTGAAGACGAGCTGCGCAAGACGGCCTCGCGCATTGTCTCGGCCCAGGCCGAACTGAGCATGCGCGGTGACAGCGATGCGACCACCAATCGCCAGTTGTTCGCCGGCCTGCCGCTGACCGCCGCCGAGCCGCTGGTCGAGCCGACGTTCATCGAACCGCCGCGTCCTGCCGCGCCTGCCCCGGCCGCCGCAGTCGACCAGCGTGTGTTCGACTCGATGCGCTTTGAGCTCAACGGCCTGCGCGAGCTGCTGGAAGTGCAGCTCGGTTCGCTGGCCTGGACCCAACTGCAAGGCAGCAAGCCGCAACAGGCCAACCTGTGGCGTCGCCTGCAACGCATCGGCCTGTCCGGCCCGTTGTCCCGCGACCTGCTGGCGCTGACCAGCGAAATCGAAGAACCTCGCCAGGCCTGGCGCATGTTGCTGGCCCACCTGGCGCGGATGATCGTCACCCCGGAACTCGAACCCCTGGAAGAGGGCGGCGTGATCGCCATGGTCGGCCCTGCCGGCATGGGCAAGACCACCACGCTGGCCAAGCTGGCGGCGCGCTACGTGCTCAAGTACGGCGCCCAGAACATCGCGCTGGTAAGCATGGACAGCTACCGCATCGGTGCCCAGGAGCAACTCAAGACCCTGGGCCGCATCCTCAATGTGTCGGTGACCCACGTCGACCCGGGCCAGTCCCTGGCCAACGCCCTCGATCCGTTGCTGCGCAAACGTGTGGTGCTGATCGATACCGCCGGCCTGCAAGCCAGCGATCCGGCGTTGCGCATGCAGCTGGAGAGCCTGGCCGGGCGTGGCATCAAGGCAAAAAATTACCTGGTGCTTGCAACCACCAGCCAAAAACAAGTTCTTACCGCTGCGTACCATAGCTACAAGCGCTGCGGCCTGGCCGGATGCATCCTCACCAAGCTCGACGAAACCGCGAGCCTGGGCGAGGTGCTGAGCCTGGCTATCAGTCATGAACTTCCGGTCGCCTACCTGACCGACGGGCCGCGGATTCCGGATGATTTGCATCTGCCGCGCCGTCATCAGTTGGTCAGCCGTGCCGTCAGCGTGCAAATGCAAGAAGAGCCTAGCGAGGAAGCGATGGCCGATATGTTCGCTGACCTTTACCACAACCCGGCAAAGCGGGTGGGTTGAGGCAGCATGAACACCATGAAATGTATCTACATCGATGGTCTGCAAGCGATTCACGCGGCCAAGCCATGTAGCCTGCGTCTAAGCAAGACAAGGTAAAGAATTAAAATGGGCAGCATGCATCCCGTACAGGTGATCGCGGTGACCGGCGGCAAAGGTGGCGTCGGGAAAACTAACGTGTCAGTGAATTTGTCCCTGGCCCTGGCAGAGCTTGGCCGTCGTGTCATGCTGCTGGATGCTGACCTTGGGTTGGCGAACGTTGACGTTTTGCTGGGGCTCACGCCCAAACACACCCTCGCCGATGTGATCGAGGGTCGCTGCGAGCTGCGCGACGTGCTGCTGCAGGGCCCTGGAGGCATCCGCATCGTGCCGGCCGCCTCGGGCACCCAGAGCATGGTCCACTTGAGCCCTGCGCAGCATGCCGGCCTGATCCAGGCGTTCAGCGATATCGGCGACAACCTCGACGTGCTGGTGATCGACACCGCCGCCGGGATTGGCGAGTCCGTGGTCAGCTTCGTGCGCGCCGCGCAAGAAGTCCTGCTGGTGGTCTGCGATGAACCCACCTCGATCACCGACGCCTACGCCCTGATCAAACTGCTCAACCGCGACTACGGCATGAACCGCTTCCGCGTGCTGGCCAACATGGCCCAGAGCCCGCAGGAAGGACGCAACCTGTTCGCCAAGTTGACCAAGGTCACTGATCGCTTTCTCGATGTCGCCTTACAATACGTCGGCGCAGTTCCCTATGACGAGTGTGTACGCAAGGCCGTGCAAAAGCAGCGTGCGGTCTACGAAGCGTTCCCTCGTTCGAAATGCGCGTTGGCGTTCAAGGCTATTGCTCAGAAGGTCGATACCTGGCCGTTGCCCGCCAACCCTCGGGGGCATCTGGAGTTTTTCGTCGAGCGATTGGTGCATCAGACGAGCGCAGGACCGGTGCTATGACAGCCAGCGGCTATAACCTTTACAAAAATTCGGCACGTGACCGCCAGGGCGAATTGATCGAGCGCTATGCGCCGCTGGTCAAGCGCATTGCCTATCACTTGCTGGCACGCCTGCCCGCCAGTGTCCAGGTCGAAGACTTGATCCAGGCCGGCATGATCGGCCTGCTCGAAGTATCGACCAAATACGACGCGAGCAAGGGTGCGAGTTTCGAGACGTATGCGGGTATCCGTATCCGTGGCGCGATGCTCGATGAAGTGCGTAAAGGGGATTGGGCGCCGCGTTCGGTACACCGCAATACGCGCATGGTCAGTGACGCAATTCGTGCAATTGAAGCAAAAACCGGTCGCGACGCTAAAGATCACGAAGTTGCGGCCGAACTCCAATTGAGTCTCGACGATTATTACGGGATTTTGAACGATACCTTGGGCAGCCGCCTGTTCAGTTTCGACGACCTGTTGCAGGACGGCGAACACGAAGGGCTGCACGAGGACGGCGCGAGTGCTCATCTCGAACCGTCGCGCGACCTGGAAGATGAACGCTTTCAGGGGGCGCTGGCGGACGCGATTGCCAATCTGCCGGAGCGTGAGCGACTGGTGTTGGCGCTGTACTACGACGAAGAGCTGAACCTCAAGGAAATCGGTGAGGTCCTGGGGGTCAGCGAATCGCGTGTCAGCCAGCTGCACAGCCAGTGCGCAGCCCGCTTGCGGGGACGCCTGGGAGAGTGGCGCGCGCGCTGACAGGCAGTGTGGGGACACTGCAGACACTACCGCGAGGCCCTTGGTTTTCGCGGGTGAGTTTCGTGGTGCCCTGGGCAGTCCTTTTTGTGTAACGCCTGTTGATTGAAATGGCGCGTCCAGGTGCTGGACGCGTTTTAAGACTGCTTGGAGGTCGAATTGGACAAGAACATGAAAATCCTCATCGTTGATGACTTCTCAACGATGCGGCGGATCATAAAAAACCTGTTGCGTGACCTGGGGTTCACCAACACGGTCGAGGCGGATGACGGCCTTACGGCGATTCCGATCCTCAACAGCGGGAGCATCGACTTTCTGGTAACCGACTGGAACATGCCCGGCATGACCGGTATCGACTTGCTGCGCCATGTGCGCGCCGATGAAAAACTGCGCAGCCTTCCCGTGTTGATGGTGACCGCCGAAGCCAAGCGTGAGCAGATCATCGAAGCCGCCCAGGCCGGGGTCAACGGCTACGTGGTCAAGCCATTCACTGCATTGGCCTTGAAAGAGAAGATCGAAAAAATCTTCGAACGCATCCACGGCTAATGCCATCGCGGGGGAGCTATGGAGCATAAAGAAACGTCACAGGGGGACTTTGAGTCGACCCTGAAAAAGCATGCTCACCAACTGGTCGAGAGCCTTGAAAAAGGCCAGTTCGGCGACGCGGTGCAGTTAATCCATGAGCTTAACCAGACCCGTGACCGCGGCCTGTATCAGGAAGTGGGCAAGCTCACGCGCGAGCTGCACAGTGCGATCGTCAATTTTCAGATTGACCCGCACATGCCCCAGGCTGAAGAAATTTCGCAAATCACCGATGCCACTGAACGCCTGTCCTATGTGGTCAGGCTGACTGAAGCGGCGGCCAACCGCACCATGGACCTGGTGGAAAACGCCACGCCCCTGGTCAACGGCATGGCCAACGAAGCCCAGGCCCTCAGCGTTGACTGGGGCCGCTTCATGCGTCGGGAAGTGGGGGCTGAGGAGTTTCGTGAGTTGGCCCGTCGGGTCGAGGGTTTCCTGTCGCGCAGCGAACAGGACAACCACACGGTGTCCAGCAACCTCAATGACATTCTGCTCGCCCAGGATTACCAGGACCTCACCGGTCAGGTGATCAAGCGCGTGACCCAATTGGTCACCGAAGTGGAAAGCAACTTGCTCAAATTGGTGCTTATGGCAGGCCAAGTTGATCGTTTCGCCGGCATCGAACATGACCGCGAAGCGATCCTCTCGGAAAAAGATCCACAAAAACATCTCGCCAAGGGTGAAGGTCCGCAGATTCATGCCGATAAACGTGAAGACGTTATGTCAGGTCAGGATGACGTAGATGACCTGTTATCCAGTTTAGGCTTCTAAGGAGCACACCCATGAGCTTCGGCGCCGATGAAGAAATCCTTCAGGATTTCCTTGTAGAGGCCGGCGAAATTTTAGAGCAACTGTCCGAACAACTGGTCGAGCTGGAAAGCCGACCGGATGATGCGAACCTGCTCAATGCAATTTTTCGCGGTTTTCACACTGTAAAAGGGGGCGCCGGCTTCCTCCAGCTCCATGAGCTGGTGGAGTGCTGCCACATCGCCGAGAACGTGTTCGACATCCTGCGCAAGGGTGAGCGTCACGTTGATTCGGAGCTGATGGACGTGATTCTCGAAGCGCTGGATGCGGTCAACGGCATGTTCAGCGAAGTTCGCGAACGTGCCCCGATCACCGCAGCCACCCCGGAACTGCTGGCCGCCCTGGCGCGTCTGGCGGAGCCTGCCGACACCGCGGCCGCGCCGGTGGTGGAAGCGGCTCCGGAGCCTGTGGTCGAAGCCGAAGCGGATGTCACCGACAGCGAGTTCGAGCAACTGCTCGACTCCCTCAATGCGGTCAAGGCCGAAGCCGAAGCGCCGCAAGCGGTCGCTGCAGTGGCCGCGCCCGCCGCGCCGACCGGCGAAGACATTACCGACGCAGAATTCGAATCCCTGCTCGATCAGTTGCACGGCAAGGGCCAGTTCGCTGCCGACGCCGTTGCACCTGCGGCTGAGGCGCAAGCACCTGCGAGTACCTCGCAAGTTCCGGCAGCCACCGCCGCCGCCGGCACCGACATTACCGACGACGAATTCGAAGCGTTGCTCGACCAGTTGCATGGCAAGGGCTCCTTTGCGGCCGATGCCTTGCCGGAAGTCGCCGCAACTGCTGCCGCACCGGCTGCTGCGGCTGCCGCTGCCGCTGCCGCACCTGCCGGCGACGGGCTGATTTCCGATCACGAATTCGAAGCCCTGCTCGACGAATTGCACGGCAAGGGCAAGTTCGCCGAAGTGGCCGCTGGCGCTGCGGCGACGGCAGCCCCGGTGGCGGCCAAACCGGCACCGGCCAAAGCCGCGGCACCTGCTGCCGTCAAGCCGGCCCCGGCCCCGGCTGCCGCCGCTCCTGCTGCTGCCGCGCGTGCCCCGGCCGCCGCCGCGGCCGACAAGCCTGCCAGCGAAGCCGAAACCACGGTGCGTGTGGATACCGCGCGCCTGGACGACATCATGAACATGGTCGGCGAACTGGTGCTGGTGCGTAACCGCCTGGTGCGCCTGGGCCTGAACAGTGGCGACGAAGCCATGCAGAAGGCCGTGTCGAACCTCGACGTGGTCACTGCCGACCTGCAGACCGCGGTGATGAAGACGCGGATGCAGCCGATCAAGAAAGTCTTCGGTCGCTTCCCGCGCCTGGTTCGTGACCTGGCTCGCCAGCTCAAGAAAGAAATCAACCTGGAACTGGTGGGTGAAGAAACCGACCTCGACAAAAACCTTGTCGAGGCCCTGGCCGACCCGCTGGTCCACTTGGTGCGCAACGCCGTCGACCACGGCGTGGAAACCCCGGAAGAACGCGAAGCCGCGGGCAAGTCCCGTAACGGCAAGGTGATTCTGGCGGCGGAACAAGAGGGCGACCATATCCTGCTGTCGATCACCGATGACGGCAAAGGCATGGACCCGGCGATCCTGCGCGGTATCGCCGTCAAGCGTGGCGTGATGGACAAGGATGCCGCCGACCGCTTGACCGACACCGAGTGCTACAACCTGATTTTCGCGCCGGGCTTCTCGACCAAGACCGAGATTTCCGACGTGTCGGGCCGTGGCGTGGGCATGGACGTGGTGAAAACCAAGATCAGCCAGCTCAACGGTTCGATCAATATCTACTCGACCAAGGGCCTGGGCTCGAAGATCGTCATCAAGGTGCCGTTGACCCTGGCGATCATGCCGACCCTGATGGTGATGCTGGGCAACCAGGCCTTCGCTTTCCCGCTGGTCAACGTCAACGAGATCTTCCACCTCGACCTGTCGCGCACCAACGTGGTGGACGGCCAGGAAGTGGTGATCGTGCGCGACAAAGCGTTGCCACTGTTCTACCTCAAGCGCTGGCTGGTCGCCTCGGCCGCCCATGAAGAGCAGCGCGAAGGCCATGTGGTGATTCTCTCCGTGGGCACCCAGCGCATCGGCTTTGTCGTCGATCAACTGGTCGGCCAGGAAGAAGTGGTCATCAAGCCTTTGGGCAAAATGCTGCAGGGAACCCCGGGCATGTCGGGTGCGACCATCACCGGTGACGGTCGTATCGCATTGATTCTCGATGTTCCGAGCATGCTCAAGCGTTACGCCGCACGGCGTATTTGATTCTGGTGGGGCAGGGCGGTATTGCCTGCCCCGCCTAACGGAGTGTTTATGGTAGTCAAGGTCCTGGTGGTGGACGATTCGGGTTTCTTCCGCCGCCGCGTCTCGGAAATTCTTTCCGCCGATCCAACGATCCAGGTGGTCGGCACGGCCACCAACGGTAAAGAGGCGATTGATCAAGCCATTGCGTTGAAGCCGGACGTGATCACCATGGACTACGAGATGCCGATGATGGATGGCATCACCGCAGTCCGACACATCATGCAGCGCTGTCCGACCCCGGTATTGATGTTCTCCTCGCTGACCCACGAAGGCGCCCGGGTCACCCTGGATGCGCTGGACGCCGGTGCGGTGGACTTCCTGCCGAAGAATTTCGAAGACATCTCGCGCAACCCCGAGAAGGTCAAACAGATGCTGTGCGAGAAGGTCCACAGCATTTCGCGCAGCAACCGTCGCAGCCTGTTCAGCGCCCCGGCGCCTGCGCCGGTCGCGGCTCCGGCGGCACCCACCAGCACGGCGTTCGGTCGCCCGGCGCCGGCAGCGGTTGCCCGGCCTGCCGCGGCAACCGTGCGGGCACCTGCGCCAAGCGCCCATTCGCCGGCGCCGAAACGCAAGGCCTACAAGCTGGTTGCCATTGGTACTTCGACCGGCGGCCCGGTTGCCCTGCAACGGGTCTTGACCCAACTGCCGGCCAACTTCCCGGCGCCGATCGTGCTGATCCAGCACATGCCCGCCGCGTTCACCAAGGCCTTCGCCGAGCGCCTGGACAAGCTGTGCCGCATCAGCGTCAAGGAAGCCGAGGATGGCGACATCCTGCGTCCTGGCCTGGCGCTGCTGGCGCCTGGGGGCAAGCAGATGATGGTCGATGGCCGTGGCGCGATCAAAATCCTGCCGGGCGATGAACGCCTCAACTACAAGCCCTGCGTGGATATCACCTTCGGTTCGGCAGCCAAGTCCTACGGCGACAAAGTTCTGGCGGTGGTACTCACCGGCATGGGCGCCGACGGTCGCGAAGGCGCGCGCCTGCTCAAGCAGGGCGGCAGTGCGATCTGGGCCCAGGACGAAGCCAGTTGCGTGATTTATGGCATGCCGATGGCCATCGTCAAGGCTGAGCTGGCCGACGCGATCTACAGCCTGGACGATATCGGCAGGCATTTGGTGGAGGCCTGCCTCTGATGGATGTACTGAGTCTGATCGGCATCACCATGGCGTTTGTCGCGATCATCGGCGGCAACTACCTCGAAGGCGGGCACCTCGGCGCCCTGGCCAACGGCCCGGCGGCGCTGATCGTGATCGGTGGCACCGTGGGCGCGGCATTGCTGCAGTCGCCCTTGAGTTCGTTCAAGCGTGCCATGCAGATCCTGATCTGGATTATTTTCCCGCCGCGCGTCGATCTGGCCGGCGGCATCGACCGCGTGGTCAACTGGAGCCTCACCGCACGCAAGGAAGGCCTGCTGGGCCTGGAAGGCGTGGCCGATGCCGAGCCCGACAGCTACGCGCGCAAAGGCCTGCAATTGCTGGTGGACGGCGCCGAGCCGGAGGCGATTCGCAGCATCCTGGAAGTGGATTTCTACACCCAGGAAAGCCGCGATATCAACGCCGCCAAAGTCTTTGAAAGCATGGGCGGCTACGCGCCGACCATCGGCATCATCGGTGCGGTGATGGGCCTGATCCACGTGATGGGCAACCTCGCCGATCCGTCGCAACTGGGCAGCGGCATTGCCGTGGCGTTTGTCGCCACCATCTACGGTGTGGCGAGTGCCAACCTGGTGCTGTTGCCGGTGGCCAGCAAGCTCAAGTCGATTGCCCTGCGCCAGTCGCGTTACCGTGAAATGTTGCTCGAAGGCATCCTGTCGATTGCCGAGGGCGAGAACCCGCGCTCCATCGAATTGAAGCTCCAGGGCTTCATGGATTGATGTACATGAAACGTGTAGGAGCGAGCTTGTTCGCGAAAATCGTCAACGATGACGCGGGCATCTTGGATGAACGCGTTGCTCTCGGATTTTTCGCGAGCAAGCCCGCTCCTGCAGGTGATTCGTTTTGCGGAGGTAATCGTCTGTGAGCCGTCGCCGTCGCGAGCCTGAAGAACACGTCAACCATGAACGCTGGCTGGTGTCCTACGCGGACTTCATCACCTTGCTGTTCGCGTTTTTCGTGGTGATGTACTCCATCTCGTCGATCAACGAAGGCAAGTACAAAGTCATTTCCCAAGCGCTGATCGGCGTGTTCAACGACGCCGATCGTTCGCTCAAGCCGATCCCGATCGGCGAAGAGCGGCCCAAGACCGTGACCCCGGCCAAGCCGCTGGTCAACGACAGCGATGAGACCTCCGCCGGCATGGGCGGCACCGGCGACCCGCTGAAAAGCATCGCCGACGATATCAGCGCCGCGTTCGGCGACTTGATCAGCTCCAACCAGATGACCGTGCGCGGCAATGAGTTGTGGGTGGAGATCGAGCTCAATTCGAGCCTGCTGTTCGCCAGCGCCGATGCCATGCCCAGCGACCAGGCGTTCACCATCATCGACAAGGTGGCGGCGATCCTCAAGCCGTTTGAAAACCCGATCCACGTCGAAGGCTTCACCGACAATATCCCCATCAGTACCGCGCAGTACCCGACCAACTGGGAGCTGTCGTCGGCCCGGGCGGCGAGCATCGTGCGGATGCTCGCGATGCAGGGCGTGAACCCCGGTCGCCTGGCGTCGGTCGGCTACGGCGAGTTCCAGCCGGTGGCCAATAACGCCACGGCGGAAGGCCGCGCCCGCAACCGCCGGGTGGTGCTGGTGGTCTCGCGCAACCTGGATGTGCGCCGCAGCCTGACCGGCACCGGCACGGCAAATGCAACCCCGGACGCGGCATTGAAGCGGGCTGGCACACAAACTGCACCGGCCCTTGCAAAGCCGCCGGTACGGCAAAGCTCCGTCAATTCTCCGTCACCGGCTCAATAACCTATGCACTGTCTCGGTCGCGCCTGTGCCCGCCGGGAGGAATCAACCGAATGAGAGTCTGGGCAGTTGCCAATCAAAAAGGTGGAGTCGGCAAGACCACCACCTCCATCGCCTTAGCCGGCTTGCTGGCCGAGGCGGGCAAGCGCGTGGTCGTGGTCGACCTGGACCCCCACGGCTCGATGACCAGCTATTTCGGCTACGACCCGGACGCGCTGGAGCACAGCTGCTACGACCTGTTCCTGCACAAGGGCAGCGTGCCGAGCGATCTGCCCGGGCAACTGCTGCTGCCCACCAGCAATGAAAGCATTTCCCTGCTGCCGTCGAGCACCGCCCTGGCCACCCTTGAGCGCCAGTCGCCGGGGCAGAGCGGCCTGGGCCTGGTGATCGCCAAGACCCTGGCGCAACTGTGGCAGGACTTCGACTACGCGATCATCGACAGCCCGCCGTTGCTCGGCGTGCTGATGGTCAACGCCTTGGCGGCCAGCCAGCAGTTGGTGATCCCGGTGCAGACCGAGCACCTCGCGGTCAAGGGCCTGGAACGCATGGTCAGCACCCTGGCGATGATCAACCGCTCACGCAAACAGGCGCTGCCGTTCAGCATCGTGCCGACGTTGTTCGACCGCCGCACCCAAGCGTCCCTCGGCACCTTGCGCGTACTGCGCGACGCCTACCCGGACACCATCTGGCAAGGCTATATCCCGGTGGACACGCGCCTGCGCGACGCCAGCCGCGCCGGCCTGACCCCTTCGCAGTTCGACGGTAAAAGTCGCGGCGTGCTGGCGTACCGCGCGCTGCTCAAGCACCTGCTGTCGCAACAGCTTGTGGCGCAGGTGGCGTGATGAACCGTCCTGTCGAACTCAAGGTCAAGACGCGGCCGCAACTGGCACTGGAATCCTACCTGGATGCCTTGCTGCAGGACGCGACCGAGGAAGAACTGCCGGAACCGCTGCTGGTCCTCGAACCCGCCGTAGACGCACAAAGCACACTGGATGAATTCCAGTTGGCGGTGCTGGAAGAACAGGCGCGTGATGCGCAGGTGATGGTGCCGAGTCCACCGGTCGTGGTTGCGCCTGTGCCGGTCGCACCCGTGGTGGTCGAGCCGGTGGTTGAAGTCCACCTGCCGCCGAGCATCACGCCGCCGCCGGTCACCGGCGACGGCCGCCCGGCGTGGGCCGCCGAGCCGTTCGAATGCCTGCTGTTCGACGTCGCCGGGTTGACCCTGGCGGTGCCGCTGGTGTGCCTGGGCTCGATTTATTCCCTGGAAGGCCAGGAGCTGACACCGCTGTTCGGGCAACCGGAGTGGTTCCTCGGCATCCTGCCCAGCCAGGCCGGCAACCTCAAGGTGCTGGACACCGCGCGCTGGGTGATGCCCGACCGCTACCGCGATGATTTCCGCCAGGGCTTGCAATACGTGATTTCGGTGCAAGGCTACGAGTGGGGGCTGGCCGTGCATCAAGTCAGCCGCTCGTTGCGCCTGGACCCGAATGAAATCAAATGGCGCAGCCAACGGGGCCAGCGCCCTTGGTTGGCGGGCACCGTGATCGAACACATGTGCGCGTTGCTCGACGTCGCCGAACTGGCCGAGTTGATCGCCAGCGGCGCGGTCAAGTCGATGCCGGGCCAGCAACGCAGTTAATTGAACAAGATCGGCCGCACGGTTGTGCGGCCAAAGAAGCACACACGCCGTGTCCAACGGCATTTGAAGGGGTCAGGGGTATGAATAAGTCAGCGTCCGCACAAGGTTTGGATGATCCGATCCTGCAATGGGTTACCTTCAAACTGGACAACGAGTCCTACGGCATCAACGTCATGCGCGTGCAGGAAGTGCTGCGCTACACCGAAATCGCTCCGGTTCCGGGTGCGCCAAGCTACGTGCTGGGCATCATCAACCTGCGCGGCAACGTGGTGACGGTGATCGACACCCGCCAGCGTTTCGGTCTGATACCGACCGAAGTCAACGACAACACCCGCATCGTCATCATCGAGGCCGACAAGCAAGTGGTCGGGATCATGGTCGACAGCGTGGCCGAAGTGGTTTACCTGCGCCAATCGGAAGTGGAAACCGCGCCGAACGTGGGTAACGAAGAGTCGGCCAAGTTCATCCAGGGCGTCTGCAACAAGAACGGCGAACTGCTGATTCTGGTCGAGCTGGACAAAATGATGAGCGAAGAAGAATGGTCGGATCTGGAGAACATCTGATTGTTCCTTGAAGCAGCGGTGATCGTCCTGGCCCTGTTGTGGGCCGGGACGTTGGCGTTTTTGCTGCGCTATGTGCGCCAGCAACGCGAGTGGGTGGTGCAACAGGCCGAACGCGATGCCGTGCGTGACCGGCGCGTGGTGGAGTTGGCCAAGCGCGTCGATCACTTCCAGCAAAGTGCGGTGCGGGTCGGGGATGAGGTGCATGAACTGCGCGCGATCCTCGGGCCGTTGCCGGACAAGCTGGCGCAGATTGAACAGCGCGATCCCTCCAGCCTGTCTTTTGCCCAGGCGGCGAAGCTGGTCGGCATGGGCGCGACCGTGGATGAGCTGACGCAGTCGTGCGGCCTGACCCAGGCTGAGGCGCAGTTGATGAGTAAGTTGCACAAAAGCTGATTGCGCGCTGATGGGTATCTAGCGATCCAACTGTAGGCGCTGGCTTGCCCGCGCTTACAGGAAAGCAGCCTGGCGTCGCCTCTGGCCAATTAAATTGCAAACCCGATGGCTTTTTTTATCTCCTCAAAGGTCAACATCCTTCAAGCACCTTTGACCCCAGGAGAGCTCCCCCCATGACCACCCACAAAGCCCTGTTGATCCTCCACGGCAAGCAAGCCCTCAACGAGGACGTGCGCGCTGCCGTGCTGGCTCGGCGTGAGCAGGGCTGGGAGCTGGCGGTGCGGGTGACGTGGGAGGGCGGCGACGCGCAGCGGCTGGTCAACGAGGCCCTGGACGGCGGGTACACGCACATCATTGCCGGCGGCGGTGACGGCACCTTGCGCGATGTGGCCGAGGCGATGGCCCAGGCCGGGACCGACGCGAGCCTGGTGCTGATGCCGTTGGGCACCGCCAATGATTTTGCCCGCGCCGCCGGTGTGCCGCTGCAGCCCGATCAGGCCCTGGCGTTGCTGGATGTGCCGGCCAGGGCGATCGATCTCGGCCGCGTCGGCGGGCAAGTATTCCTCAACATGGCCACTGGCGGCTTCGGCAGCCAGGTCACCGCCAATACCTCCGAAGAACTGAAGAAAGTGCTGGGCGGCGCGGCCTATCTGTTCACCGGCTTGTCGCGCTTCAGTGAGTTGAAGGCCGCGTATGGCGAGCTGGAAGGCCCGGATTTCCATTGGAAAGGCGAGCTGCTCGCGCTGGGCATCGGCAACGGCCGCCAGGCAGGCGGTGGGCATGTGCTGTGCCCCGACGCACTGGCGGACGATGGGCTGCTGGACATCAGCATTTTGCCGGCCCCCCAGGAAGTGGTCGGCACCCTGCGTGAACTGATGAACAATGGCTGGGGCCTGGACACCATGTTTGTCCGCGCGCGCCTGCCGTGGGTCAAGATCAAGGTGGCGCAAGGTTTGTATATCAACCTGGATGGCGAACCGCTGCAAGGCGATGACCTGCATTTCGAGGTCGTGCCCAAGGCCCTGCGCGTCCATCTGCCGCCGGGTTCGCCCTTAGTCGTCCAGGCTGATGATCTGCTCGCGCACGGCAAATAACACCAGGCCCGCCACATCGAAAATCTGCAGGCGCTTCATGATTTGCGAGCGGTGGGCTTCCACGGTCTTGATGCTCAACCCGAGGCCGTGGGCGATTTCCCGGGTGGATTTGCCACGCACCACCAGGCGCAGGATTTCCAACTGGCGAGCGGTGAGGTTGTGGTTGTGGACGACCGGGGAGGACGGGGCCTGATTGCGTACCAGCGCCTGGCTGATCACGGTGTGGGCAATCGCCGGGCTCAGGTAGCGCTCGTCATTGCTCAGCGCCAGCAGTGCCTGCTCCAGTTCGTTGGCGCTGGTGTCCTTGAGCAGGTAGCCATGGGCGCCGGCCTCCAGGGCTCGCATGATCAGCTCCGGGTCGGTGTGCATCGACAGGATCAGCACCTTGCTTTTGGGGTAGGCCGTCTTGAGCTGGTGCAACGCATCCAGGCCGCCGGTGTGTTTCATCGACAGGTCCAGCAGCACGATATCCGGCAGCAGGGCGCTGAATGTTTCCAGCACCTGCGCGCCATCGCTGGCTTCGCCAATCACCGTGTAGCCGGGAATGTCCAGGACCAGCGCGCGGACGCCGGCCCTGATCAGTGCGTGGTCATCCACCAGGAGTAAAGTGCGGGTCACTCGAGAACCTTCAGGGGACTGGCCCGTTCGAGGGCGCGCGGCGCCCAGGGGAAAAGTGCGTCGATCCGCGTGCCTTTGCCTGGCTGGCTGCTGACGGACAAGGTGCCCCCCAGTTGATCAATCCGCTCGGACATGCCCGCCATGCCCCGTTGGCCTTCCAGGCCTGGGTTGCTGGCGGGCGAAAAGCCCTGGCCGTCATCACTGATAAACAGCGACAGGCCCTGGGGCAGGCGTTGCAGGCGAACCAGCAGGTTTTGCGCCTGGGCATGGCGCAGCATGTTGGTCACCGCTTCCTGGGTGATGCGAAAAGCGGCCACGGCCATTTCTTCGGGAATGCCGGTCAGCCGTTGCTGGCATTCCAGGCTCCAATGAATCGAGGTGTTTCCCAGGGTCTTGAGCAGGTGCGCGCGCAGGCTGGCTTCCAGGCCCAGGCTGGCCAACTGACGCGGGTTGAGAATGGCGGACACGTCGCGCACCTTGGCCAAGGTCTCGTTCAGGGTGTTGCACAGCACTGTGCATTGGCCCTGCAGGTCTTCCGGCAGGCGGCGCTTGAGCCATTCGCTTTGCAGCTTGGCGGCGGTGAGCAATTGGCCGATATCGTCGTGCAGCTCTCGGCTGAGGCGGTGCCGCTCGTTTTCCTGGACTTGCAGCAGGCGATCGGCCAGTTCCTGGGGCTGGAACTTGATCGATTTACGTGAGTTCCACTGCCGCAGGCCCACCAGCACCAGGGTGGCCACGTTGATCAGCAACACCATCAATGGCAAGGGCGTGGAGCGAGCGTAGGCCCACAGCCCCAGCAGCAGTGAGCACAGGCACAACACGAGAACCAGTCGACGGGCATTGCTGCGGGAAGCGGATTTGACGAGGAGTGACTTGAGGCTGGCGTACATAGCGGATGCTTTTCACGTTTTATGCATCATGACGTTAGGTCACTTCGAGGGCGGCATGGTACCACTTTGCTTACCGTTGGTCGCCAGGCGTCATTTGCACGGTGTGGGGGCATGCCTATTAAGAATAGTTATATGTTGGCGGTTGTTTTGTATGGATTGGCTTTATAGCGCGGGCAACTTGGTTGTCGCCACTTATTGCAGGGCACATTAGTTATTCTTGTCGTTTTTGGGCAAGACGCTGGGTGAAAGCGACACCTTAGTGCTTAACGGCGCAGTCATTCATGAAACGTGGTGCAGACGCTGTTGCGGCTTATTGGTGAAGTCCTTCTGCGGGATCTGGAGAGTGACCGTCGCAATCAGTGAGGTTTGTTCACTTTCATCCAGGCTCAACTCACCGGTGCGGGTGTCGATCAACTCCAGTTGCCACGCCAGTAACGTCAGGCAGTTGTTCAAGGCATCGAGGGCCTGATCGTGCAGTTGCAAAGGGCTCTGCGCGTTGGCAATCAGGTCTTGGATATGTCGCGAGAACTCGCTGATCGCCTGCAGAGCCAGATCATCGGCCTTTTCGGCGAGCGCCGTGAGGCTGAACTTCATGCAGTCGATGGCATCGCTGTCATTACGAATCAAATGCAGATGGCTCAAGCACTCTTCCGACTTTCTCAGCAGCTTTTCGGCCTCTAGCAGGAATTCGGGAAGTGTGGTTTGCCACTCGTTCGCGCTATTCATCATGCAAGTCTCCACAGCATACGGTCGGGCGATGAGATGTCGCACTGCGTGAATAGCGTAAAACTACCGCTGAAAGATGACTGAAATCTGTAGGGCGCTTCTGAGACTTTAGTAGGACGTTTATTTGAATGATCATGCGAGGCGCGCACTGCCCTCGTCATCGGGGCCGATTGCGCAACTTCGATTGCCGACAGGTGAGTGTCCGGAAGGCCCGCGGGCCTTGGGCTTACGATGGCAAACAAAAGCCTGACTCCATTCATGCAATGAGAATGGCGTCACATTAATGGCAATTAGATATCGCGAATATCAGGTTGGGCCTGATTGTGCCTAGGGGAATCCCTTACGCAGCGGAACCTTGCGCCGATTTGAATGTCGCGCAATGTTGCTATTCTGCCCAATGAAGAGGCCTGTGCAGTAAAGCATGATGTCAGTGTGACATCAATGGATTTGCGTGGCATTTTACAGGGGTCAAGGTCTGGCGCTTGCCGCCGATAACAAGCTTAGCGAACCGCATAATCCCTTAGCGCGACCTGCGCGCATATCAGGAGCTTTTAATGGCCGGCATTCTCGACACGGTAGATCAACGCACACAATTGGTGGGTGAGAATCGCCTGGAGATTCTCATGTTTCGCCTGGCCGGGCGGCAGCTGTTCGCGATCAACGTGTTCAAGGTGCAGGAGGTCTTGCAACTGCCCAAGCTGACCCTGATGCCTCAGCGCCACCCGTTTGTGTGCGGCGTGGTCAACCTGCGGGGCCAGACCCTGCCGGTGATCGACCTGTCCCAGGCCATCGGCATGCGCCCGCTGGTGCCGGGGCCCAACAGCACCATCATCGTCACCGAGTACAACCGCTCGGTGCAGGCGTTCCTGGTGGGCGGTGTCGATCGCATCGTCAACATGAACTGGGAAGCCATCCTGCCGCCGCCGACCAGCGCCGGGCGCCAGCACTACCTCACGGCCATCAGCAAGGTCGATGACCAGTTGGTGGAAATCATCGACGTGGAAAAAGTCCTCGCCGAGATCGTGCCATACAACGCCAAGGTCTCCCGCGATAAACTCGATGACCCGATACTGGAGCGCGCCCGTGGCCGTGAAGTGCTGCTGGTGGACGACTCCAATGTCGCGCTGTCGCAGTTGCGCGACACCCTGGGCCAGTTGGGCGTGAAGATGCACATCGCCAGTGACGGCCTCAAGGCGCTGAACATGCTCAAGGCCTGGGCCGACAGCGGCCAGGTGATGACCGACAAATTGCTGATGATCTTCACCGACGCCGAAATGCCTGAGATGGACGGCTACCGCCTGACCACCGAGATCCGCAATGACCCACGCCTGCGTGAGCTGTACGTGGTGCTGCACACCTCGCTGTCGGGCAGTTTCAACGAGTCGATGGTGAAGAAGGTCGGGTGCGATAACTTCCTGTCCAAATTCCAGCCGGACAAGCTGGTGGATGTGGTGCGTCAGCGACTGATGCTGGACGAAGCGCCGGCTTGACCTTAGGGTGACGGTTTTGCCCCTCAGGAATGCAGGCTCATGCTCCGTCTCAGCGCGCTGTACCGTTACCCTTTGAAATCCGGCAAGGCCGAAACGTTGCAGCAGATCGGCCTGGACAAGCTCGGGTTGGATGGCGATCGACGCTGGATGCTGGTGGACGAAGCCAGCGGGCGTTTCTTGACGCAGCGCGCCGTGGCGACGATGAGCCAGCTGTCGGCGCTGTGGAACCGCAGCGGTGGCCTGACCCTCAGTTCGCCTGGCTACGCAGCGCTGGACGTGGCGTTGCCCGGCAGCGAGGCTGAACTGCGCGGTGTGACCATCTGGCGCGACACCTTGCGCGTGCCGGATGCGGGCGATGCCGCCGCCGCCTGGGTCAGCGACTTTATCGGCAAGCCAACGCGGCTGGTCCACATCCCGCTGGAGCGCGCGCGCACCACACAAGCCGGTTATGGCAAGGACGATGATCAGGTCGCGTTCGCCGACGGTTACCCGTTGCTGCTGATCGGCCAGGCCTCCCTGGACGACCTGTCCCGGCACGTCGGTCGGCCCATGGAAATGCTGCGCTTTCGCCCCAACCTGGTGATCGACGGTGGCGATGCGTTCGCCGAAGACGGCTGGAAACGCCTGCGCATCGGCGATGTCGAGTTTCGCGTGGTCAAGCCGTGCTCACGCTGCATTCTGACCACCATCGACCCGCAGACCGGCGAGCGCAGTGCCGACCGCGAACCCTTCGTGACGCTGGAGGCCTATCGCAAGACCGAAGACGGCGCGATGTTCGGCCAGAACCTGGTCAACGATGGCGTGGGCCGCCTGGAAGTGGGCATGCCGGTGACTGTCCTCGAATAATGCGCCCCCAAAAAAAATGCCCGTCTCCTGCGAGACGGGCATTTTTTTCGCGCGGGAATTGCTTAGCCGCGGTATTCGCACAGGTAAGCGGTGTCCACGGCGACCTTCAGCTGGAACTTGCTGTTGGCCGGAACGTGGAACAGGCTGCCGGCGGCGAAGGTTTCCCAGGTGCTGCTGTCGGGCAGCTTGACGGTCAGGGCGCCGGATACCACGTGCATGATTTCACGCTGGGCGGTGCCGAATTCGTATTCACCCGGGGCCATGACGCCGATGGTCGCCGGACCTTCTGCGGTGCCGAAAGCGATCGACTTGACGGTGCCGTCGAAGTACTCGTTGACTTTAAACATGGGCGAATCCTCGGAAAAAGGGTCTGGAAAGGTCGGCCAGTATGCCCAAGGGCAAGGGAGCTGCCTAGACCGGCAAAATCAGCGGTAACAGGCGTGCGGTGTTGCGCGCATCTTCCAGCGCCCGGTGTTGCTGGCCATTGAACTGCATTCCCGCCAATTGCAGGGCGCTATTGAGCCCCGTTGGCTTGTCCAGGCGCCGGGCCTTGGCGAAGCGTTGCTTGAGGTTGATATGGGGCGTTTGGGCCAGCGCGCTGCTCAGGCCATGGCGCTGCCACTCCAGCTCGAGCTGCTGGCGATCGTAGTCGCCCCAGCTGGCCCAACCTTCCAGGTGTGCCTGATGCTGGCCCAGCCAGCGCTCGAACAGCGCCCACACTTCGCCGAAAGGCGCGGCGCTGTCCATGTTCGCCTGGGTGATATGGGTCAGCTTGCGGCAGAAGGGCGTCAGCAATGGACGCCGCTGCGGTCGCACAAAACGCTGGAAATGATCCAACTCGCGGCCCTGGCGGTTGACCAGGCTTGCGCCGATCTCGATGACTTCCATCTCCGTCACGGGCCAGCCGCCGTCATCCGTTGTGGCTTCAAGGTCAATAATCAGCCAATGAGGCATCGTGCAGGTTCCCGTACTCTTCCCGTCCTGATGGGGATAGAGCGTAGCCCGGCCGCGTAGTTCCGCCCAGGCTTTATTCGATCTCCAGCAACACCTGGCGATTGCGCACCTGATCGCCGGCCATGACCTGCACGGCCTTGACCACACCGTCGATGCCGGCCTTCAGCGGATGCTCCATTTTCATCGCTTCGAGCACCAGCAGCAGTTGCCCCTGAGTGACGCGTTCACCGGCGCGCACGCGCACATCGACGATGGCGCCGTCCATCGGCGCCTCGACCCTGCCGCCGCCGGTTGGGGGCTGGCGGTTGGCAACGTGGTGGGTGCGGTTGGTCACGCTCACGCCCGGTAGCCACAGCTGGGCACCGTCGAGGTGGTAGGCACTGCGGCGGCGGATGCCGTTGATCACTGCGGTGGCCCAGCGGCCGTCGCTGCTGAGGTGGCGGATGTCGATGCCGTTGGCCTGCAGGTGATGGTCGGCCAGGACGCTGACCGTGATGTCCTGGACCGCATCGTCGACGGCCAACTGATAGCTCCACGGCACGTCAGCGCCGTTGCGCCACCCTGATAAGGCCGGGGCATGGGCCTGAGCGCTGTGTTGATAAAACAGCGCGGCGGCCAGGGCCAGCTGTTCGGCGGATGCGCGGGGGCGGCGGATCTCGCTGAAGTGTTCGGCGATCAACGCGGTGCTGAAGTCGCCGTGGATAAACTTCGGGTGCTTGAGCAGGTCGGTCAACAGCTGCTGGTTGCTCGCCACGCCCAGCAGCACCGTGTCCTCCACGGCGCGCAGCAGCTTGCGCCGCGCCTCCTCGCGGGTGGCGCCATGGGCGACGATCTTGCCGAGCAGCGGGTCATAGAACGGGCTGATGCGCTGACCTTCGAGAACCCCGTGGTCGACCCGCACGCCCGCGGCCGGTTCCCAGCGCAACACCGCACCGGTTTGCGGCAGAAAGCCCTGGGCCGGGTCTTCGGCGTACAGGCGCACTTCCATGGCGTGGCCGCTGAGGCTGACCTGCGCTTGCTGTAACGGCAGCGGTTGGCCGGCGGCAATTTGCAGTTGCCAGTCGACCAGATCGAGGCCGCTGATCAGTTCGGTGACCGGGTGTTCGACTTGCAGGCGAGTGTTCATCTCCAGGAAGTAGAACCGGCCGTCGCGGTCGAGCAGGAACTCCACCGTCCCGGCACCGACGTAATTCACCGCACGCCCGGCCTTCAGCGCCGCGTCGCCCATGGCCTGGCGCAGGGCCGGGGTCATCACCGGGCAGGGCGCCTCTTCAATGATTTTCTGATGGCGGCGCTGGACCGAGCAGTCGCGTTCGCCGAGGTGGATCAGGTTGCCGTGGCTGTCGCCGAACAGCTGGATTTCGACGTGGCGCGGTTCGATCAGCGCCTGTTCCAGGATCAGTTCGTCACTGCCGAATGCATTCAGGGCTTCGGAGCGGGCGCTGCGCAGTTGCTCTTGCAGGTGTTCGCGCTGATGCACCAGGCGCATACCTCGGCCGCCGCCGCCGGCACTGGCCTTGATCATCAGCGGGAAGCCGATGCGTTCAGCTTCTATTTGCAACGTGGCGTCGTCCTGGGCGCTGCCTTGGTAGCCGGCGATGCACGGGACACCGGCCTCGAGCATGGCGAGTTTGGACCGACGCTTGCTGCCCATCAGTTCGATGGCCTCGACGCTGGGGCCGATGAAGGTCAGCCCGGCGTTTATGCAGGCGCGGGCGAAATCGGGGTTTTCAGAGAGAAAGCCATAACCGGGGTGGACCGCGTCGGCACCCGTGCGTTGGGCTGCGCTGAGAATCTCCGGGATATTCAGGTAGGACTGCTGCACCGGCGCCGGGCCGATATTCACGGCTTCGTCGGCCATCTGCACGTGCGCAGCCTGGGCGTCGGCGTCGCTGTAGACCGCTACGGTGCGATAGCCCAAGGCCTGGGCGGTGCGCTGGATGCGGCAGGCGATTTCGCCGCGGTTGGCGATCAGGATCTTGTTCATTCGGCCCACCGTGGCTTGCGCTGTTGCACAAAGGCCTGGGTGCCTTCGATCCCTTCTTCGCCCGTCGCCGCCTCGGCGAACCACGCGGCGGCCTGATCCAGCAACGGCCCCAGCGGTTGCTCCGCGCTGGCCAGCAGCAAGGCCTTGGTCCGCCCATTCGCCCCCGGCGCGCAACGCAATACCTGGCCCAGCACTTCATCCAGGCGTTCGGCCAACGCCTGCGGATCGCGCTCGACAAAATGCACCACGCCCAAGCGCTCAGCCTCGACCCCGTCGAACCGCGCCGCCGTCAGCGCCAGCCGGCGCGCGTGCGTCAGACCGATGCGCTTGACCACAAACGGCGCGATCTGCGCCGGCAGCAAGCCCAGGCTGGTCTCGGGCAAGCCGAACTGCGCCTGGTGATCAGCCAGCGCAATATCACTGACGCACGCCAAACCAAAGCCACCGCCCAGCACCGCGCCTTGCAGCACCACGATCACCACTTGGGGCACGGCTTCAACTTCCTGCAGCAAGGTGCCGAACGCGCGGTTCAGCGTCTGCAATTGCGCCTTGTCGCTGGCGCCGAGCAGGTCTTTCACATCCGCCCCGGCACAGAAATGCCCGGCCGCGCCGCTGATCACCAGCGCGCGCACCTGATCGTCCAACTGCGCCAGCACCGCGCGCAGTTCATTGACCATCTCCAGGCTCATCGCGTTGCGGCTTTGCGGACGGTTGAGGGTGATGTGCAGCACCCCGTTATGGGGTTCGAGCAGCAGGGTGTTCATGGTTTTTTCCCCGGCAGGGTGCCCATCAGTTTGCAGATGATGCCCAGCATGATTTCGTCGGCGCCGCCGCCAATCGACACCAGGCGCATATCGCGATAGGCGCGGGCCACCGGGTTGTCCCACATAAAGCCCATGCCGCCCCAGTATTGCAGGCAACTGTCGCTGACTTCGCGGCCCAGCCGCCCGGCCTTGAGCTTGGCCATGGAGGCCAGGCGCGTCACGTCCTGGCCTTTGATGTACTGCTCGGTGGCCTGGTAGACCAGGGCGCGCAGGCATTCGATTTCGGTGGCCAGTTCGGCCAGGCGAAAGTGAATCACCTGATTGTCGATCAGCGCTTTGCCGAAGGTCTGGCGCTCCTTGCAGTATTCGATCGTGCTGTCGATGCAGGACTCCAGGCCCTTGATCATATTGGCCGCGCCAAACAGGCGTTCTTCCTGGAATTGCAGCATCTGCATCATGAACCCCGCACCTTCATGGCCGATGCGGTTGCGTTGCGGCACACGCACGCCGTCGAAGAACACCTGGGCGGTCTCGGAGCTGTGCATGCCGAGTTTTTCCAAGGGCGGGCTGACGCTGATCCCCAGTGTGTTCATCGGCACCATGATCAGCGACTTGTTGAGGTGCGGCTTGTCGTCGGAGGTGTTGGCCAGCAGGCACATGAAGTCGGCGCTCGGCGAGTTGGTGATCCACATTTTGCTGCCGTCGATCACGTAGTCGTCGCCGTCCTTGCGTGCCTGGGTCTTCAGCCCGGCCACATCGGAACCGGCGCCGGCTTCCGAGACGCCGATGCAACCGACTTGCTCGCCGCTGATGGCCGGGCGCAGGAATTCTTCGCGCAGTGCGTCGCAGCCGAAGCGGGCGAGGGCGGGGGTACACATGTCGGTCTGTACGCCGATGGACATGGGGATGCCGCCGCAGCGGATGCTGCCGAATTCTTCGGCGGCGACGATGGAGTAGCTGTAGTCCAGGCCCATGCCGCCGAATTGCTCGGGTTTGGAGATGCCCAGCAGGCCGAGGTCGCCGGCCTTGCGCAAGATATCGTGGATGGGGAAGCGGCCGGCTTTTTCCCATTCGTTGACGTGGGGGTTGATCTCGCGGTCGACGAAGGCGCGGACGGTGCGGCGCAGTGCCTGGTGTTCCTGGGTGAAGATCATTTTTTATTGTTCTCCGTGTGGGCGTTCTTCGGGTGTGCATGGCTCCATCTGTGGGAGCTGGTTTGCTGGCGGTCTTACAGCGGGTAGATATCCAATGGGCTCACCTCGCTCGAAATTGGGCTCACCTCGCTCCAAATGTGGGAGGGGGCTTGCCCCCGATGGCGGCCTCTTGGCCGACCATTTTTTTGGGTTGAGTACATATCCGTTTCTTTGGTAACGGCTGCTATGGGTTCCGCTCTTACAGCGGGTCACTTTTGGAAAAGAGCCCAAAAGTAACCAAAAGGGCTCTTGCCCCACCACTCGGATTCAAGCCTGCGTTCGGCCAGCGTGGTTTGACGGGGCGCCTAAGATCAAGATCAAGATCAAAAGCAGAGCAACAGCAGAGCAACAGCAGGGTTTTGTTGTCTTGATGACTTTAGAGCCGTGCTACGCCAAAGCTGTTCGGTTGCAACGTCCGTATGTCGGCTTCCTGGCAGATATCCAGTAGGAAGCCCAGCAACGTGCGGGTATCCCGTGGGTCGATCAGGCCGTCATCCCATAGGTTTGCACTGCCGTACAGTGCGGTGGATTGGCTGTCGAGTTTCTGTGCGGTGACTTGTTCCAGCATGTCGAGCATCTTGGGGTCGGGGGTCAGGCCGTCTTTCCGTTGTTTGGCTTCGGTGACGATGCGCAGTACTTTGCCGGCCTGGGCGCCGCCCATCACGGCGGTGCGGCTGTTGGGCCAGGCGAAGATGAAGCGCGGGTCGAGGCCGCGGCCGCACATGGCGTAGTTGCCGGCGCCGTAGGAGCCGCCGACCACCACGGTGAGTTTAGGCACACGGGCATTGGCCACCGCCTGGATCATCTTCGCGCCGTGCTTGATCACGCCTTGCTGTTCCGCCTCGGTGCCGACCATAAAGCCGGTGGTGTTGTGCAGGAACAGCAGCGGCGTGCGGCTCTGGTCGCACAGTTGGATGAATTGCGCGGCCTTGCTGGCGCCCTTGGGCGTGATCGGGCCGTTATTGCCGATCACGCCGACGGCGCGGCCCTGGATGTGCAGGTGGCCGCACACGGTATGTGCGTCGAACTCGCCCTTGAACTCGAGGAAATTCGAACCGTCGGCCAGGCGTGCGAGGATTTCGCGGACGTCGTAGGGTTTTTTCGGGTCGTCGGGGATCAGCCCGAGCAGTTCGTCGATGGGGTACAGCGGCTCGGCATACGTGCGTTTGGGCATCGACGGCAGGCGCTCGTTCCACGGCAGCAGGCTGACGATTTCGCGCACGATCCGCACCCCGTCGGCATCGTTTTCCGCCAGGTATTCCGCGGTGCCGGCGATTTGCGCGTGCATCTCGGCGCCGCCCAGTGCTTCATCGGTGGCGACTTCGCCGGTCGCGGCCTTGAGCAGCGGCGGGCCGGCCAGGAACAGCTTGGCCTTGCCGCGCACCACCACCACGTAATCCGACAGCCCCGGCTGATACGCGCCGCCCGCCGTGGCCGAGCCATGGACTACGGTGATCTGCGGCAAGCCCATGGCCGACATGCGCGCCTGGTTGGCGAAGCTGCGCGCGCCTTCGACGAAAATCTCCGCCGCGTAGTTGAGGTTGGCGCCGCCGCTTTCGGCGAGGGTCACCACCGGCAGTTGGTTTTCCATCGCGATCTGTTGCAGGCGCAGGGATTTCTTCAGGCCCGTGGGGGAAATGGTGCCGCCCTTGATCGCGCTGTTATTCGCCACCACCAGCACGCGCACGCCGCTGACGTAACCGATGCCGGCGATCAACCCGCCGCCGGCGGCGCTGCCGTCCTTGTCGTCATGGAGTTTGTAGCCGGCCAGGCTGGCCAGTTCCAGGAACGGCGCGCCAGGGTCCAGCAGCAGGTTGAGGCGTTCACGCGGCAGCAATTGCCCGCGTTTGTCGAACTTGGGCTTGGCTTCCTGCGCCTTGCTCAACAGGTTCTGCTCCAACAGGCGCAGTTGCTGCAGGCTCGCCAGCAGCGCTTCGCGGTTGCGCACGAAGTCTGGGCTGTGGGCGTCGATCAGGGTTTCGATCACCGGCATGGTTTATGACTCCCCTTTGAGGACATCCGGCAGGTCGGCTTTGAAGATCGAGTCGAAGGCCACGGCAACGCTCCTTTACGTGAGTTGATCGGCGATGTGTTGCGGCACGGCGATGGGGATTTCCAGCAACTGCTGGGCAAACGCCTTGCCCTGCGGGTCGATGCGCAGGCTGGCGATGCCGCCGCCGCCCAAGGCGTTTTCCAGCAGGAAGTTGAGGCTGTGGCTGCCGGGCAGGTACCAGCGTTCGACGCGACCGTGGACCGGGTCGAGCACGTGGCCCATCCAGTCGACGACCACGGCCGGGGTCAGGGCTTCGGCGATCCACGGCAGGTACGCCGGGTCGCGGGCAATCACCCCGATGTTGCTGTGGTTGCCCTTGTCGCCGGAACGGGCCACCGCGAGTTTCACCAGGGGCACGCTGGCATCGGCGCGGCCTTGGGGTTTGGGCGGTTCGAGGGCGGCGGCCGGCGTGCCCAGTGCGTGGCTGGCCGGAAGCGCGCAAGCGTGGCGTTCACCCTGCAAATCAATCGCCAGCTCACAGGACGATTTATCGATCAGGAACGAAAACAGTCGAATCAACGGATACACCGTCGGCCGCCCGCCGACGATGCCGGTCAGCCCCGGTGCCATGCCGGTGGCGGCCTGGGCGATTTCGCGGGCGAACAGCACCAGCGCCGGCTTGCTCGGGTGGCGCACCGCCAACTTCACCACCACCTCGCGGCAGTCCCGGCGTCGCGCATGCGCGCCGTAGGTGGCTTCGCTGCCGAGCAGTTCGATGTTCACCTCGGTGTAGGGCGCCCAACCGCGCTGGCTGAACAGCTCCGACGTCTTGTCGATAATCGCCTGGGCGACCCGCTCGGCCTTGGCCACCGCGTCGATCCCAGCGATCAGGCAACTGGCGGTGCAGCGAAAGCCATCCGGGTAAGTGGCGCTGACTTTGTATTGAGCGGTCGGCGGCAAACCCTTGGCACCGTGCAGACGCACACTGTGTTTGCCTTGCTGCTGCAATTTGACCTGGCTGAAATCGCAGATCACATCGGGCAGCAAGTAGGCGCGCGGGTCGCCGATTTCGTAGAGCAGTTGTTCGGCCACGCTCAGCTCGCTGATCAACCCGCCGCTGCCCGCGACTTTATTCACGGTGAACTGGCCGTCGGCGCTGACGTCGACGATGGGAAAACCGATGTGCTCGTAATCCGGTACGTCGCGCCAGTCGGTGAAGTTGCCGCCGGTACACTGCGCGCCGCATTCGACGATATGCCCGGCCAGGGCGGCCTGGGCGAGGCGGTCGTAGTCCTGCCATGACCAGTTGAACTCATGCACCAACGCGGCGCTGACCACCGCGCTGTCGACCACCCGCCCGGTGATGACGATATCCGCCCCCAGCTCAAGCGCGCGGACAATGCCCGGCGCGCCGAGGTAGGCATTGGCGGACACGCACAGCGGCGGCAGCGGCGCGCCGTTGAACATGTCGACGCTGCCGCGCAGGTGTTTGAGTTGGGGCTGCAGGTCATCGCCCAGCAGCACGGCGATTTTCAGCGGCAGTTGCGCCGCGTCGCAGGCCGCTTGCAGGGCGGCGGCGCAGGCCTGGGGGTGGATGCCCCCCGCGTTGCTGATCACACGGATGCCCTGGCGCTGGATCTCGGCCAGCAGCGGCGACAGCACCTCGACAAAGTCCGTGGCGTAGCCGGCCTGGGGATCTTTGATCCGCGCAGCGGCGAGGATCGACATCGTGACTTCCGCCAGGTAGTCGAACACCAGATAGTCCAGCTTGCCGCCGTGTACCAACTGGGCGGCGGCGGTGCAGGTGTCGCCCCAGAAGGCGCTGGCGCAGCCGATGCGAACCGTCTTGCTCATGAGAAATCCTTCCTCGAATGGCTGGCGACGAGACTACCAAGCAAGCGCTTGGTTTGTAAACTCCGGACACAAGTTTTCAGCCAAGCGCTTGCTTGGCTGGCAGGCACGGCCTAAATTGCCGGCCAAGATGTCAGCAGACGTAAAGGAGAGCAGCATGGATGAGCACAAAGCCCTGCGGGTGATGCGCGCCATGGTCGACGGCGGCCAATTGACCGACCCCGACAGTGCCCGGGGCAAGTTGCTGCAAACCGCGGCTCACCTGTTTCGCAACAAGGGCTTCGAGCGCACCACCGTGCGCGACCTGGCCGGTGCCGTGGGCATCCAGTCCGGCAGCATCTTTCATCACTTCAAGAGCAAGGACGAGATCCTGCGCGCGGTGATGGAAGAAACCATCCGCTACAACACTGCGCTGATGCGTGCGTCGCTGGAAGAGGCTAGCACGGTGCGCGAGCGCGTGCTGGCGCTGATTCGCTGCGAATTGCAGTCGATCATGGGCGGCAGCGGCGAAGCCATGGCGGTGTTGGTGTACGAGTGGCGTTCGCTGTCGGCCGAGGGCCAGGCCCAGGTGCTGGCCTTGCGTGATGTCTATGAAGCGATCTGGCTGCAGGTGCTGGGCGAGGCCAAGGCCGCCGGCTATATCAAGGGGGATGTGTTTATCGCCCGGCGCTTCCTCACCGGTGCCTTGTCCTGGACCACCACTTGGTTCCGCGCCGAGGGCAGCTTGACCCTCGAGCAGTTGGCCGAAGAGGCGTTGTTGATGGTTTTGAAGGCTGATTGAGGCGCAAGCTATTAATTTTCCGGTGGAAGTTGTCTCGCCAGACAAAAACGCCTAGCTTATTGCCATCAGCAGGTTAAACGGTGTGTGCCTTAATGTTTTCGCCATGGCGACTGGCTGCAGGACTTACTTTATGGGCACTGGGCACCGTTGCGTGGATGCCGGCTTCGGCTGCGCAATTGGTGAGGATCGGCGCTGCGCATTTTCCGCCGTACACCGTGCGCCCCGAGCAGGGCGCCGACACCGGATTGCTGCCGCAGTTGGTCGAAGCCCTGAACGCCTCGCAAACCGACTATCAGTTCGTGCTGGTGCCGACCTCGATCCCGCGACGCTTTCGCGATTTCGAGCAGGGCCGGGTCGACGTGGCGATTTTCGAAAACCCCGACTGGGGCTGGCAGAAGATTCCTCACACCACGGTCGACATGGGCCTGGAAGATGCCGAAATCTTCGTCGCCCAGCGTGAGCCCGATCGCGACCAGAATTATTTCACCAGCCTTGGCGGCAAGCGCCTGGCGGTATTCAGCGGTTATCACTACGCCTTCGCCAACTTCAATGCCGACCCCAAGTTCATGGCCGAGCACTTCAACGCGACGTTGACCTACTCCCATGACAGCAACCTGCTGATGGTCGCGCGCGGTCGCGCCGATATCGCCCTGGTGACCCGCTCGTACCTGAGTGATTTTCTGGCGCGCAACGTCGACATGGCCGCCCAGTTCCTGATCTCGGAGCGCGTCGACCAGGTGTACCATCACTATGCGTTGCTGCGGCCCAAGGCGCCGATCAGCAGCGCAGCGTTTGCCGGCCTGCTCAAACGTTTGCGCGATGACGGCGAGCTGTTGAAGATATTCGAGCCCTATCGCATCGATGTGACGGCGGTGCCCTGAGGTTTCGGGAGACCAGGCTTCGCGCCGGGGCGAGTTTCAGAGCCGCCGTGCAAATGTATCGCTGTGACTGCCCGACACCTTGCGGCAATGCACCAGCGCATCGCGAATCATGAAGTTGACCAGGGTCGGCGAGACGCCGAGTTCCTTGGCGATGTCCTTTTGCGGCACGCCGTGCAGGCGGTACATCTCGAACGCATAGCGGGTGCGCTGGGGCAGTTCCGTCAGGGCGTCGGCGATGTTCTCCAGGGTGTTGAAATTGATGTGCGAAGTTTCCGGTGACGCGCCCTGAATCACCACATTCAAGCCTTCCTCTTCGGTCCCCGAATATTTGAGCTCCAGGGCCTGCTTGCGATAGTGATCGATCGCCAGGTTGCGCACGATCTGGAACAGATAACTCAATTGCGCCTTGAACGATGAGGTGATCGTCGGCGCCGATTGCAGCCGGAAGTAGGCATCCTGCACGACGTCTTCGGCCCGGGAGCGGCAGCCGGTAATACGTGCTGCGATCTTTACCAGAATCAGCCGATTATCGACGAATGCCTGGAGCAGCGGTGAGTCGCACCTGCCTGTGGATACTTGTTCCGTCATGGAAATCACCTTGATCGCAAAAGAGGTTAGGGGAGGGCGTCCGTGCTGAGGCCTCCTACACATCGGGCAACAAATTATGCTGAATGATAATTATTGTCAAATGAGAAGTCTGACTGATTTTGTTCGTGGGCTGAAGGTGTGAACCCCGTCTCGCTCGTCCTCGACGACTAATTATTTGGCGACGCCGTCCGTTCTTCTGGGTGACAGGTTCGTTGGTAAAACGGCCAAGGATCAGCACCCGCAGGAGGGCGAGATGGGTTTTTATCGTGCATATGGCGCGTTTCAGATGGGGGGCGTCGAGCGATGAGCGCGCCGACTCGACTGCGCCTGTTCTGCCTGCCTTATTCGGGGGCCAGCGCCATGGTGTACGTGCGTTGGCGGCGTGTTCTGCCGGACTGGTTGCAGGTGTGCCCGCTGGAGTTGCCAGGGCGTGGCATGCGGATGGACGAGCCGTTGCAACGCGACATCGGCGCCTTGGCCGCGCAGTTGGCGGATGAAATCAGTCGTGACCTGAACGGCCCCTACGCGTTGTTCGGCCACAGCCTTGGCGGCCTGCTGGCGTTCGAGCTGGCGCACGCGCTCAAAGCGCGCAACGTGCCTGCGCCGCTGGCACTGTTTGCGTCCGGCACCGCCGGCCCGGCGCGGCGCGACGTCAGCGAGTACGCCCGCGAAAAGACCGATGAGCAACTGATCGCCCGCCTGCGCGACCTGCAAGGCACCGCCGAAGCAGCCCTGGCCAACCGCGAATTGATGCAGTTGATGCTGCCGATCCTGCGCGCCGACTTCCTGTTGTGCGGCAGCTTCGCCTATGGCCGACGCGAGCCGCTGGGCATGCCGATCCATGTGTTCGGCGGCAAGCAGGACAGCGTGCGCGCCGACCAGTTACTCGACTGGCAGGCAGACGCCGCCAGCGGTTTTTCCCTGGACCTGTTCGACGGCCACCACTTCTTTCTGGTGCAGCACGAAAGCGCGGTGCTGCGCTGTGTGCGGCGCTACGCCGAGGAACACCTGGCGCGCTGGCGCAATGGCGCGGCGCGGCGACTGACCGCCGGCTGAACCCTTCCCGATTTTCCCGTAAGCCGATTTCAGGCAGGAACCCCCATGATGGACGCCTTCGAACTTCCCCGCACCCTGGCTCAGTCCCTTCAACGCCGCGCCGCGCAGACTCCGGAGCGGATCGCTCTGCGTTTCCTCGCTGAGTCCGCCGAACACAACGTGGTCCTCAGCTACCGCGACCTCGACCGACGCGCCCGTGCCATCGCCGCCGCCCTGCAGGCCAACGCCGACCTGGGCGACCGTGCCGTATTGTTGTTCCCCAGCGGGCCGGACTATGTGGCGGCGTTCTTCGGCTGCCTGTACGCCGGGGTGATCGCGGTGCCGGCCTATCCGCCGGAGTCCGCTCGTCACCATCACCAGGCGCGCTTGCTGTCGATCATCGCCGACGCCGAACCGCGCCTGTTGCTGACCATCGCCAGCCTCGGCGATGACTTGGCGCAGATCGAAAACGCGCCGCCGCTGCTGGCGGTCGACACCCTCGACAGCGCGCTTGCCGAGCGCTGGGTCGCCACCGATGTGCAAGCCGACGACATCGCCTTCCTGCAATACACCTCGGGCTCCACCGCCTTGCCCAAGGGCGTGCAGGTCAGCCACGGCAATCTGGTCGCCAATGAACTGCTGATCCGGCGCGGTTTCGGCATCGACCTGAACCCGGATGACGTGATCGTCAGCTGGCTGCCGCTGTACCACGACATGGGCCTGATCGGCGGCCTGCTGCAACCGATCTTCAGCGGCGTGCCCTGCGTGTTGATGTCGCCGGCGTACTTCCTTGGCCGGCCCTTGCGCTGGCTGGAAGCGATCAGCGAATACGGCGGCACCATCAGCGGCGGCCCGGATTTCGCCTATCGCTTGTGCAGCGAACGGGTCAGCGAATCGGCCCTGGAACGCCTGGATTTGAAGCGCTGGCGCGTGGCGTATTCCGGCTCCGAACCGATCCGCCTCGACACCCTGGAACGCTTCGCCGAGAAGTTCGCCCCGTGCGGTTTCACCGCGAACAACTTCTTCGCCTCCTACGGCCTGGCCGAAGCAACCCTGTTTGTCGCCGGCGGCCGCCGTGGCCACGGTATCCCGGCGCTGCGCCTGGATGCGCAGGCGCTGGCCGCCAACCGCGCCGAGCCGGGGCCGGGCGCGGCGATCATGAGTTGCGGCACACATCAGCCGGACCACGCGGTGCTGATCGCCGATCCCCACACCTTGAGCGAACTGCCTGACAACTGCGTCGGCGAACTCTGGGCCAGCGGCCCGAGCATTGCCCACGGCTACTGGCGCAACCCCGAAGCCAGCGCCAAGACCTTCGTCCAGCACGCCGGCCGCACCTGGCTGCGCAGCGGCGACCTGGGCTTTATCCGCGAGGGCGAGGTGTACATCACCGGGCGCTTGAAAGACCTGCTGATCGTGCGCGGCCACAACCTCTACCCGCAGGACATCGAGCAGACCATCGAGCGCGAAGTGGAGGTGGTGCGCAAAGGCCGGGTTGCGGCGTTCGCGGTGAATGAGCAGGGCCAGGAAGGCATCGGTATCGCCGCTGAGATCAGCCGCAGCGTGCAGAAAATCCTCGCGCCGCAAGCGCTGATCACGGCGATCCGCCAAGCCGTGGCCGAAGCCTATCAAGAGGCGCCGTGCGTGGTGGTGTTGCTCAACCCCGGCGCGTTGCCGAAGACCTCCAGCGGCAAGCTGCAGCGTTCGGCATGTGCGTTGCGTTACGCCGATGGCAGCCTCGACAGCTATGCGCAGTTCCCCGGTCTGCAAGGGGCGGCCAGTGATGTCGCGCTGGCGTCCACCTTGCAGACCCAGATCGCGGCGATCTGGTGCGAGCAGTTGCAGGTGGCGACGGTAGCGGCGGATGACCACTTCTTCCTGCTCGGCGGCAATTCCATCAGCGCGACCCAAGTGGTTGCGCGCCTGCGCGAAACCCTGGGCCTGGAACTGAACCTGCGCCTGCTGTTCGAAGCGCCGACCTTGTCGGCCTTCGCCGCCGATGTGGCACAGCTGCAGCAGGATGGCGGCGTCGCCCAAGGCGCGATCCAGTGCTTGTCGCATGAGGATGAACTGCCGCAATCCCTCGCACAGAATCGCCTGTGGATCACCTGGCAACTCGACCCGCAGAGCCACGCATACACCATCCCCGGTGCCCTGCGCCTGCGCGGCGAGCTGGATGCAGACGCGGTGCGCGCCAGCTTCGCGCAGCTGATCCAGCGCCACCCAGCCCTGCGCACGCGCTTCTACGAACGGGATGGGCAAGCCTTCCAACGGGTGTTGGCCAGCAGCGCATTCGACGTGCACGTCATCGACCTTGGTGACCTGCCCGCCGCCGCGCGCGAAGCCCGTGCGCAGCAGATCCGCGAGGAGCAGGCGCACACCGCGTTCGACCTGGAAAACGGCCCGTTGCTGCGGGTGAGCCTGGTGCGCCTGGACGACGAAGACCATCAGTTGCTGGTGACGCTGCATCACATCATCGCCGACGGCTGGTCGCTGAATATCCTCATCGATGAGTTCTCGCGCCTGTACGCCGCGGCGTCTCAGGGCCAGCCCCTGCAACTGCCGCCACTGGCCGTGCAATACGCCGACTACGGCAACTGGCAGCGCCAATGGTTGGCCGAGGGCGAAGGCCAGCGGCAACTGGCGTACTGGAAGGCGCAGTTGGGAGACGAACACCCAGCCTTGAGCCTGGCCACCGATCACCCGCGTGCGGCGCGGCAACGCAACAGTGCTTCGCGCCACAACGTGCGTCTGGGCGCAAGCCTCAGCGCAGCGATTCGCCAGACTGCCCAGGCCAACCAATCGACGCCGTTCATGCTGTTGCTCGCGGCGTTCCAGACCTTGCTCTACCGCTACAGCGGCCAGCGCGACATCCGCATCGGCGTGCCCAGCGCCAACCGCCCGCGCCAGGAAACCCAAGGCCTGGTCGGCTTCTTTATCAACACCCTGGTACTGCGCGCCGAGCTGGACGGGCGCCTGCCGTTCAACCAGCTGTTGGCGGCCACGCGCCAGGCGGCAGTGGGCGCCCAGGCCCATCAGGATCTGCCCTTCGAACAACTGCTCGAAGCGTTCCCCCACGCCCGTGAACAGGGCCTGTTCCAGGTGATGTTCAACCATCAGCAGCGCGACCTCGGCGCTTTGCGTCGCCTGCCGGGCCTGCTCGCCGAAGAACTGGCGTGGCACAGCCGCGAAGCCAAGTTCGACCTGCAATTGCACAGCGAAGAAGACCGCAACGGGCGCCTGAGCCTGGCGTTCGACTACGCCGACGAATTGTTCGAAAGCACCACCATCCAACGCCTGGCCGAGCACTTCATCAACCTGCTGCACGCCGTGTGCGAGCAACCGCAGCGGGCCCTCGGCGACCTCAAGTTGATGCAACACGACGAACAGCGGCCCTGGAGCGAAGCGCCTTGCGCGCCGGCCCGGCAATGGTTGCCCGAACAGCTCAACCAACACACCTCGGACCGCACCGCGCTGGTCTGGCAGGGCGGCAGCCTGAGCTTTGCCCAACTGCACACCCAGGCCAACCGCCTGGCCCATTACCTGCGCGACAAGGGCGTCGGCCCCGACGTGTGCGTGGCCATCGCCGCCGAGCGTTCGCCGCAACTGTTGATCGGCCTGCTGGCGATCATCAAGGCCGGCGGCGCCTACGTGCCGCTGGACCCGGATTACCCCGCCGAGCGCCTGGCCTACATGCTCAAGGACAGTGGCGTCCACCTGCTGCTGACCCAGACCGCGTTGCTGGCGCAATTACCCACGGCCGAAGACGTGTGCGTGATCGCCATGGACAGCCTGCACCTCGACCGTTGGCCGACCCAGCCGCCGGGCCTGCATCTGGACGGCGAGCACCTCGCTTACGTGATCTACACCTCCGGCTCTACCGGCCAGCCCAAGGGCGTGGGCAACACCCATGCGGCCCTGGCCGAGCGCTTGCAGTGGATGCAGGCCACCTACGCGCTGAATGACAGCGACGTGCTGCTGCAAAAAGCCCCGATCAGTTTCGACGTGTCGGTGTGGGAGTGCTTCTGGCCGCTGATCACCGGCTGCCGCCTGGTGTTGGCGGGGCCGGGCGAGCAGCGCGACCCGCAGCGCATCGCGCAACTGGTGCAGGCCCATGGCGTGACCACTCTGCACTTTGTGCCGCCGCTGTTGCAGCTGTTTATCGACGAGCCGTTGGCGGCCGAATGCACCAGCCTGCGCCGTCTGTTCTGCGGCGGCGAAGCCTTGCCCGCCGAGTTGCGTGACCGTGTGCTTGCGCGGTTGCCGGCGGTGCAGTTGCACAACCGTTATGGCCCGACCGAAACCGCGATCAACGTCACCCATTGGCACTGCCGCGCCGAGGATGGCGAGCGTTCGCCGATTGGCCGACCGTTGGGCAATGTGATCTGCCGCGTGCTCGACGAGCAGCTCAACCCGTTGCCGGCGGGAGTGCCGGGCGAGCTGTGCATCGGCGGCATCGGCCTGGCACGCGGTTACCTCGGCCGCGCCGGGCTCACCGCCGAGCGTTTTATCGCCGACCCCTTGGGCGCGCCGGGCAGCCGTCTGTATCGCAGCGGTGACCGCGCACGCTGGAGCGCTGACGGCGTGCTCGACTACCTCGGTCGTCTCGATCAGCAGGTCAAGTTGCGCGGCTTTCGCGTCGAACCGCAAGAAATCGAAGCGCGCCTGCTGGCCCTCGACGGTATCGCCCAGGCCGTGGTGCTGGTGCGCGATGATCAATTGATCGGCTATTACACCGCCACTGCCGCGCTCGACGCCCAAACCGTCAAAGCCGCCCTGGCCGCCGGGTTGCCGGAATACATGGTGCCTGCGCACCTGATGCGCTTGGACGCCATGCCCCTGAGCCCGAGCGGCAAGCTGGACCGCCGTGCGCTGCCCGAGCCGGTGTGGCAAACCCGCGAACACGTTGAACCTGTCACACCGTTGCAGCAGCAGATTGCGGCGATCTGGCGCGAAGTGCTGGGCCTGCCGCGGATCGGCCTGCGCGATGATTTTTTCGCCCTCGGCGGCCATTCGTTGCTGGCCACGCAAATCATCTCGCGCACCCGCCAGGCGTGTGACGTCGAGCTGCCGTTGCGCACCCTGTTCGAAGCCAGCGAACTCGGCGCGTTTGCCGAGCAGGTCGGGCTGATCCAGGCCGCCGGCCAACGCAACCAACAGACCGCCATCGCCCAGGTCGACCGCAGCCTGCCGGTGCCGCTGTCCTATTCCCAGCAGCGGATGTGGTTCCTCTGGCAGTTGGAGCCGGACAGCCCGGCGTACAACGTCGGCGGCATGGCGCGTTTGCGCGGGGTGCTCGACGTGGGGCGTTTCGAGGCCGCGTTGCAGGCCTTGGTCATGCGTCACGAAACCCTGCGCACCACCTTCCCGAGCGTCGATGGCGTGGCCCAGCAGCAGGTGTCGGCGCAGACCGGCCTGTGCATGGGCTGGCAGGACTTCTCGGCGCTGAGCCACCTCGAATGTGAGCAACGCTTGCAGCAGCTGGCCGATGTCGAGGCGCACACGCCGTTCAACCTGGAAACCGGGCCGCTGTTGCGCGTGTGCCTGGTCAAGGCCGGCGCGCAGGAACATTACCTGGTGCTGACCTTGCACCATATCGTCACCGAAGGCTGGGCCATGGACATCTTTGCCCGTGAACTCAGCGCGCTGTACGAAGCCTTCATCGATGAGCGCGACTCGCCGCTGGCGCCGCTGCCGGTGCAGTACCTCGACTACAGCGTGTGGCAGCGCCAGTGGCTGGAGTCCGGCGAGCGCCAGCGCCAGCTCGATTACTGGATCGCGCAATTGGGTTATGAGCATCCGCTGCTGGAACTGCCCGGCGACCGCCCGCGGCCGCCGGTGCAAAGCCACCGCGGCGGGCTGTACCGTTTTGATTTGAGCGACGAACTGGCCGCGCGCGTTCGGGCCTTCAATGCTGCGCACGGCCTGACCCTGTTCATGAGCATGACCGCCACGCTGGCGGTGTTGCTCTACCGCTACAGCGGCCAGACTGACCTGCGCATCGGCGCTCCGGTGGCCAATCGGATTCGCCCGGAAAGCGAAGGGCTGATCGGCGCCTTCCTCAACACCCAGGTACTGCGTTGCCGGCTCGACGGGCAGATGAGCGTCGGTGAGTTGTTCGAGCAAGTCCGTCACACCGTGATCGAGGGCCAGTCTCACCAGGACCTGCCGTTCGACCATTTGGTGGAAGCGCTGCAACCACCGCGCAGCGCGGCGTACAACCCGCTGTTCCAAGTGATGTGCAACGTGCAGCGTTGGGAATTCCAGCAGCGCCGCCAACTGGGCGGGATGAGCGTCGAGTACCTGGCCAACGATGCGCGTGCGACCAAGTTCGACCTCAACCTGGAAGTCACCGACCTCGATCATCGCCTGGGATGCTGCCTGACCTACAGCACCGATTTGTTCGATGAGCCGCGCGTTGCGCGCATGGCCGAACATTGGCGCAACCTGCTCGAAGCGCTGATCGCCGACCCGCAGCAACGCCTCAGCGAACTGCCGATGCTGGGTGCCGACGAGCGGCACGCATTGCAGCGCAGCCTGGGGAGCGACGCGGCTGAACAGCGCCTCGACCAGTGCCTTCACTCACTGTTCAACCAGCAGGCACTGGCCCGTGCCGACGCGCCGGCACTGACGTTTGCCGGTGAGACCCTCAGCTACCGCGAACTGAATGCCCGCGCCAACCGCCTGGCCTGGATGCTGCGCGAGCGTGGCGTCGGCCCGCAGGTGCGCGTCGGCCTGGCGTTGCCGCGCTCCCTGGAAATGGTCATCGGCCTGCTGGCGATTCTCAAGGCCGGCGGCGCCTATGTGCCGCTGGACCCGGAGTACCCGCTGGACCGCCTGCATTACATGATCGAAGACAGCGGCATCGGCTTGCTGCTCAGTGATGCGGCGATGTTCGCCGCCCTCGGTGAACTGCCGGCGACGCTGGCGTGCTGGTGCCTGGAAGACGACCTGCCGGTGCTGGCGAACTACCCGGCCAGTGAGCCGCCGTTTCTCAGCCTGCCGCAACACCCGGCGTACTTGATCTACACCTCCGGCTCCACCGGCAAGCCAAAAGGCGTGGTGGTGTGCCACGGCGAAATCGCCATGCACTGCCAGGCCGTGATCGAGCGTTTCGGCATGCGCCCGGATGACTGTGAGCTGCACTTCTATTCGATCAACTTCGACGCCGCCACCGAGCGTTTGCTGGTGCCGTTGCTCAGCGGCGCACAACTGGTATTGCGCGCCCAGGGCCAGTGGGATGCCGAGCAGATCTGCGGGCTGATCCGCACCCATCGCATCAATGTGCTGGGCTTCACCCCGAGCTACGGCAGCCAGTTGGCGCAATGGCTGGCGACCCAGCAGCAGACCTTGCCGGTGCGGTTGTGCATCACCGGCGGCGAGGCGCTGACCGGCGAACACCTGCAGCGCATCCGCGCGGCGTTCCAGCCGCAGGTGTTTTTCAACGCCTACGGCCCGACTGAAACCGTGGTGATGCCGCTGGCCGGCCTCGCACCGCAGCACTTGGCGGAGGGCGTCGGCAGCGTGCCGATCGGCAGCATCGTCGGCGCCCGCGTGGCCTATATTCTCGACGCCGACCTGGCCCTGGTGCCGCAAGGCGCGAGCGGCGAGTTGTACGTCGGCGGGGCAGGGCTGGCGCAGGGTTATCACCAGCGTCCGGGGATGACCGCGGAGCGTTTTGTCGCGGACCCCTTCGCGGCCCATGGCGGTCGCCTGTACCGCACCGGCGATCTGGTGCGCCAACTGAGCGATGGCCAGGTGGAATACCTCGGGCGGATCGACCATCAGGTGAAGATCCGTGGTTTCCGCATCGAACTGGGCGAGATCGAAACGCGCCTGCTCGAACATCCCGCCGTGCGCGAAGCGGTGGTGCTGGCGCTGGATTCGCCGAGCGGCAAACAGCTGGTGGCCTATCTGGCCAGCGACGCCGAGCACGGCCCCTTGCGCGACGCCTTGAAGGCGCACCTCAAAGCGCAACTGCCGGACTACATGGTGCCCGCCCATTGGCTCGTGCTGGACAGCATGCCGCTGACCGCCAACGGCAAGCTCGACCGCCGCGCCTTGCCGCCGCCGGATGCCGAGGCGAATCGCCAACACTACGTGGCGCCGCGCAACGCGCTGGAGCAGGCGTTGGCGGCGATCTGGTGCGCGGTGTTGAACGTGCAGCAGGTCGGTCTCGACGATAACTTCTTTGAACTGGGCGGCGATTCGATCCTGTCGATCCAGGTGGTCAGCCGTGCGCGCCAGGCCGGGATTCACTTCAGCCCGCGGGATTTGTTCCAGCACCAGACCGTACAGACCCTGGCCGCCGTCGCCATGCGCGCCGAGCAGGTCAGCGCCGAGCAAGGCGTGCTGAGCGGCCGCTCGGGGCTCACGCCGATCCAGCAGTGGTTCTTCGAGACAGAGATTCCCGCGCGTCAACACTGGAACCAGGCGCTGGTGCTCAAACCGCTGCAACTGCTCGATCCCCATCGCCTGGAGCAAGCCCTGCTGGCGGTGCTGGAACAGCATGACGCGCTGCGCCTGAGCTTCACCCGGCGCGACGCGCAATGGCACGCCGAACACCTGGCCGTGCCGGAGGGCGGTGTGCTGATGCAGGCGCAAGTGTGTGATCTGCAACAGTGCAGCGCGTTGTTCAGCGACACCCAACGCAGCCTCGACCTGGCCCACGGCCCGCTGTTGCGCGCGTTGCTGGTGGACGGTCCGCAAGGCCAGCAGCGCCTGCTGATCGTGATCCATCACCTGGTGGTGGATGGTGTGTCGTGGCGTGTGTTGCTTGAGGATCTGCAAAACGTCTATCGCCAATTGAGCGACGGCCAATCCGTCAGCCTGCCGGCCAAGACCAGTGCCTTGCGCGACTGGGCCGCCCGCTTGCAGGCCTATGCCGGCAGCGAATCCTTGCGCGAAGAATTGTGCGTCTGGCAGGAGCGCTTGGCCGGTGCGGCGGTGCCCTTGCCGGTGGCGCGCCCGCACGGCGCATTGCGCCATCGCGATGCCGAGACGCTCAGTGTGCGCCTGGACGCCGAACGCACCCGCCAGTTACTGCAACAGGCCCCCAGCGCTTATCGCACCCAGGTCAACGACCTGCTGCTGACCGCCCTGGCCCGCGTACTGTGCCGCTGGAGCGGTCACGCCTCGGCGCTGATCCAACTGGAAGGCCACGGCCGCGAAACCCTGTTCGATGAGATCGACCTGACCCGCAGCGTCGGCTGGTTCACCAGCGCCTATCCGGTGCGCCTGACGCCGCTGGCGGAGCAGGGCGCATCGATCAAAGCCATCAAGGAGCAACTGCGCGGCGTGCCGCACAAAGGCCTGGGCTACGGCGTGCTGCGCTACCTGGCGGACGACCTGTGCAAACAGACGATGGCCGCACTGCCGAGTGCCGACATCACCTTCAACTACCTCGGCCAGTTCGACCAGAGCTTCGGCGCCGATGCACTGTTCCACCCGCTGGAGGAATCCGCCGGCCCCGCCCATGACCCGGATGCGCCGCTGCCCAACGAACTGAGTGTCGACAGCCAGGTGTACGGCGGCGAACTGGTGCTGCGCTGGACCTTCAGCCGCGCACGCCACGATCAGCAGACGATTGGCGAGTTGGCCGCGGCCTACCTGGACGAACTGCACAGCCTGATCGCCCATTGCCTCAAGGACGGCGCCGGCGGCCTCACGCCTTCCGACTTCCCCCTGGCGCGCCTGACCCAGGCGCAGTTGGACGCCTTGCCGGTGCCCGCCAGTGCGATCGAAGACGTGTACCCGCTGACCCCGATGCAGGAAGGCCTGCTGCTGCATACCCTGCTTGAACCGGGCACCGGCCTCTACTACATGCAGGACCGCTACCGCATCGACAGCGCCCTCGACCCCGAGCGTTTCGCCCAGGCCTGGCAAGCGGTGATCGCCCGTCACGAAGCCTTGCGCGCCTCGTTCTGCTGGAACGTCGGCGAGGACATGCTGCAAGTGATCCACAAACCCGGCAGTACGCCGATCGAGTACCTGGACTGGCGCGCCGTTGCCGAGGCCGAACAGGAACCGCGCCTGCAAGCCCTGCTCAAGGCCGAGCGCGAAGCCGGTTTCGATCTGCTCAACCAGGCGCCGTTCCACCTGCGTCTGATCCGCGTCGCTGAAGTGCGCTACTGGTTCATGATGAGCAACCACCACATCCTCATCGATGCCTGGTGCCGTTCGCTGTTGATGAATGATTTCTTCGACCTCTACACGGCCCTCGGCGCAGGCCACGACGCGCAACTGGCCACGCCGCCGCGTTATCGCGACTACATCGCCTGGCTGCAACGCCAGAACCTGAGTGCGGCGCGCCAGTGGTGGCAGCACAACCTGCGGGGCTTCGAGCGCACCACGCCGATCCCCAGCGACCGCCCGTTCCTGCGCGAACACGCCGGCGGCAGCGGCGGCATGGTAGTGGGCGATTGCTACACCCGCCTCGATGCCCGCGACGGTATACACCTGCGCGAACTGGCCCAGGCCCATCAGTTGACCGTCAACACCTTTGCCCAGGCCGCGTGGGCCCTGGTGCTGCGGCGCTTGAGCGGCGAGCGTGACGTGCTGTTCGGCGTCACCGTGGCCGGGCGTCCGGTGGACATGCCGGACATGCAACGGACCGTTGGCCTGTTCATCAACAGCATCGCGCTGCGTGTGAAGCTGCCCGAGGAGGGCCAACAGTGCAGCGTGCGCCACTGGTTGAATGGCCTGCTCGACAGCAATATGCAACTGCGCGAGTACGAATACCTGCCGCTGGTGACCCTTCAGGAACACAGCGAATTGCCCAAGGGCCAACCGCTGTTCGACAGCCTGTTCGTGTTCGAAAACGCCCCGGTGGAAGTCTCGGTGCTCGACCGTGCGCAAAGCCTGAACGCCACCTCGGACTCCGGCCGCACCCACACCAACTTCCCGCTGACGGCCGTGTGCTATCCGGGCGATGAGCTTGGTTTGCACCTGTCCTACGACCAGCGTTACTTCGACGAAAGCACCGTGCAGGGCATGTTGAGTGAGTTCAAGCGCCTGCTGCTGGCGCTGATGCAGGGTTTTCATGGCGACATGGCCGAGCTGCCATTGATGGGCGCGCAGGAGCGTGAATTCCTGGTACACGGCTGCAACCGGAGCGAGCACGCCTACCCGCTGGAGCGCAGCTATATCGAGCTGTTCGAAGCCCAGGTGGCGCAGCATCCGCAACGCATCGTCGCCACGTGCCTCGACCGACAGTGGACGTATGCCGAGTTGAACCGGCGCAGTAACGGCCTGGGCCACGCACTGATCGCCGCGGGTGTCGGCCTGGACCAGCCGGTGGCATTGCTGGCGGAGCGCAGTCTCGATTTGCTCGGCATGATCATCGGTAGCTTCAAGGCCGGTGCCGGTTACCTGCCGCTCGACCCGGGGCTGCCCGGTCAGCGTCTGAGCCGGATTATCGAGCTGAGCCGCACCCCGTTGCTGGTGTGTACCGAGGCGTGTCGCGAGCAGGCCATTGAGCTGCTGCAAGGCGTGGAATGCCAGTTGCTGGTGTGGGAGGAGGTGCCTGCTCGTGGGGCGAACCCCGGCATTTACAGTGGCCCGGACAACCTTGCCTATGTGATCTATACCTCGGGCTCCACCGGCCAGCCCAAAGGCGTGATGGTCGAACAGCGCGGCATGCTCAACAACCAGTTGAGCAAGGTGCCGTACCTGGACCTGAGCCCGGTGGATGTGATCGCGCAAACCGCCTCGCAGAGTTTCGATATTTCGGTGTGGCAGTTCCTTGCCGCGCCGCTGTTCGGCGCGCGGGTGGATATCGTGCCGAATGCCGTCGCCCACGATCCTCAGGGCTTGCTCGCCCATGTGCAGGCCCAGGGCATCAGCGTGTTGGAAAGCGTGCCGTCGCTGATCCAGGGCATGCTGGCCGAGGCACGCATCCGCCTGGACGGCCTGCGCTGGATGCTGCCGACCGGTGAAGCCATGCCGCCGGAGCTGGCGCAGCAGTGGTTGCTGCGTTACCCCGAGATTGGCTTGGTCAACGCTTATGGTCCGGCGGAATGTTCGGATGATGTGGCGTTCTTCCGTGTCGACCTGGCCTCGACCCGTGGCACTTACCTGCCGATTGGTGCGCCGACCGACAACAACCGCTTGTACGTGTTGGACGCTGCACTGGCGTTGGTGCCGCAGGGCGCGGTGGGCGAGCTGTGCGTCGCCGGCACCGGCGTAGGGCGCGGTTACGTCAGCGACCCGCTGCGCACCGCCCAGGTGTTCGTGCCCAACCCGTTCGGCGCCGCGGGCGAGCGTCTGTACCGCAGCGGCGACCTGGCACGGCGGCGCAGCGATGGGGTGCTGGAGTACGTCGGGCGTATCGACCATCAGGTGAAAATCCGCGGCTACCGCATCGAGCTGGGGGAAATCGAAGCGCGTCTGCATGAACAAGCGGCAGTGCGCGACGCGGCGGTCGGGGTGCAGGAGGGCGTCAATGGCAAACACCTGGTCGGTTACCTGGTGGCCGCCGACACCACCCTCGACCCCGGTGAGTGCCTGGAGCGCATCAAACAACGCCTGCGCGCCGAACTGCCGGAATACATGGTGCCGCTGCACTGGCTGTGGCTCGAGCGCCTGCCGCTCAACGCCAACGGCAAACTCGACCGCAACGCCCTGCCGGCCCTGGAGATCGGCCAGTTGCACGACCAGGCCTACTTGGCGCCGCGCACGGCACTGGAGGGGACATTGGCCGCGATTTGGGCCGAGGTGCTCAAGGTTGACCGGGTGGGCGTGCAGGACAACTTCTTCGAACTGGGCGGGCACTCGTTGCTGGCCACGCAGATCGCCTCGCGCGTGCAGAAGACGTTGCAACGGGATGTGCCGTTGCGGGCGATGTTCGAGTGCAGCACGGTGGCGCAGTTGGCCGAGTACATCGATGGGCTGGCGGCGACAGCGATCAGTGCCGAGAAGGTGGATCGGTTGAGTGATTTGATGGCGGAGTTGGAGGGCTTGTGAGGCTGCCATCGGTCGGAAATGGGCTGTTTCTTAAAAAGAACTGTCAATTCTGACAGTAGGCGAAGGAGAGTCAAAGGCGCTCACTAAAGGGAGAGTCCTCGGCTTCAGACGGGCTGAGGGTATCCCCCTGGAACACGGAGTTCTTGTCATGACTAAAGAAAAAACACCGCCTGAAGTCTCCTCAACCGCGGTCGAAGCAACAACGCCAAAATCGCTCAAGCCCAAAACTCTGGAGGTTGCCGCCCCGACAATCTCCAGTGAGGTGGATAGCACAGTACTTCCCGCCAACATGCCGGATTCATACCTGACAGTTGACTCACGTATGGACGCGTCGACTATCACCGTCAAGTTCAGCGCAAAGGAGGCACCTGAGCTGGTCCTTGCTGATATTGTGGATTCGAGTGGTGAGTCAGGAGCAAGGAAGATAGCGATCCCCTTGGATTACTTGACGAAACTCATGGGGTTTACGGCCCTCATTTTCTATACCGGCAAGGCGCAAGGGCAGGCAGTGACTTCGTTGGTCAAGGAAGTGGGGATATCGTTTTACCCAGCAAGTGAAAGTGAAGAGCTCGCCCCCTACCTGCTCCACGAAAAAATCGTGCATAACACGCCCACCTATGACATGCACGATCACGAAGGCCATGAGACGGTTCTTGTGCCGGTTCCGCCGCTTGCCCAACAGGGCGATAAGGTTTATTGCACTGCTGTTACCGAGCAAGACGTTGTTCCGTATACCTTCTACACCGTGGTTTATGATTACGTGTTGACTGAGCAGGAGGCTATGCCAGGCCATGTACTCCAATTCTTTGTTTCACGTGGTTGGCTGGCACGACGTAAACCCTGGAGATCGATCACCCTGCAAAGTGCCTGGATCACAAGCGGCTTGCCAGCTGAACCTGCGGCCGATATTGATCCTCACTTGGAGACCCGCCTGCCGAGAAACGCGCTTGAAATCCAGCGTCGTCGAACGGCTGCTCTGATTGTCGATCACGGCCTTGAGAACTTGCCGCCTCCGCACTTGCGGCAATCTGTGCTGTACAACGAGAAGTGGTGCCTTAATCCCGAACTCACCAAAGAGGGGGGCAATGTGGATGCCCCAACCCTGGAAACCTATGCAGGCGACCAAATTTGTTTCTATGTGAGGGGGGCCGATCACGGGGCTGAGCCGTTGGGCTGTGTGACGCTTGAAAATGATGGGGAGTTGGCGTCCGTCAAGCTCCCGCCGTGTATCGTTGCCTGTTATTTCAACAAGTCGATGACGCTGACCTACACCGTCCAGTTCCCCAACAGTGAGGAACCGCAGGCTTCACCTGAACAAGTTGTCAGCGTTTTAACCCCCCAGTTTCCCCACTCGGTTATTGAAGAAGCGACTAACGGTACGGTGGACCTCAACACCTTCCCTCGGAACGCAACGGCGACAGTGCCTGTGTGGGCCTATGCTGAGTGCTCGAACCTTTGCTGGATGTGGATCACGGGTGAGCGTGAAGACGGCAGTGCCTACCGATTCGACATTTTGAAGGCTGAGCCTGTCACGGATGATTGGAAGACTCGCGGTGTCGATGCATCTATCCCGAGAGCTGAACTGCAAAAGGTGGCTGATTGCAGCGATTTTGAACTGCACTTTGCGGTGAGCTTTTGTGAGGTCAGCGATCTAGCGAGCGGCCATTTGTTCCCCGTTCAGACGTTTAAGATCGAGCAAGAGCCTCTACTGCTGGCCGCTCCCAAAGTTACCGAAGCGGTGGGTTCCGATTTGACCGCCTACAACGGACGCGATCGCATACACGTCGAAGTGGATTATGTGGGCAACCACACCAAACACAGCATCAGCGTTTGCTGGAAGAAACCGAATGGCGCTTGCTGGCCTTTGGCGTCCAAACCCGGAAGTACTACTGGAGCCGTGATCTTCGAGTTGCCGCCGGAAGCGGTGATCGAAAGCATGGGCAAAACCGTGCCAATCACTTACACCGTGACCAGCGCGTGCAAGGTGCAGGCTTCACTGCCATTGAACTTGAATATCAGCAACCCGGTGCGCCTGGAAACCCCGAACCTACTGGAGGCGACGCCTCCCAGGACGCAGAACGCTACGCTGGACCTGAGAGCATTCACTGGAAATCCCAATTCCCTCGAAGATCCGATGTGGTTCCTGAGGGCAGGGCAGAAGTGCTGGCTGCGGGCAAACGGTACGAAAAAGGACGGCACTGCCTACTCGTTTATGGTGTATTCGGCCAGGACCATTACGGCGGCAGAGGCAGGCGCAGGGGTGGCAAGCCCAGTGGCGCGTGCCGAATTGGAAAAGGCGAAGGATGGCTCCTCAATGACCTTCACCTTCAGCGTGACGCCAGACGGCAGTTCGAATGAGAGCGACGCAGTGGTATGCCCGTCGCGCGAGCTGATCGTGCGTGTCATCTCGAAAGTTACAGAGACATTCGAGAGTCTTGTTGGAGGTTACTATTCAGTTGGAAGTATCTTGCGTACGCCGCTTATGACGGTGAAGCATTATCAGGCGATCATGGGGGTTCATGCGGCCTCCGGCGGCAATCCGACGATGACGTCGGGACAGGCCATTGCGTTTTCCTGTAGCAACGGCGATGGAGAGCTGCCGCTTCAACGGGTGGATTTCACGCTTAACTCAGGCTATATGCAATTGAGGTTTTCTTATATGCGACATGTCTATTACGGTAGCTTTGAGTTTTATAATGCGTTGGGAAGAAAGCTGGGCGAGCGCGTGTTCTCTGCTGGAGACCCGGTTGATAATTGGGTTGAATTTACGGGCGGCGCTGGTGAATTGATCACAACAGTAGTTGTGCATACTCGGCAGCATTCCTTTACGGATAACTGGGAACTCTACTTCTAATCATTTGTATGAGCGCCTCTGGAGAAGGGGCGCTTCTATTTTCTTCAGGATGATTGCTTTAAATAATGTTCCTGTGTTTTTTCAGGAACATTTTAGTATGCCCAGCAGGGGGGGCGGTGTTTTCGAGGTTGGACTTGCGGAACTACCATTGGTCGATTTTACGCAGCTTTCAAGTAATAACTGTCAATTCTGACAGTAGGCGAGTGCCCTGATCCAAGCGTTAGATAAACAGAGTTCCTGGCCCGCGAGGGCCAGCCCCGATGGTTATCTAACGCTGGACAGGAGTCTTATCGTGGCTAAAAAACCGATCCCTGAAACTACACCTTCCGCGCAAACGGCGAGGGTTGCGTCTCCTCCAACAGCCAACGCCGCCGCTGCGGAGTTGCCCGTTGCAATCATCGAATTCGCCCAGAACAACAGTGTGCTTTATCCCCTGGATGCAGCCCAAGGCACGACCGCGACGCTGACGCTGCCGGCCGGCAGCACCCAGGTCGTTGTGCATTTCGCGATCAAAGACCAGGCTGCCCCGACATTCCCGCCGATCAATGTGGCGAGCGGCGACGTGGCCGAGATTCCGTGGCAATGGATCAGTACCTGCATCGGGCATACGGTGCTGATCTGGTATGAGGCTGTCGTCAGTGGTGTGCGCAAAGAGTCGCTGGTGCTTGAGCTTGAGATCCAGCACGTCCGCGAAGAGGATCTGCGTGAGTCTATGCCTGAGTTTGTGCATGCCGAGTTGGAGTGGAGCACGTTGTGGCTGAATATGTTCACCTTCGAGGGCGATGAAACCATCCGGATCAAGGCCTGGCCGATGATCCGGGAAGGGGAGCGCTTGTTTGTGGTGGTCGCCGGTAATCAGCATCAGGTGCCGTTCAGGTTTTATTGGGTGGCCTATGACCACCTTGTGACCGCGGAGGAAGCGCATCCGGGGTTTGTGTTCGAGTTCAGTTTGTCGCGTGGCTGGCTCTCACGCCTGGAAGACTACTCGTCCCTTACCTGCCATTTGGGGGTTATCTGGGACGGCACTGCGCCAGGTGAGCCGGTGTCGGCTGACAACCCGCTACCGGACAATGCCCAGGATTTCCATCAGCGCTCTACGACGCTGCTGCGCGTTGATCCGCAGTTGCATCTGGTTGCGCCGCACCTACGGGAGTCGGTGGAGCTACCTCCCGGTCACTGGCAGGTGAACCCGACCAATACCACCCAGGGCGGCCATGCAATCGTGGTCTACGACGGCATGAGCGAAGGTGATTACGTGTGCGCTTATGCCTCCGGGCCGAATTATGGGCCGGTGTCCCTCGGTTGCCAGGAGGTGAGTCGGGGGGCGGTGAGCCTGTCATTTGACGTGCCTCCCGAGATCATCGCTGCGCTGTTCAACCGGAACTTGACACTGAACTACAGCGTTCAATTCGGTGGTTTTCTGCCCCAGTACTCTCCGGAGCGGGTGATCAAGGTACTGGGGCCTCAACTGACCTCGCCGGATATCGAAGAGGCAACGGCGGGAGAGTTGAACCTCAAGACGTTCACGGCGAATGCCACGGGGCTGGTGCCGATCTGGGAGTACGCCGCCGAGGGGCAATGTTGCTGGATGTGGGTGACCGGCGTGCGTCTGGATGACAGCCCTTACCGGTTTGACATCCTGATGGATGAACCCCTTACGGCGCGCTGGCTCAGAGAGGGGGTTGATGCGCCCATCCTACGGGCAGAACTGAAAAAACTAGCGGACTGCAGTGAGTTCGTCCTGCACTTTGCCGCAAGCTTCGATGGTGCGTGCAATCGGGCGACGGCCCTTGAATTTACACCGAAGTCCTTCACGATCGTCCAAGAGCCCAGTGTGTTGCTGGCGCCCAGCGTCACCGAGGCAGTGGGCAGCGACTTGACCGTCTGGAACGGACGCGACGGTGTACATGTGGCGGTGGATTACGTCGGCAGCCATCCCGGCCAGAGCATCAGTGTGTGCTGGACCCGCCCCAACGGCAGTTGCTGGCCGTTGGCCGCCGAGCCTGGCAGCGCGTCGGGCGCGGTCATCTTTTTCGTGCCGCGCGAAGCGGTGATCGAGAGCATCGGCAAAACGGTGAAGATCAATTACACCGTGACCAGCGCCTGCCAGATGCAGACCTCGGCTGATTTGAACTTGCACGTCAGTGTTCCGGTGCGTCTGCCGACGCCGGTTGTGCCGCAGGCGACGCCTCCCGCCGTTCAAGGCGGTATTTTGGATCTGCGTAGTTTTACTGGGGATGCTGAAATCACCATAGAGCCGTGGTGGTTCATTCTGCAGGGGCAGATTGGTTGGTTGGAATGCGTGGGCACTGCCGAAAATGGCGCGCCCTACACCATCAAAGTGTCCATTGCCGAGCCGATTACTGAGGTGTCCGGTGGATTGACGAAGCTGCTCCCGCGTGCAGAGCTGGAGAAACTGAAGAATAGAACCGATCTGGTCATTGCGTTCAAGGCGACGCCAGATGTGGGTGGCGTTGTGGGTAATGCGATTGCCTTTCCGCAGTTGCGGTTGGCGTTCCATAAGGCATTTTATGACCACACTGACTTTGATCCGAACGGCAAAGGTTGGAATGCTTGGCAAAGAGGGCCGGGTGCCGCAAATATCAAGGATCTGGTGCTTAAAACAGGGGCGGTTCCCGGATCGTCAAATGGGTATTATCTGCAAGACTGGGGTTATACCAACACGACCAATCCTGTCACTCAGCGCGTGAAGTTATACAAAGACTTCACCCAACTGGAGGCGGGACGTGACTATAAGTTCAGTGTCTGGGTCCGTGAGACAAATGGGGCTCCTGCGCCTCGTTTGGTACTAGTGGCCCAAGGGCTGGAAATTTCTCCAATAACCGAACCCGGCAGAACTTGGCAGTTGCTCGCAGGCGTGTTTACCGCCACTTCAACCAATGCTCTACTCACCTTCGATAATCTTAGGATGGGGATAGATCCAAATAATGACTACGATATAACAGGTATGACTGTCGAAGAAGTTTGATCAAGCGACATTGAAGGGCATCAAGGAAATGGCCTCCTCGAAACGGAGGCCTTTTCCGTAAACCGTCGAGGGGTTACTTCGGCCCGAGAATTTTTATCAACTTATCTGGCGACGGCGCCCCTTGCTGTTGCTGCAAGCCGCCCTTGTCATCCAGATAGAAAATCGCTGGCGTCGCCGACAACTCCAGCTCATCCATCAACTTCATATTGGCCTCGAGTTTGGCTTCAATCGCCGCCGGGATTTTGTCCAGCGCCTGCAACTTGCTGCCCTTGCCAGCGGCTTCGTGTTCTTGCAGGGCTTTTTGCGGGTCCTGGCTGGCCAGCAAGGCGGCGGATTTGCCTGGGCTGTCTTGGCGGATGATGCCGACCATGATGTGGCGCAACTGCACCTTGCCGGCCTTGACCCAGGGCCGCGCCTGTTCCCAGAACATGTTGCAGTACGGGCAGTTGGGGTCGCTGAACAGGTAGACCGTGCGCGGCGCGTTGGTGTCGCCGTCCTGGATCCAGCTGCTTTTTTCCATCTTCGCCCAGACTTCCTTGGCCATCGGCGCGTACACCAATTGTTCCAGGGGCGCGCTGCTCAGGTCATTGCCCTGGGCGTCGTACAGGGTGCCGGCGAGCACGCTTTTGCCGTCGGCGCTCAGGTACAGCGCCATGCCGCGGTTCTGGTACTGCGCGGCGTAGCCGGTGAGGCCGCTGGGGGCGTCGAACTTGCCGAGGATCTTGGCGCCCTTGGCTTCGATCTGTTTGATCGGGGCCGGCCAGTCTTCGGCCTGGGCCAGGGTGGCGGCCATGCTCAGTGATAACAGGGTCAGCAGGTGGCGGAGGCGGGGCATGTCGGTTTCCTTGTAGGGGGCGTGACGGCGGGGGCGGTGTCGAAGGGTTCCATGGCACGGGCCAGGCTGGCCTGGGACAGTTCGCCGAGGTGGCTGTTGATCAGGCGTCCATCGGCTTGGTAGAACAGCGTGGTCGGCAAGGCCATGGAGCCCACGGCCTGGCCGAGGCGGCCGCTGGCGTCGAACAAGACGTTGTCCAGGGTCAGGCCCTGGGTCGCCAGGTAAGTGCTGACGCTTTGCATGCTTTCGGCCTGGTTGACGAACAGGAACGTCACGTCGGGGCGTTGGCGTTGGGCGCGTTCCAGTACTGGCATTTCCCGACGGCACGGCGGACACCACGTGGCCCACAGGTTGATCACCAGCGGGCCGCCCTGGTAATCGCCCAGTTGCACCACCTCGCCGTTGGCGTTGCGCAGGGTGATGTCCGGCAGGCGCGAGCCCTTGTCATACAGGCTCAGCGACAGGCTGGTCATGCCCCAGAACAGCAGGCCGGTGATGACCCCGGCACTCAACGGTTTGCGCAGGGCCGGGCGGCGCCAGCCATACAGCAGCGCGCCGAGGATCAGTGCAATGACGCCGGGCCAGGCGAGAAAGCCGCCGTCGCGCAGGTCGACGATCTGCAACGGGTCGTTGCGGTAGTAACTCCAGTACATCAGCACAAAGCTGACGCGGGCCGTCAACATGCCCAGCAGGAACAGGCTGAACAGCACCGACTCCGGGTTCTCCCCGCCACGCTTGGCCACGCGCCAGCCCACCAGGGTGGCGAGAATCAGCGCGCCGATCAGCAGGATGTGATTCAGGGCGATGGCGAAGGTGCCGATGGTCAGGGTCAGCATCAGCGGGCGTCCCGCGTCTGGGTCCAGCGTTGCAGGAACGTATCGGCATCGACTTCGCCGGTAATGCGTCGGGCGCGGCGTTCTTCACCGTCCGGGCCGATCCATACGAAGCTCGGTGGCCCCGGCACTTTGTAGCGATCGAGCAGTGCGCGGCTGGCGGCGTTGTCGGCGGTGACGTCCAGGCGCAGCAGGCGCACGTCTTTCAAGGCGTCCATTACGTGGGGTTTGCCGAACACCTGTTTTTCCATGATCTTGCATGACACGCACCAGTCGGCGTAGTAATCCACCAGCACCCATTGGCCCTGGGCCTTGGCGCTGTCGAGCTGGCTTTGCAGCACGGCCGGGTCGTTGATCGTCATGAACGCATCGTGGGCACTTGGCGCGCCGCTGATCCGCGAGCCGCTGTAGACCTTCAGCGGTTGCCACACATCGTCGCTGCCACCTGCCGCACCGACCAGCAGCAAGCCGCCCCACAACCCGAGCACCACGGAAACGGCGCCGGACAGCATGGCGACCCGCCCGAAATCCTGGGCCAGGCGCCAGCCGCAATAGGCCATGGCCATGGCCAGCGCGCCCCACAGGCCGAGCCACAGGTTTTCCCCGACCACCGGGCGGATCATCAACACGGCGGTGGCCAGGAACAGGAAGCCGAACACGCCCTTGAGCACGTTCATCCAGGTGCCCGGCTTGGGCAGGAAGCGGTTGCCCACGGTCACCAGCAGCAACAGAGGCACGCCAATGCCGATGCCCATGGCGAACAGGATCAGCCCGCCGTGCAGGGCATTGCCGCTCTGGGCGATGTAGAGCAGGGCGCCGGCCAGGGGCGCGGTCATGCAGGGGCCGACCAGCAGGCCGGACAGGGCGCCGAGCACTCCGGCGCCGATCAGGCTGCCGCCGCTCTGGTTGCGGCTGACGTTGTCGAGGCGATCGCGCAGGGCCACCGGCAGTTGCAGTTCAAAAAAGCCGAACATCGGCAGGGCCAGGATCACGAACAAGGCCGCGAAGCTGCCGAGTATCCACGGGGTTTGCAGCAGCGCCGCCAGGTTGCTGCCGAGCAGCGCGGCCAGTACGCCCAGCGCGGCATACACCAGCGCCATGCACACCACGTAGCTGCCGGCCAACGCAAAACCGCGACGCGGGTTGGCCCCGCTGCCGACCACCAGGCCGGCGAGGATCGGCAACATCGGCAACGAACACGGGGCAAACGCCAGCAACAGGCCCAGGCCGAAGAACACCAGCAGGCTCCACCCCAGGCTGCGCTGCTGCAGGCCGCTGGCCAGGCTTTGGTCCTGGGCTTGTGCGGTGGCGGCGACGGCCGGGTTGCCGCCCAGGTCCACGGTCATCGACTGTGGCGGGTAACACAGGCCGGCATCGGCACAGCCCTGCCAGCCCAGCTTGACCTGGCCGGTCGTCCCCGCCGGAATCTTCACTTCGAGGCCTTGGCGGTATACTTGCTGTTCGCCGAAGAACTCATCGCTATGGGCTTCACCCTCGGGCAGCGCGGGTTTTTCGGCGAGGCCGTCGAACTTCATGCGTTGTTGGTACAGGTAATAACCATCGGCTATCTGCCAGAACAGCTGGGTTTCGCCGGACTCCAGGCGTTCGGACGTCAAGGTGAAGGCCTTGCCCACCGGGAGGAAGTCGGGTTTGGTCTCGAACGGGTTACCCGGCGCAGCCTGGGCGAATCCCGCGAACAACATCAGCAGTAAGGTAAATAGATGCCGCATGGTCAAGCCTTAGTTCGATGCAAGTGAGGCACACAATGTGTGGCGTTGATTAACCGATGATTAACCGGACGCTATTCTAGAGCGTAGGGATTATCTGATGTTGCGAACTTTGCCGGCATAATGCGCGCTTAATCGATCTGTCTTCTAATCCCCCGCATCTTTCATGAAGGGTTCAGCATGCACGTACTGGTCTGTGAAGACGACGAACTGATCGCCAGCGGCATCGTGGCCGGCCTCGGTGCCCAGGGCTTTACCGTCGAGCGCGTGGCCACCGCCGCCGCCGCGCGGGCGATGCTCAAGGCTGCCGAATTCGACATCATGGTGCTCGACCTCGGGCTGCCCGACGAAGACGGCCTCAAGTTGCTGCAACAACAGCGCAGCCAGGGCCTGGAAATTCCGGTGCTGATCCTCACCGCGCGAGATTCGGTGACCAACCGCGTCGACGGCCTGCAAGCCGGCGCCGATGATTACCTGCTCAAGCCCTTCGACCTGCGCGAACTCGCCGCGCGCCTGCAAACCTTGCTGCGGCGCGTGGCCGGGCGCAGCGTCAACCTGATCGAACACGGCCGCCTCAGTTACGACCCGAGCAGCCGCGAAACCCTGCTGGCCGGGCAGCCCGTGGACCTTTCCCGCCGTGAACAAGCGCTGTTGCAGGCACTGCTGCACAACAAGGGTCGCGTGCTCTCCAGCGAACAGCTCAAAGACAGCGTCTACGGCTTCAACGACGAACTGGAAAGCAACGCCCTCAACGTGCATATCCACCATCTGCGGCGCAAATTGGGCAACGGCATCGTCGAAACGGTGCGTGGCCTGGGCTACCGCCTGGGGCCGGCGGATGGTGGAGAGAGCGCTTCGTGATGAGCCTGCGCCTGCGCCTGACCTTCAAGCTCGGCGCCGCTTTTGTGTTGATCTGGGCGCTGGCGGCGGCCTGGATGCTCAACGATCTGCGCAACCAGATGATGTTCTCCCTCGACCAGCGCCTGGTCGCGTCGGCGCGTATGGTCGCCGGTTTGATGGAGCAGATGCCGGGCCTGGCGAGCAGCGCCGAGGGCAAGCACTTCAGCGCCGAGCAACTGAACGTGCCGGGCGGCATGGCCTGTCAGGTCAGTTCCTTGCGCGGCGAAGTGTTGGCGCGCAGCCACACCACGCCGGACCAGGGGCTGGAATCCCATCGCAGCGGTTTTCGCGACCAGATCATCGACGGCGCGGCGTGGCGCAGCTTCACCCTGGCCCGTGGCGATCTGTTCATTACCACCGCCGACCGCCAGGTGGAGCGCGAGGCGTTGAACCTGTCGATCCTGCTGGCGGCCTCGGTGCCGGTCGGCGTGGCGTTGTTGGGCTGCCTGTGCCTGCTGTGGCTGGGGATCGGTCAAAGCCTGCAGCCGCTCAATCGCATGCGCGATGCATTGATGCGGCGCAGCGCCGATTCCCTCGAACCGTTGCAGATCCACCCGCTGCCCAGCGAGCTGAAACCGCTGCTCGACACCCAGAACCAACTGTTGCAGCGCATCGCCAAGACCATCGAGCGCGAACGTCGCCTCACCGGCGACGCCGCCCACGAACTGCGCAGCCCGCTGACTGCGATCAAGACCCACCTGCAAGTGGCGCGCATGACCGACGGCGCGGCCCGCGACCAGTCCCTGGCCCATGCCGAGGAGGGCGCCGACCGCCTGCACCGCACCCTCGAGCAATTGCTGTTGCTGGCACGGGTGGAGGGCAGCCTGTCGTTCGACGACGGCGTGCAGTCGAGTGCCGAGCAAGTTGCACGGCTGGCGATCCAGGATGCCAACGCCGGCGACAACCAGCGCATCGACCTGATCCTGCCGGACGACCTCAGCGATACCCCGCTGGAAATGCCGGTGGGCCTGGCCGTCGCGGCCCTGCGCAACCTGCTGGACAACGCCCTGCGCCACACCCCGGCCGATACCCGGGTGGAGCTGAGTGTGTTGATGGCCGGCGATCAGGTGGTGTTCCGCGTGCGCGACCACGGCAAACAGATCGCCAGCGAAGACCTGCAATACCTGACCCAGCGCTTCTGGCGCAACGGCAACAGCGAGGGCTGCGGCCTGGGCCTGGCGATTGTGCAGGCGATCGTCCAGCGCTGCTCCTGCTCGTTGACGTTCGACAGCCAGCCGGATGGCCTGCGGGTCGATCTGGGCATGCCGCTGCGGCGCTGACCCGCGTTCTTTCGTGTGCCAAATAGTTACCGCCCGCCTGACGTTCAACCCTTCAGGATGGCGGTCATTGTTTTGCGCTTGAACGGGCCGAATGACTCGGCCTGTACCGAAAAGGACGCTTCTTATGTTGGTCATCGATACCAGTTTTCCCGCCAAGGACTTCAACGCACGCAACGGCGAGCCCGTGGCGCAAGTGGTCCTGCATTACACCGCCGCGCCCTTTATGTCATCCCTGCACACCCTGACGCGACACGGCGTCAGCGCGCACTATCTGCTGCCCGATCCGGCCGAGCCCGGCTACCGCGCCGCCGGTTACGACGAGTTGCGCGTGTTCCGTCTGGTGGATGAGGGCCAGCGCGCCTGGCATGCCGGGGCGAGCCACTGGGGTGGGCGGGACAACCTCAATAGCCGCGCGATCGGCATCGAGGTCGTCAACCTGGCGCGGGATGAGGGCGGGGTGTTTACCTTTCCTGCGTACCCTCGGGAGCAGGTGGAGGTATTGATTGAATTGCTGCGCGACATTCTCGCGCGTTACCCGCACATCGGCCCGAGCGACATCCTCGGGCATTCGGATGTGGCGTACTGGCGCAAGAGCGATCCGGGGCCGCGCTTGCCTTGGCGCGGCCTGTTCGAGGCGGGCGTGGGGGCCTGGTTCGATGAAGCAACGCGGGCGATGTATCAGCGCCGCTTTTGTGTCGGGTTACCGCCCGAGGTGGAAGTGGAGCGGGCGTTTCAGCGCTACGGGTATAAACCGGCGCAGAATCGCCAGGCGTTCGAGCTGCGGACCCGCGCGTTTCAAATGCACTTTCGGCCCAGGGATTACGGCGGGGCCCTGGATGCTGAGACGTGTGCGATTTTGTATGCGCTGAATGACAAGTATCGGGGCCTTTGACAGCGAGCGCGGCTCAATTGGCGGCGCTTGATCCGTCCGTTAACCGCCATAACTCCTAAATCCATTCGACGCTGGTGCGTTTCCACAACAGGCAATCCGCGCGCAGGCCCTTGGGCCAGATGCCAACGGATCGGCAGTTTGGTCACCATCACCCGCGTATCGAGGGATCCAGAGATGTCAGTCGCTACCAGCCAAATCGCAGACGCTCGGGTGCAGGTCAGCCCGGCGCCCGTGGAAACGCTCTACCAGTTCGACGAAAGCCCGCTGCTGGCACGCCAGCGTCAGCAGGAGTCCAACGCCCGCAGCTACCCGCGGCGCATCCCTTTGGCACTCAAGCGCGCCAAGGGCATCTACGTGGAAGACGTGGAAGGCCGCCGTTTCATCGACTGCCTGGCCGGAGCGGGCACCTTGGCGTTGGGGCATAACCACCCGGTGGTGATCGCCGCCATCCAGCAGGTGTTGAGCGACGAACTGCCGTTGCACACCCTCGACCTGACCACCCCGGTCAAGGACCAATTCGTGCAAGACCTGTTCGGCCTGTTGCCGGCCGCGTTGGCGCAGGAAGCGAAAATCCAGTTCTGCGGCCCCACTGGTACTGACGCGGTGGAAGCCGCGTTGAAGCTGGTACGCACCGCCACGGGGCGTAGCACGGTGTTGTCGTTCCAGGGCGGTTATCACGGCATGAGCCAGGGCGCGCTGAGCTTGATGGGCAGCCTGGGGCCGAAGAAACCCTTGGGCGCCTTGCTCGGCAATGGCGTGCAATTCCTGCCGTTCCCCTACGATTACCGTTGCCCGTTCGGCCTGGGCGGCGCGCAAGGCGTGCGGGTCAACCTGCATTATCTGGAAAACCTGCTCAACGACCCGGAAGCCGGGGTGCTGTTGCCGGCGGCGGTGATTGTCGAAGTGGTGCAGGGCGAGGGTGGCGTGATCCCGGCGGACCTCGACTGGCTGCGCGGCCTGCGGCGGATTACCGAGCAGGCGGGTGTGGCGTTGATCGTCGATGAAATCCAGAGCGGTTTCGCGCGCACCGGCAAGATGTTCGCCTTCGAACACGCGGGCATCATTCCGGATGTGGTGGTGATGTCCAAGGCCATCGGCGGCAGCCTGCCGTTGGCGGTGGTGGTGTACCGCGACTGGCTCGACACCTGGTTGCCGGGCGCCCATGCCGGCACCTTCCGTGGCAATCAGATGGCGATGGCGGCAGGGTCGGCGGTGATGCGCTACCTCAAGGAGCACGACCTGGCCGGCCATGCGGCGGCGATGGGCGAGCGCCTGGCGGAGCAGTTGCGCATCCTGCAGCGCGACTTTGCGCAATTGGGCGATATTCGCGGGCGCGGGCTGATGCTCGGCGTGGAACTGGTGGACCCGAACGGCGCGCCGGATATCCAGGGCCACCCGCCGGTCCACCGCCAACTGGCGCCGCTGGTGCAGCGCGAATGCCTCAAGCGCGGCCTGATTCTGGAACTGGGCGGCCGCCATGGCAGCGTGGTGCGCTTCCTGCCGCCGTTGGTGATCAGTGCCGCCCAGATCGACCAGGTCGCCGAGATCTTCGGGCGTGCCCTGGCTGCGGCGGTCGCCAGCCTCTAATTTTTTACCCGCCTGGTACGTTCCTACAGATATCAGCGCTGCGCGTGGTGCGCAGCCGGCCTTTGAGCGATGGAGAACAGCAATGACCTCAGTATTCGACCGCGACGACATCCTGTTTCAGGTAGTGGTCAACCATGAAGAACAGTATTCGATCTGGCCCGACTACAAGGCCGTGCCGGAAGGCTGGCGCACCGTGGGCAAGAGCGGCATGAAGAAGGAGTGCCTGGCCTACATCGAAGAGGTCTGGACCGACATGCGTCCGTTGAGCCTGCGCCAGAAAATGGACGGCACCGCACTGGCTTGAGCCCGCGACACTGACATCAGCGAAGATCCAATGTGGGGCTCGACCGCTTGCTCCCACATTGACCCTCAGGACTCAGGCGTTCTTGTCTTTCTCCAACCCGCCCGACGCGCCGGTCACCACTTGCACACTCAGGCGCGGCGTGGCCAGGTCCAGCCCGGCCTCGTCCAGATGACGTTTCAGCGACAGGTTGAACGCCCGCGACACTTCCCATTGCTTGATCGGCGCGGTCTTGAAGCGCGCCCGCAGAATCGCGCTGCCCGACTCGAAACTTTCCACGCCCTGAATCTCCAGCGGTGACCAGATATTGCGGCGTTGCAGCGGGTCGTTGCGCATTTTCTGGCCGACGTCGCGCATCAACTTGATCGCATCGTCGATTTCCATGTTGTAGGGGATCGCTACCCGGAAGATCGCGTAGCCGAACTCACGGGAGTAGTTCTTGATGCTCTTGATCTCGCTGAACGGGATGGTATGCACGATGCCGTCGATGTCGCGCAGGCGCACGGTACGGATGGTCAGGCCCTCGACCGTGCCGAGGTGGCCGCCGACGTCGACGTAGTCGTCGATGGCCAGGGAGTCTTCGATGATGATGAACAGGCCGGTGATCAAGTCCGCCACCAGCGACTGCGCGCCAAAACCGATGGCCAGGCCGATCACACCGGCACCGGCCAGCAGCGGCGTGACGTTCATGCCCATGTTGGCCAGGGCGACGATGGCGGCAATGATGAAGATGGTCACGAACAGCACGTTGCGGATCAGCGGCATCATGGTCTGCGCACGGGCGTTGGCCAGGCCTTTGCGCGAACGGGTGAGGGCGTGATGGATCGCGGTGTCGCTGAGAATCCAGATCAGCCAGGCAAACAGCAGCGTGCCGCCGAGGCCGAACAGCTTGACGCTGATTTCATGGCCGTCGCCTTCGGTGAAGCGGATCAGCGACAGGCCCCAGACCCGCAGCCCCAGCTCGATAAACGTCAGCCACACCAGCAGGTGGGCGAGGGTGTAGACGAAACTCTTCAGGCGCTCGGAGTACAGTGCATGGCGCTTGTGCCCGCGTTGCGGCTTGAGGGCATGGCGGCGTACCAGGCCGTTGATCACCATGCACAGCACCAGCAACACCGTGCAGAGCAGCGACTGGCGCAAGGCGGTGCTGGTGTCGCCGGCGGAGACGAAGGTGGCGAACAGTGAAATGCCGACCAACAGCAGGGCCGGGATGTACCAGAAGGTGCCGATGATTTCGATCGTGTCGCTGAGGGCGCGGCGGGTCAGGCGACGGGACAGCGGCTGGTTGCGGATCAGGTGCGCAATCGGCCGCCGGAAGCGCAGGATGAACACGCCGGTGGACAACGCGGCCATCACATTGGCGACGGTTGCCGCCGTGTGCGCCAGGTGCTGGCCCAGCGCAGCGACCAGCCTGGGGTCGCCCAGGGCTTCGCCAAAGGCGGCGAAACTGCCGATCCACCACAACGGCCGGAACGCCTGGCGCCGCAGGATATACAACGCGTGACGGCGATGGGGGCCGTCCAGCACGGAGAATGCGATCACGCAGATCGCCGAGAAACAGGTGCCAACCACCAGCGCATACGCCAGCACCATCGCCAGGGATTTGCCCAGGGACGAGGGCAGCGCGTAACTCAGGTACACGGTGATCACCAGCGCGATCAGCCACGGCCCCAGTTTGCGCAGGGCGAAGCGCAGCAAGTCCCAGGTGCGCGGGTGTTGCGGCAGTTCTTCGGTCAGGCCGAAGCGCTCGCGCACCCGGTGGCTGAGCCAGATCAGCGCGGCAGCCAGCAGGCTCCACACGGCGAGGATCAGGGCAAAACCGAAGATGATCGGCAGCCATTCGCTGGCCGGCAGCATCAAGGCCTTGAGTTCATCCGTGGCCATGTCCACTTCGTCGGACCAGCGTCCCAGTGGGCTGTCGGCGCCGGAAAACTGCTGCTCAAGGCCGGACAACGTGCTGCCGATCAGCCCGAGCACGCCTTGTTCGGCGGCCGGCTGGGCCTTTTGCGTGGTCTGGCGCAGCTTTTTCAGGTCGTTCAGCAACTGGGTGCGTTGCTGGTCGTTTTCCAGGGTCTTGATCACCTCGTCCAGCGACTGCCCCAGCGGCAGCTCGGCCTGGGGTTGCGGCTTGCTGGTGCCACCCAGCAGCCCGGGCAAACCCACGGCCTGGGCCGGGGCGAGCGGGAGCAGGGTGAGCAGGGCGATCAGCAAACAGCAGGGCAGGGCAAGCAGACGGGAAAGCACGAGGCGGTCAACCTTGAAAACGACGAATTGACCGAGTGTACGAGGCCCCTATGCCCAATGCGAGTGCATTTGTTATTCAGCGAGTTTAGCGAGGATCTTGTAAACCACGGTGCCCAGAATCAACAGCATGCCGATCCACATGCCGAACACGCCGAGGGGCTTGTCACGAAAGTTGAAGCCGACCGCGAGCATGATCATGCCGATCAGGATAGGGATGAGCATGGCGTGGAAGGAGGACATGGTGATCATGAGGCGATGGCCTTCTCAGAGTGGGAATACTGACAAGTCTAGGTGGGATTGCGGGAAATGCAGGTGATATAGATCAGGTCCACGCGAAGCCAAATGTGGGAGGGGGCTTGCTCCTCCCACATGTTTAACTGCATTCGGCCTTTGGATCAGGGCAGATCGCGGCTTGCGTAGAACGCGCCGAGCACTTTCACCAGATGTGCCAGGTCATGGCTGCCGCACAGTTCGCGAATGGAGTGCATGGCGAACGTCGGCAAACCGATGTCGACGGTCCGCACGCCCAGGTGGCTGGCGGTGATCGGGCCGATGGTCGAGCCACAGCCCATGTCGCTGCGCACCACAAAGCTTTGCACCGGGACTTCTTCGGCCATGCACAGGTGGCGGAAGAAACCGGCGGTTTCGCTGTTGGTGGCGTAGCGCTGGTTGCTGTTGACCTTGATCACCGGGCCGGCATTGAGTTTCGGGCCGTGGTTGGCGTCATGCTTGTCGGCATAGTTCGGGTGGACGCCGTGGGCATTGTCGGCCGATACCAGCAGCGATTTCTGAATGGTGCGGACAAACTCGTCACCTTCGGGCAGCAGGCGGCGCAGGGTCTGCTCGAGCATCGGGCCATCGGCACCGCAGGCCGAGCAGGAGCCGACTTCTTCGTGGTCGTTGCACACCAGCACGCAGGTTTCATCGGTCTCGCTGGTGAGCAAGGCTTGCAGGCCGGCGTAGCACGACAGCAGGTTGTCCAGGCGGGCGCCGGCGATGAAGTCGCCATTGAGGCCGATCACGGCGGCGCTTTGGGTGTCGTAGAAGCTCAGCTCGTAATCGAGCACCACATCGGCGTTCAGCCCGTGCTCGCGAGCCAACTGCTCGGTGAGCACGGCGCGGAAGTCCACGCGCTCGTCGCCGGCGAACTGCGCGAGGATCGGCGGCAGTTCGGTCTGGGCATTGATCGCCCAGCCCTGGTTGGCTTCACGGTTCAGGTGGATGGCCAGGTTGGGGATGATGGCAATCGGCAGCTTGAAGTCGATCAACTGGCTTTCGACCTTGCCGTCGCGGCGGAAGGTCACGCGGCCGGCCAGGGACAGGTCGCGGTCGAACCACGGCGACAGTAATGCGCCGCCGTAGACTTCGACGCCCAGTTGCCAGAAACCTTGGCGTTGTAGCTCGGGTTGTGGCTTGACCCGCAGGCACGGGCTGTCGGTGTGGGCGCCGACCAAGCGGATACCGCCCTGCAGCGGCGAGTGGCGGCCGAGCTTGAAGGCGATGATCGAGGAGTCGTTGCGGGTCACGTAATAGCGCCCGTTGGCTTCGGTGGTCCAGGTGTCGCGCTCGTCGAGACGCTGGTAACCGGCCGCTTCGAGGCGTTGGGCCAGGGCCGCAGTGGCATGAAAAGGAGTAGGGGAGGCCTTGAGGAAGTCGATCAGGCCTTGATTCAACGCTTCGCGCATAAATAGCTCCAGACAGCAATGCGCGGAGTTTACCGTTCGATGGCGAGAAGTGCACAGCACAAATGTGGGAGGGGGCTTGCCCCCGATGGCGGAGTGTCAGTCACTGCATTTGTTCACTGACCCACTGCAATCCCCTCCCACATTTGACGGTGTTTACAGCTTTAGAAGGGCGCCGGGCACTCGAAGCGCAGCCGCTCGCCGCTTTGCGGGTGGGTGAAGCTCAGCATGCTCGCGTGCAGGCACAGGCGCGGCCAAGCGGCCAGGGCTTGTTCATGGGCGTACAAGCCGTCGCCGAGCAGCGGGTGGCCGATGGAAAGCATGTGTACCCGCAACTGGTGCGAGCGCCCGGTGATCGGCGTCAGCTCGACGCGGCACCAGTCACCGCAACGTTCCAGCACCTTCCAGAAGGTCAGCGCATGCTTGCCGAACTCGTGGTCGACCACATGGCGTGGCTTGGTCGGCGGATCGTAGCGCAGGGGCAGGTCGATGCTGCCGCTGTCCAGTTCCGGTTGACCCCAAGCCAGGGCGGTGTAGGCCTTTTCGGTTTCGCGGTCATGAAACTGGCGGGACAGTTCGCGGTGGGTGTCGGCGTCCCGCGCGAGCAGGATGATCCCGGAAGTTTCCCAATCCAGGCGATGGACGATTCGGGCCTCTGGGTAGCCGTTTTCCTGCAGACGGGTGATCAGGCAGTCCTTGTTGTCGTCGGCGCGGCCGGGCACCGAGAGCAGCAGAGTCGGCTTGTTCACCACCAGGACGGCGGCGTCCTGGTAGAGGATATGGATGTTGGACAACGGCATTAAACAGCCTCGTAACAAACGCCAACGGCGGCTCGATCACCCGGCTCCCGCAAAGGGATCAAGGTGACGGAGCCGCCGTGGCGACCGCCCTTTCGATCAACGATCGGGCAGGGTGATATTGAGTTCCAGAATCGAGCAGCTGCCGTCGTTTTCCAGGGCGACATGTACGTCGTCGTTGCCGATATTGACGTACTTGCGGATCACCTCGACCAGTTCCTTCTGCAAGGCTGGCAGGTAGTCCGGGGTGCTGCGTTGGCCGCGTTCGTGCGCCACGATGATCTGTAGACGCTCTTTCGCTACCGACGCGGTACTTGGCTTTTTGTTGGCGCGAAAGAAGTCGAGAAATTTCATTGTTTAGTTGCCTCCAAAGATACGCTCGAAGAATCCCTTCTTCTTGACATCGAGGAAGCGGTGTTCCACGGTCTTGCCCAGTAAGCGATCAACCGCGTCGCTGTACGCCTGGCCGGCGTCGCTCTGGTCGTCCAGAATCACCGGGACGCCCTGGTTGGAGGCCTTCAGCACCGCCTGGGACTCGGGAATGACACCCAGCAGGGTCACTGCGAGGATCTCTTTGACGTCTTCAACGCCGAGCATCTCGCCATTGCTGACGCGCTCAGGGTTGTAGCGGGTGAGCAGCAGGTGCTCCTTGATCGGGTCTTCGCCTTTTTCGGCGCGCTGGGACTTGCTGGCCAGCAGGCCGAGCATGCGGTCCGAGTCACGTACCGAGGAGACTTCCGGGTTGGTCACCACGATGGCTTCGTCGGCGAAGTACATCGCCAGGTGAGCACCGGTTTCGATACCGGCCGGGGAGTCGCACACCACGTATTCGAAGGTTTCCTTCAGTTCAGCGAGGACTTTGCCTACGCCTTCCTTGGTGAGCGCATCTTTGTCGCGGGTCTGGCTGGCGGCCAGTACGTACAGGTTCTCAAGGCGCTTGTCCTTGATCAGGGCCTGTTGCAGGTTGGCTTCACCGTTGACCACGTTGACGAAGTCGTACACCACGCGGCGTTCGCAGCCCATGATCAGGTCGAGGTTACGCAAACCGACGTCGAAGTCGACGATGACTGTCTTGTGGCCGCGCAGAGCGAGGCCGGTACCGATAGCGGCGCTGGTGGTGGTCTTACCCACACCACCCTTGCCGGATGTAACCACGAGAATCTTGGCCAAGGTGTTTCACCCCTAAGGAAAAAGGACTTTTCAGCCCCCGAAAAACATCTCTTGGAACTCGCTGCAGGCGGACAGCCTTTGTAGGGAAAAGAGGTGGTTTCCGCGTGGAAACGCCAACTTCAAACTAGTCCTACGCAAGTCTTGCCGGTTTCGCTGTGCTATCAGAGTCTAGAGATGCTTGGAAAATGCGGCAGTATCCGTTAAAGACGGATGATGTTCAACACATCGCCCGACAGGCTGACTTGTACCGCGGCGCCCCACAGCGGATCGCGGCGCAAATCTTCGGAAACCTTGTACTGACCCGCGATCGAAACGAGTTCAGCGGTCAACTGCTGGCAAAAAATACGTGCCTTGGTATCACCCTTGATGCCGGCGAGGGCACGTCCGCGCATGGGGCCGTATACATGGATGTTGCCATCGGCCAGAAGTTCCGCGCCCGGACTGACCGACGAGATCACCACCAGGTCGCCGCCCTGGGCGTAAATCTGCTGCCCGCCGCGCACGGGGGAGGTGATGATCTTGGTCGGCTTGACCGTCGGCTCCGGCGGTTTTTCCGGTTTTTTCTTCACTTCACCGGCCAGCGGATCGAGTGGGCGCTCGCGGGCACCGGACGGTGGCAGTACTGGCAGTTCAATAGCGATGGCGGCGGCAATGTCTTCAATACGGCTGGCACGAATCGCCAGGGTGCGCAGGCCATGGGAGCGGCACACGCGCATCAGGCCCGGCAGGTCGATTGCGCCTTGGCCGGCTGGCAGCTTGTCCAGGGCCAGCACCAGCGGCGCGTTGTTGAAAAAGTTCGGTGCCAGGGCGACCTTGGCGGCGAGCTGGCGGTCCAGGGCGTCGAGGTCATTGCGGGCCAATTCCAGCACGGTAATGGCGAGCATGCTGCCTTTCAGCTGGAACACGGGATCTTGGTCTAGCGGTTCGGTTTGGCTCATGGTCGGCAAAAGCGGCTTGTCACGAAAAGTGTCGAGACTTATAACGAGAACAACCACTGGCCGCAAGCCGAGTCGAACCGTTGTAGAATGCGCGGCCCTTGTCTTTACCGGAATCTGTAATGGATCGCCCGCGTTTTCGAGCTGTATTTTTTCACCCGCGATTTTGGCTGCTATGGCTGGGACTCGGCCTGTTGTGGCTGGTCACTCAATTGCCATACCGCGCGCTGCTGACCATTGGTCGCCTGCTGGGCGCGGGCATGTACCGCGTGGCCGGCGAACGTCGCCGCATCGCCGCGCGCAACCTGGAACTGTGCTTCCCGGAAAAGTCCGCGCAAGAGCGTAAACATTTGCTCAAGGAAAACTTCGCCTCCACCGGCATCGCCTTCTTTGAAATGGCCATGAGTTGGTGGTGGTCGCGCCAGCGCCTGGCGCGGCTGGCCCACGTCGAAGGCCTGGAGCACCTCAAGCAGGCTCAGTTGGACGGCAAGGGCGTGATCCTCATGGCCCTGCATTTCACCACCCTGGAAATCGGCGCGGCCCTGCTCGGGCAAAAACACACGATCGACGGCATGTACCGCGAGCATGGCAACCCGCTGTTCGACTTTATCCAGCGCCGTGGCCGCGAGCGCCACAACCTCGACTCCCTGGCCGTGGAGCGTGAAGACGTGCGCGGCATGCTCAAGCTGCTGCGCGCCGGCCGCGCCATCTGGTACGCGCCGGACCAGGATTACGGCGCCAAGCAAAGTATCTTCGTGCCGCTGTTCGGCATCCAGGCCGCCACCGTGACCGCTACCAGCAAGTTCGCCCGCCTGGGCAAGGCGCTGGTGGTGCCGTTTACCCAGGAGCGCCTGGCCGACGGTAGCGGTTATCGCCTGGTGATCCACCCGCCGTTGAGCGATTTCCCCGGCGAAACCGATGAGATCGATTGCCTGCGCATCAACCAGTGGGTCGAAACCTCGGTGCGCGAATGCCCCGAGCAATACCTGTGGACCCATCGCCGCTTCAAGAGCCGGCCGCCGGGTGAGCCCAGGTTGTACGAAAAACGCCGTCGGTAAGACCCGCCTTTCTCTACATGGAGTGACGCAATGCGCCCAGCTGAACCGGTTACAGGCTTGATTCTTTCCGGCGGCGGGGCGCGTGCGGCGTATCAGGTGGGGGTACTGGCGGCGATTGCCGAGTTGCTGCCGCCGGGCGCGGCCAATCCGTTTCCGGTGATCGTCGGCACATCGGCCGGCGCGATCAACGCGGTGAGCCTGGCCAGTGGCGCCATGGACTTCAGCGCGGCGATCGAGCGTCTGACGGCGTTCTGGCAGGGCTTCCGCAGCCACCTGGTGCTGCGCAGCGATTGGCCGGGGGTGATTCACCAGGCCGCTCGTTTCTGTTTCCACAGCCTGCTCGGCCTGGGCGCCCAGGTCCCGGTGGCGCTGCTCAACAGCGCGCCGCTACGGGACCTGCTGCACGAGATGCTGCACCTGGATGGCATCGACCAGGCCATCCGCGAAAAACACCTGAAGGCGGTGGCGGTCACGGCCTTCGGTTACGAGTCCGGGCAAGCAGTGACCTTTTACCAGGGCGGCGGCACCATCGATGCCTGGCTGCGCCATCGGCGTATCGGTGTGCCCAGCCGGCTCACGGTCGAACACCTGTTGGCCAGTTCGGCGATCCCCTTGCTGTTTGCTCCGGTGAAGCTCGACCAGGAATATTTCGGCGATGGCGCGGTGCGGCAATCGGCCCCCATCAGCCCGGCCTTGCACCTGGGCGCCAGCCGCGTGCTGGTGGTGGGTGTCAGCGGCAACCCGCGCGGCGTCGAGCATGAACACGCCTCGCAGCGCGCCTACACCGGCCAGCAGCCGACCCTGGCGCAGATCGGTGGGCACATGCTCAACAGCACGTTCATTGACAGCCTGGAAAGCGATATCGAGTTGCTGGAGCGCTTGAACCAGTTCAGCCATTTCCAGCCCGCCGACAGCGCGGCCCGGGGCCTGGCGCCGGTGGATGTGCTGGTGATTGCGCCGAGTCAGCCGATCGATGAAATCGCGGCGCGGCATCGGCAGGAATTGCCCGCGGCGTTGCGCCTGTTCCTGCGCGGGCCGGGTGCGACCAAGACCAGCGGGGCGGGGGTGCTCAGTTACTTGCTGTTCGAGGCGGGGTATTGCAGCGAGTTGATCGAGTTGGGGCGCAGTGATGCGCTGGCCAAGCGCGAGGAGATAACCCGGTTTTTGGGGCTGTCCCCTAGCTGAATTTGGGAGCAGGCACGCCAGCTCCCCCATCAGGCCCGCGGTGTGGTCAGAAGTGGTACTTGACCAAAAAGCTCGCGGTATCCTGGTTGGTCTTGAACGCGCCGGAATCTTCGATCCCATACTTGTTCTTCCAGTAGTCGTATTCAAAGCCGACGTACAGCTGTTTCTCGCCCCAGTTCAACGCCTTGCCCAGGTCATATTTGACTTGTGGGTTGAAGTGCAGGTTGGCGTGATAAGTGCCACGGGCGTTCTTGTCGTTGTCGACCACCCAATCCATATAGCCGTCGATCAGGACGTTGGAGTTGCCCACGGGAAGGGTGTACGACCACACCGGGGTGATCTGCCACACACCGTCGCCCGGGCGATTGCCTTCGGTCTGGCGCTGGTAGAAGTTCAACTGGAAGTAATCGAAACCAGGGATGTTCAGGTCGAAGCCCGGGCCCAGCAGGTACGATTCGTTATCGCCTTCGCCGAACTCATAAGTGAATGCCAGCAATACATCTTTGATCGGTCCGAAGGACAAGTCCTTGTCGAAAATCTTGCCGAACGATAGACGCGGGCTGAACTCGCCGTAGTAAGTACTGGGGCCGACGTTGCCGTCTTCCTTGCCGTTGTAAAAGATGCGGTCGAGGAAAAAGAAGTTGTCGCCGTACTTCCACGCATCGGCGTGTTCAAACGTGACGGTCTGTTGGATCTGCGGGTTGACGGTGAAGTTTTTGCCCCACAGGTACGTCAGGCTGTTGTTCTGCCACTGCAACAAGTCGCCGGCAACGGCTTGGCCGCCCGCCAGCAGGGTTCCCGCCAGCATCAGGCCTTTGAACATAGGTTTCATTCGGTTGCTCCCGAGTTAAAGTTTTATGGTTTTTCTTCTAAGCAGGCGCTCTGGTGTGGCGCCTTTTGGTTCGCTGAAAAAATCGTCTGTTCGGTCAGCTTTAATGCTTTTAGCAAGAGCTGCGCCAAGGTGTAAAAAAAGCCAAAAAAATCCCCGTCGGCTGCAGCGGCTGCAGTCGAATTCAGAGGGCTTTTGCGCACTTGGGCCACCGCCCGCAGGCCGGGATAAGTTGGCCTTGCAGTCAGCTTTTACATTCGCTGTTTTTTTTTCAGTCGATTCGAGCGGGCGCGGAGAATACTGGCTCCAAAGCCTTGGCTCAAGTGCGCTGTTAGAGCGCGCATGGGGCGAGAATGGGGCACGGCTCGTGGCCGTCCCCAGGTCAAAGGTGTACATGTGGGCGTTCCCTGTTCGTTATTGTTTTTGTTGTGACGAAGGAATCAATGAGTGTGGGCGACGGCGGGTCGTTCAGAACCGCCCACATTGGGATCTGTGTGAGTCAGTCAGTTCGTGCGGGCGCCCTGGTTGATCCAGGTGCCGATCAGGTCGCGTTCCTGCTGGGTCATCTGGGTGATGTTGCCCAGCGGCATGATCTGGCTCGCCACGGCCTGCGCCTGAATGCGCGCGGCCTGTTGCTGGATCTGCGTCGGCGTGTCGAACATCACCCCCGCCGGTGCGGTGCTGAACAGCGGGCTGGTGGGCTTGGCCGAATGGCACACGGCGCAGCGTGCCTGGATCACCCCATGCACCTTGTCGAAGTCGACCGTCGCCTGGGCCGGCGCGGGTGCCGCAGCGGGGGCGGCCGGTGCGACGGGTTTCTCGCCGCCGCCCAATGCGGTCTCCGGCAACGGCTGGTACTCGATGGCCGCTGGTGCCTTGGCCACTTCGGCGATCGGCTTGGGCCCGGTGACATACGCCAGGCAAATCATCGCCAACGCGCCCACCGGCAAGGTCCAGGCATATTTCTGGCTGTTGTGCCGGGTGTTGAAATAATGCCGCACCAACACCGCCGCCACCGCGATCCCCGCCAGGATCAGCCAGTTGTAGTGGCTGCCGTAGGTGCTCGGGAAGTGGTTGCTGATCATGATGAACAGCACCGGCAAGGTGAAGTAGTTGTTGTGCCGTGAACGCAGCAAGCCCTTGGCCGGCAGGGCCGGGTCCGGCGTGCGCTGCTCCGCGATCGCCGCCACCAGCGCGCGTTGTGCCGGCATGATGATGCGGAACACGTTGCCCACCATGATGGTGCCGATGATCGCCCCCACATGCAGGTACGCGCCCCGACCGCTGAACACTGTGCTGAAGCCGTATGCCGCCGCGATCAACAGCACGAACAGGATCAAGCCGAGCAGCGCCGGGCGTTTGCCCAGGGCCGAGTCGCAGAGAAAGGAGTAGATGAACCAGCCGGCGAACAGTGAGCCGATGCCCAGCAACACGCCTTCGGTGCCGCTCAGGCTGCTGCCGGGTGCGAGCAGGTACAGCGTCGGGTTGAGGTAGAACACCACGCACAGCAGCGCGACGCCCGACATCCAGGTGAAATAGGCTTCCCATTTGAACCAGTGCAGGTTGTCCGGCATGGTCGGCGGGGCCAGTTTGTATTTTTCCAGGTGGTAGATACCGCCACCGTGGATCGCCCACAAGTCACCGGACAGGCCGTCCTTGGGGTTGACGCGGTTGAGGTTGTTTTCCAGCCAGACGAAGTAAAACGACGCGCCGATCCAGGCCACGCCAGTGATCATATGAACCCAGCGCACGCTGAGGTTCAGCCATTCCAACAGATGTGCTTCCACAGTCTTTACCTCTCGCCTGTCACCCTTGTTGTCGGGTGATCCGGCCTTCTCTTATTGGTGGGGGGCGAGGATCAACCGCTCATCCTCTTTGAAAAAATGCTCATCGCAGTTATTGCCTGTGCCACTGCGATCAACCACCAGGAAGTCATCCCGCTTTTCGATCGTCAGCACCGGGTGGTGCCAGACGCCGCGATGGTAATTAATGCCCTGCCTGCCGTTGGTGACGAAGGCGCGGACCAAGCCTGATACAGGTGCATCGCCAAGTGGCGCGACCACGATCAGAAAGGGGTTGCCGAGCAGCGGAATGAAGGCTTGGCTGCCCAGCGGGTGTCGCTCCAGCATGCACACGGTCAGCGGCATCGGCAGCGCGTCGGCGCGGAAGATGCTGATGATGGCGTGGTCTTGCGGCTGGGCGGTTTCCACCGTTGCCAGCTTGTGAAAACGCATGGTCGACCCGTTGTTGATCATGAAGTGCTCGCTGCCGTCGGTTTCGATCACGTCTCCGAAGGGGGCGAAGGCTTCTTTGGTCAGGGGTTCGATCATCAGTGTGCGCATGGCTGGCTTCTTAATCTGTTGGGTTATTGATGGACCGTTGTAGGAGCAAGCTTGCTCGCGAAGGTCGTCAACGATAACGCGTGCATCCTGAATGAACGCGGTGTCCTTGAGTTTTTCGCGAGCAAGCTCGCTCCTACAGGTTCAGCATGACTTGGCGACCTTGCCCAGGACGCGCAGGCGACTCACACCGCCATCCGGGAACACGTTCAGGCGGATGTGGGTGATCGGCCCCAGCGCCTTGATCTGCTCGGCGAAGGTGTGTTCGGCGTGCATTTCCAGCTTCTGCGCCGGCAGCAGTTCGCGCCAGAACAGCGATTGGGTTTCGATCTGGCTGTCGGTGCCGCCTTTCACGAACGCGGCCTGGATCGAGCAGGTGTCCGGGTAGTTACCCTTGAAGTGCAGGGTGTCGACGATGACTTTCTCGATCTCGCCCGCATGCCCCAGCGCGACGATCACCCAGTCATTGCCTGGCGTGCGACGCCGCGCGGTTTCCCAGCCGTCGCCCATGTTGACGCCACGGCCGGGGTTGAGGAGGTTGCCCATGCGGCCGAAGTGTTCGTCGGAACAGGCCAGGGCGCGACCGCCGTTCAGCGCCGCCGCCAGGTCGACCTGTTCGTTGTCGCCCACTGCGGACCAGTCGCGGAACGGTACGCCGTACACGCGCAGACGGGCCACGCCGCCATCCGGGTAGATGTTGAAGCGCAGGTGGCTGAAGGCCTGGTCGTGGTTGATCGCGTGGTAATGGTGGCTGTTGCCTTGCAGCTCGACGGCCGACAGCACTTCCACCCACTGGGTGCTGTCATCCGGCTCGCCCGAGGCGAGGAAGCAGGCTTCCAGGGAGGCCGACGGCGGGAAGTTGCCGGTGAAGAATGAAGTGTCGATGTCCACGCCTTTGATCGAGCCGGGTGCGCCCAGGCGGATCACCGCGCTGTCGTAGCCTTCGAAGCGCTTGCGGCGCGACTCCCAGCCGTCCATCCACTTGCCGTTGTCATCGAAAACGCCCTCCTTCCACACCGCCGGGGTCGGCTGGAACAGGCGGTTGGCGTCGGCGAACCAGTCATCGGTCACCGAGATGATTTTGGTGCCGAGGCGGGCGTCGGCCAGGTTGACGAACTTCTCGAAAGGTACGGGTTGCGCTTTCATTCTTCTTGTCTGCCTTGGATAGAGTGGCTGGGGATGGTCGTTTAGAGGGTCAGTAAGCGGAACAACGCGATCTTGTTGATCTCGTCCAGCGCGCACTTGAACTCGGTGTCGACCGGGTGGTGGATGCGCGTTTCGAACGCTTTGATGATCTGATGCCGGTTGCTGCCTTTTACCGCCATGATGAAGGGAAACTTGAACTTGGCTTTGTAGGCCTCATTCAGCTCGGTGAAGCGTGAGAACTCTTCGGCCGTGCATTGGTGAATACCGGCGCCGGCTTGTTCATGAGTGCTGGCTTCGGTCAGTTGGCCCTGGACGGCTGCACGGCCTGCCAGGTCCGGGTGAGCGTTGATCAGCGCCAGTTGCGTGGCGTGATCGGCGCTGAGCAGGATATCGCGCATGCGCTGGTGCAGGGTTTCGATCTCGTCGAGCGAAGCGTCCTGCCCCAGGTCGAAGGCTTTTTCGGCCACCCATGGCGAATGTTCGTAGATGTCGGCAAAGGCGCTGATGAATGCATCGCGGCTCAAGGTCGACGGTTTGACGGTCTGGAACCTGGTCATTGCGCCGCACCCTTATAAGGGTGAGTGGCGTGCCAGTGGCGGGCGATGTCGACCCGGCGGGTGAACCACACCTGTTCATGGCCCTTGGCGTATTCGATAAAGCGCTGCAACGCCGCGAGGCGCGCCGGGCGGCCGATCAGGCGGCAGTGCAGGCCGATGGAAAGCATCTTCGGCGCGTCGGCGCCTTCGGCGTAGAGCACGTCGAAAGCGTCTTTGAGGTACTCGAAAAAGTCATCGCCCTTGTTGAAGCCTTGCACCTGGGTGAAGCGCATGTCGTTGGTGTCCAGGGTGTAAGGGATCACCAGGTGCGGCTTGCCGGTGGGGTTGTTGGGTTCCCAGTAGGGCAGGTCGTCGTCGTAGGTGTCGCAGTCGTAGAGGAAGCCGCCTTCCTCCATCACCAGGCGCCGCGTATTCGGACCGGTGCGGCCGGTGTACCAGCCCAGCGGGCGTTCGCCGGTCAGTTCGGTGAGGATGCGGATGGCTTCGAGCATATGCTCGCGCTCCTGGGCCTCGTCCATGTACTGGTAGTCGATCCAGCGGTAGCCGTGGCTGCAGATTTCATGGCCGGCGGCGACCATCGCGCGGATCACGTCCGGGTGGCGCTGGGCGGCCATGGCCACGGCGAAGACGGTCAGCGGGATATCGAATGCTTTAAACAATTTGAGGATGCGCCACACGCCGGCACGGCTGCCGTATTCGTACAGCGACTCCATGCTCATGTTGCGCTCGCCTTGCAGCGGCTGGGCCGAGACCATTTCGGAAAGGAAGGCTTCGGACTCTTTGTCACCGTGCAAGATATTGCGCTCGCCGCCTTCTTCGTAGTTGAGTACAAAAGACAACGCAATGCGTGCCTTGCCCGGCCAGTGGGGGTGAGGAGGGTTACTGCCGTAACCGATCAGGTCGCGTGGGTAGTCAGCGCTCACTGCAGTCTTCCTTCTTGTGCGTGGTAGCGGTGGGTGTGGCGGCCGGGCAGTGAAAAAGACTGAGTGGCGTCACAGCGATGAGTGATTGTATACAACTTATTCGCCACTTTGTAAGCCCGGATTTCTGCATTTTTTCCGCAACGCTCACCTTCAAGGGTGTAGCAAGAAACTTGCCTGACTGGTCAGCTAATGGACAAAAGGTCGTTTAAAAGCAAGGATGACTCATGAATCGGCCGGTCGCGCCAGGCCAGTGGAAGGATCGCAAGGTTTGTGATTTTTATTGTGTACAATTTTTTTGAAAAGTGTCTTAATCGTCCCGCACCAGCTTTTTCGCTGCCCTGAAAAAGTGCGGTACTCATTTCTACTGACCTCGGGAGGCGCGTACACGCCATGGGACGTTTGACCACACACGTTTTGGACGCCGCTCACGGCTGTCCCGGCAGCAGCATCACGGTTGAGCTGTACCGCGTCGACGGCGCGCAACTGGAACTGGTCGCCACTGCCGTCACCAACAGCGACGGCCGCTGCGACGCACCGTTGCTGCAAGGCGACGCCTACCGCAGCGGTGTGTACCAACTGCAATTCAGCGCCGGCGACTATTACCGGGCGCGCGGCGTGCAATTGCCGGAGCCGGCGTTCCTCGACGTGGTGGTGCTGCGCTTCGGCATCAGCGCCGAACAGGAGCACTACCATGTGCCGCTGTTGATTTCGCCCTACAGCTATTCCACCTATCGCGGTAGCTGAGCCTCACCCCCTCGACGCTCTTCGTTGGTTTTTTGCCCGCCCACACTGCGGGCTAATGAGATGGTCACCCCCAACACCCTGTGAGGGCTACGCTTTCACGGGGTGTTTTGTTTTCGGAGGCCATCATCATGAGCGAGTCAACACTGATCGGTACCGATCTCGGCAAACACACTTTCCACCTGCATGGCCAGGATAAGTCGGGCCGCGAGGTCTTTCGCAGAAAATGCTCACACCAAAACCCTGCCTACTTGTAACGGTTCGCGCTTGAAAAATATGCGACTCGCATTCATCGACTTTCTGACACGCTAAGTACATCAGTGCTGCTTTGTGGCAATTGCACCAGGGAGTAGTTTCCAGTGTGATCGCCATGAAATATTTTGCATGACTAGGCTCTCATCTTTGGGAAATGTCCTATTTACTCTCGATTTTTATGTGTGCAGCCTTTGGCGCATCGTTTGAGCGTCTGCCCGCCGACGCGAGAACCTCGACCGGACTGATCCGCGATAATTAATCGAGGGAATATGGACATGACGATGCCCACTCAATGGCAAGAACAGATCGAACATGTCTGTGCCCACATTGGCATAAGCCAGATTGACTTACTGCTCGACCAAGCAGGATGGAGCCACCGTGCTGTGCCTGCCTTGGAGATGCTAACGCCAAAAGTCCCCTGGTTCTCGTTGTTCACCGGCACGTCAGAGCAAAACCTGTTGGATCAGGCCCCTCTGTTGATGCGTCTGGACTTGACGCAGTGGCGACATAAGGCCTGGCTGGAACAGTTGGTGGAGCATGCCACCGATGGCCGCCTAATGGTGGTGATCTCGTCATTGCCCTTCGAAGTTTTGAGTAAAGTCCTGCAAGGGTTTTCGCAATTGGCTTGGGGTGGACAAACCGGTTTGTTACGGTATTACGATTCACGCATCTTTCCCCTGCTGATGTCCTCGATCCTCACCGATCAGCAGCGCGCCGAGTTTCTGCAAGCCGCTGCTTATTGGGGCTGGCTTGATCGGGATAACCAGCCGCAGTGGTTACAAGGCACGAGGCTCACCCATCAAAGCAATATCCAGGTCAGTCCCTTCGTGGAAATGAACGATCAACAATTTGACCTGCTTGGTTGTATCAGCGATGCACAGCAACTGTTAAATGGCAAAAACTTTGATTTCCTGGATGAGAGCCGAGAGCGGCGTTTCGCGCTAATTCACTCACTTGTTGTGCAAGCGGGTCAGGAAAATTATTTCGGCGATTTAACCGAGTATGTGAAACAGAACTTAAGCAGAACCTAGGTGCCTGGATAGCCACTTTGCGCTGGGACAAGAGTGTATTGCATGCACAAGTGATTTGAATGGTTTGCGCGGTCAAGGTAATCAGCAAGGAAGTTGCTAGCGATGCAGTCGATAATAAAAAAAACAACACAAAAAGTCGCGTTTTACTTGTTGGGATTCGCGTTATCTGGGTGTTCTTCAGCGAACAATGAAATGGCAGGGGGAAACCTGCAAGCCATCAACCATACCATGCATGGTATTAACTGGATGTCGGTCAATGGTTACCGAGCGGACGGTGGTGGTGGAAGCTCGTGTTGCATCATCATGCCCGTCAAATGGCGTCCTGGCTTAAAGGCCCAGATTGAATGGGAGGTCGATCCTGAGCCGTCTGCAAAAATGCCCTCTGTAACATCAGATGAGTTCAGAGAGGTTTATGCCAAACATGCAGCCAACTATCAGCGCCACAGCACCACCGTGGATATTCCAGAGTGGCCTGGAACGGAGCGATGCGGCCTGAAGGTACACTTTTTGGTTTGTAACCAGATCAAGGTTACGAGCTCATGTTGGGCATTTAACTCAGAGCATTACCCGATTAAAGAACCCTCGCAAATGAAGGAGCCGGCCGTATGTCCGAAGTGAACAATAATTCAAAAGACAAAGCTTGGGGACCGCCAGTTTTTCCTGCTGCAGGGCGTTTCCCGACGAAAACATCGGATGTGACAGATAACTACAATAAGCAAATTGCTGAGCAAAATCGGCTTCAACAAAAACGTGACGATCAAGGGCGTCGCACACAGCGTTTTACCTGTTGTCATAGCCTGCATATCAGTCTGTTTTTCGATGGCACCAACAATAACGAAAAGAGCGACACCCAGAATGGTCATCCCACTAATATCGCCAAGCTGTTTCATGCCTCACTACGAGGTAAAGACGCGATGGGGCAGGGTTATTTTTCGTATTACATGCCCGGTGTCGGCACGCCATTCCCCGAAGTTGGCGAACTGGATTACAGCGATAGCGGGCTGCAATATGCCACTGGGGGGGAAGACCGGATCAACTGGGCCTTGGTACAGGTGGCCAGCGCGTTATCTTATGCTCTGAACAATAAAAGCGGAATTGATGACATTGTCGCCAAGACCAAGGTCGAGGCCATGAGCACCTGGAAGGCACCGCTGATGAGTGCTCTGGGTGAAGGCAATCGCCGCCGAATCATGAAAGAGCTGCTGGCCCCTTTACACGCTCGCAAGGACGAGGCCCAGCCTAAAGTGCTGGCGGTCAAACTGTACGTGTACGGTTTCTCTCGGGGAGCGGCAGAGGCTCGCACTTTTGTTACCTGGTTGAGTCAGTTGTTCGACACCCCAGAAGGGGATGAACTGCCAAAACAGGAACTGTTGGGCTTGCCTGTCAGCGTCGAGTTTCTTGGCGTGCTGGACACGGTGGCCTCGGTGGGTATTGCCCATGTAGCCCCATTCTTTGCTGGGCATATGGACTGGGCCGATAACACCCAGTTGCTACCGGATGCGCAGCGGTTCCCGGAACTGGTCAAGTGTTGTCGGCATTTTGTCGCGGGCTTCGAGCAACGCTCATGCTTTCCGTTGGATTCGATTCGTAACGAAAACGGCCAGTATCCGGCCAATACCTACGAAGTGGTGTACCCCGGTGTGCATTCGGATGTGGGCGGCGGCTACCCGAAAAATGACCAGGGCAAAGCTCGTGAAGGTACTCATGAGCTGGTGTCGCAGATTGTCTTGCACGACTTGTATGCCGCTGCTTTTGCAGCGGGTGCCCCTCTGCAAGTGCCAGAAGAGGTACTGCCGGACACGTTTAATACTAGCTCGGAGAGGTTGTGGAGAAAAATGGGGCCTGGGACTTCCTCAGAGTTTGTGGTCAGTCAGCAACTGATTGAGCGCTTCAACGCCTGGCGCCTCAAAACCCTATCAGGTGTTGCGGCTGACGAATCCGTCGAGGACTCGGCCTATAAGCCGCTGCGTTTGAACACCACCGTAGAAGACACCCTGGCCGATCAACTGGGCTGGATCACCGGTTGGCGTATTGGTCGTTACGTCAATGATCCTCAAGGTAATAACGACAGCTATAAGCGCCAGCCTTTTTTCACCCAAGCCAAAGAGGCGACGCCCTATCAGGAAACTACTGAGCGCGAACAGTATAAAAAAGACCAGGCTGATGCCGTGAAAATGCGGCGGGATAACCCTCAGTATCCCGGCCCACGAATCTATGAACCGCAGATTGATCAGACCCAACTCAGCCAAGCTGCCGAGGAATTCAAGTCTGACTACACCGGCCAGAAGCGTGAGCAATCCAGTTGGCAAGGCACGGTGACCGACGTGGTGTTACGCGATGCGATCTATTTACTTAACGAGAATGACGAGTCCAAGGACCATGACGCCCTCAAGACGGCGGGTGATCTGCGCAGTAAGCAACTGTTCCGTGATGCTCAAGGCACGTCCGGTGCAGACCCTGAGATGGCCCTACTGGTGGCGTTGTTCGATGACCAGATACACGACTCGCGGGCCTGGTTCATGCACGACAAGTTGAAGTCGAGGGAGTTGTGGGCCGGTTATTTCTTTTACCGCATGATCTATTTCGGCAATGACAATAGCCGTGATCTGTCCCCAGTCGTAGTGGCCGGTCGCATATTGGGCGTGGCGATGATTGCCGGGGCTACGGTGTATGGCATCAAGCGCCGTGGTGTATTAGGTGGTGTTGGCGGACTGGCGGCGGGCATTGGGGCGGCGACCATCGGCTACCAGGTGATCGATAAGGCCACTGGCCTAGTGGTACCGTTCTTGCCAGGCGCGGAACAACTCCTGCAACCAAGCAGCCATGTGGGTCAGGTCGCGTCGGAGCAAAAGCATCAGATTGAACTGGATGACTTTGCCCGACGCATGGAACGAACCACAGCCATGTTGCGCAAGACGGGCAGCTTGTTCGAACCGGATAGTGTCGTTTAAGACGCGAAAAATAAATCATTCTGGTCGATTACCCTACAAACCTCAGTTCCAATTTCAACTGATGGCTTTGATAATCGAGCTGCACCTTCTCGCTTCCCACCCCATTCAGCCCGCAACTGTTCTCGGCTGCCCAACCAATTGGCCAGAGCAGTTGAGGGTGTTCCAACAGATGCTGATTGATCAAATGGCAGACGCTGTCGGCCTTGGGTGGCAAACCTTCATGGCTGTGTAGCTGTTCAAGCAAAATGCGGATCGCATTGTCATCAGCGACTTCCTGCTGTCGATCTGCGAGCAGTTGCCAGATATATGGACGTCGGCTCGATAACCACTGCGCAATGTTCTGCGATGGGAGCAATATCGGAGGGGATGTTCAAGCGCTGACATATCGCGAGGAACTCGGTGACTTCAATAACCGTAGGGAATTCGAACTCTCTTGGCTGACGCTTTGTCTGGACCACCCGTTAATCAGTATTGCAAAAATGGGGGTGACCATAGATTTTATGCCGCTTGCGCATGCAACTATCTAGCGCCTTTTGCCCTGCGGCGCTGCCTAGGCTGGGTGTTTTCCTCATGCAGAAGAAAACCCCATGACCTCGTCCCCCGACCACGCGAGTGCTTCACCCGACACCGTTAATGCCGACGACCCGGACCTTGCCGCCCAAGTACAAACGCAGGCGATTCGCGAGCAACTGATACAGCGGATCAACGCCTACACGCACCCCAGTCGCCTGATCAATCGAATTGCGCTTGCCGACGCGCGTTGCGTCGCCGCGACACGCGCACTGGCGCGGCTGATAGGCCGTTCGCCGAAAGTCTTGACGGTCATCCGCGCCGAGCTGCGCAAAGCCTTCGAAATGGAACCGGACCACCTCTTGTTCAGCGAGCCCAAGCCGCCCGCCGCGCCGCGCAAAGTCGAGAGCCTGACCGAGCGGGCGTTGGCGTTGCTGGTCCTGCCGACGGTGATGATCAACGTCAATCAATTCACCGCCCTGAGTGTCAAAGACGCGCCGGAGCGGCGCTTGCCGTATACGCCGCTGGAAGCCCTGCGCCGCGTCGTCGCGCTGCAGCTGTTCGAGCGGCTCGCCCATGCGGTGAGCGCCTACTGGGACTGCCTGGCGCAGGGCACCTGGCTCACACGCCGGGAACGCTGGGTCGAGTTGCACACGGAGCTGTTTGCGGACCGGGCCTTTTTGGCGTGGCAACTGGACGAGCTATCGCGTGCGGGATTCGCCATGGTTCAGGCCCTGATCGATGCGCCCAGCGCCGAGGCGCGCCGACGTGCGGGCGGGGCTTGGGCTACGCTGCGCGTCGGCCAGTTGCTATGGCCGGGGGCATCGGCGGTCGCGATCCCAGGGGCACTGCATCTGTATCGCGAGGGCGACCCCAGCGATGCGCCGCACGTGGTTTACCTGCCGGGTGGGGGCCGCAACTTCTACGAGTACCCGTCCTTCGCCGCCCTGCAGGACGGCCTGCTGGCGCTGGACCGGTCGCGGTTCCACGCACTCTGGCAGTGCCTGCCGTTAAGTCGGCGCGATAACGTGTACCGCCCCGCTGCCTTGTCTGCGACGAGCGCCTTTATGCGCGGCCTGCCGCTGATGGCCGATGCGCTGGCGCTGGGTGCCGAGGCCTTGCTGAGTGGGCAATGGAGCAACGAGTTGGCGTGTGCGGCGAAGATGAATGACGGCTACGTGTTTTCCGAAGGGCGGCCTCGACTGCCGGATGCCGCGCCGTTTCTGGCTGCGGTCGAAGGGGCGAGGCAGCAATGGGTCGGCGGCGCTCGGCTTGGCGTGATCGGCGCGCAATTACTCAAGTGGGACCGGCAACGCCGAGGCGCAGAAATCATCTTCGCCAGCACGGCCTCCGGCCTGGCCCTGCACACGGCACAGCGTCAGGTCGCACGCTACGAAGATGCGCTGCTCGCGCTGCTGGTCCCGGCTGATCCCAGCGCGGATACCCTGGCGTACCGGGTCATTGCGTCGCTGATGAGCCAAATTGACGTGCATATCCAAGCGTTGAATACGTTGATGCAAGATGCCGGGCAACGGCTGCTGGAGTTGGCTTTTTGGGCTGAACGTCCGGGGGGAGCCGGTACGCCCAGGCGCGTGTCGTTGTTCATGCAGGCCCAAACCGCGGCCCTGCGTTGCGAGGTGGAGTTGCAACACCGCCTCAAGCTGATCAGTACGGCGCATCGCGACCTGATGATCGAGGTGGTCGACCAACCGTTGGCCAGCCGCCGCCCGGGCAGTCTTGCCCAAGTGCTGTCGATCGCGGTGGGCAGCGCGCCGGACGCTTTCTACCCGCTCCATAACGTGTGGGTGGTGACCACGGCTGCGGCGCTAGAGCGCTCGTCGCGCCAACTGCCGGTGGTGCTTTACGCTTTCGGCATGGAGGGTGGGATCAAGGCGTTTGCCGGGCTGGACGCGTTGACCCGCAGCCTCAAGGCGAGCCTGAACAGCCCAGATGACTCGGTGTTGTGGCGCTGCGTCGAGCACGATAAACGCGCCGACCTGCGCGCCCATGCCGCCGCGCAAACACTCGGCGTGCGCTACGTTGAAATCAACGGCAAGCCCGCGCTGGCTGCGCTCAAGAAACTGCTGGGGAGCTACGACCGCTTACACCGCAGCAGCGAGGACATCACGCGGGTGTTCAGCGAAGTGACGGATGCCGACCTGAGCCGCGCGCTGCTGATGGTCGATCTGGAAGCGCAGTTGAAGATCCCGCCCAATAATGCCCTGAGCCAGGCGCTGGCCAATATTGAGCTGCTGCGCACGGCGGCGTCTGAGGCGAAAACGCTGCCCGCCTGGCTCGCGCACGCACCACGGGCCCAGCGTCAACACTTCAAGCGCTTGCTGCGCTTGTACCTGGGCAACGCGTTGGCCTTCAAAAGCCGGTTGGAGCAATGCTTGCCTGATCTGAACACCTTTGCCCGGCGCACCTTGATCGCCCGTTTGCGCGAGGACGGTTTTTTTCCGCAGTTGGATATCGACCAAGCGTTGATCGAGATGCCCGATGATGTCCACGGCGCTTTCTGTGGCTGGACCAGTGGCTGCGCCGTGGGCGATCGCCGCATCGTGCTGACCCCGACCGCGACGCGCACCTCCTTCAGCCTGCTGCAACTGGCGCTGCATAACCTGGACCCGCTGGCACCCTGGACGCAGTGGCGATTCGATCACGCGCGTTATCTGCAACCCGAATGGAAACAGCGCCTCAATGCCGCTTACTTGATCGACCTGGTGTCTTCGCTGGACATCGGTGGCCGCTACGATGCCCTGATCCAGCGGGTTTTTTATCCCCGTCGTGAAACCGACCGTGTGCTCAGCAACGGACGTATCCCTGGGTTATTGAATCGCGCCTTGCAAGCGGGCGCTGCATATCACCTGTTCGATGCGGTGCAACGGGGGCTGACGGCAACGGCACAAAGCCTGTTCAAGACGGCGATGGCGGCACGCACGCCGCAGGACCTGTCGAGCAGTCAGCCCGCGCTGCAACTGTATGTGGTCCATCTGGTCGGCCACACCCTGCAGCATGATCGCTATGTCGCAGGGATCGTCGCGGTACATGACCCGCGTACCGACCTGTGCGTGGTTTACTGGCCCGATGCGCCGCCGGCCCTGGTCCTGACCGAGTACGGCAGCTTGCAACAGGCCCATGCTGCATTGAACCGCATCGGTGCGATACCGGATAACGTCAAGACACTGGCGCGGCAGATCGCGCCGGGCTGGGCATTCGAGGCGCTCCCCCAGCCACCGGAGGGTGTCGATGCGCGCGCCCAGGCCGCCAAAACGCTGAAAGCCATACCGGCGTTTTTCATGATGAAGGGCATCTGGCGGGGGATCGACTTCGTGCGCTCATTCGGCATCAAGCACCTGGAACCTGCGGTGGTGCTCGAGGAGATCGAAGCCCAGACCCTTGAACAGATCGCCAGTGCTCCGCAGGACTGGCTCGCGCTTGTGGCCGTGTCCCATTGCAACGCCCAGGCATTGCTTTACCACGCCAGCGTGCAGGAGTTGCAACGCCGCACTCAAGCGGCCAGTCATTCCGGCAAGGCGTTGGAGCACTATCGGAACCAGCGCCTGAATGAGCAGGGCGATACCCGCGCACGGGCGCTGGTGGGGTTTTTTTCGCCGTTGTACGGGACGTTCAATGACTTCCATGAGCTGCTGCTGGTGTCACGGCGTTATCACCGTTTCGGCGACCCCCGGGACGCGGTCGATGTGGGTTTCATGAGCGCCTTTATGGTGATCGACGTGTTGCTGAACTTTGTCCCCGGCCCCAGGAAAGTCGGACGTGTCGGCGCAGGTGTCGCGCGGCCGGCGCTGAGGGCCGTGCTGGGGCGGCTACATCGTTTACGGATGGCGACGGATGCCGGGGTTTCCCGCGTGGCAACGCCGCCCGTGACTCGGCTCAAGGCCTTGGATCGCTTCAAAATCAACGGCGTGCCTGAGGGCGCCGTTGCGCTGAAAGGGCCGGACACGGCAGGCGTGCAGGTGAAACACGGTGAGCTCTTTGTGGCGGACGACACCCACACTTACCCCCTTTACCGCCGTGGAGACGAACCGGCGTTTCGCCTGAAGAACCCGCAGGCACCGGGGCAGGACGAACTGATTTTGCACATCCACCAGTCCAAGGAATGGTTACTCGGCGCGGATGCACCGCAACCGGTCGCGGGCACCAGTTCCGGGGTGCTCAACCCATGGCGTCCACCCGTGACGCCGCCACCGGACTGGCGCCCACCGACGGTGCGCGCCGCTACGGAAAGCCGCATTTATCGCTCGTCCGCGCCGAACACCGAGTGGTTCGCTTGGCGTGCGCGCGTGCCCACGGGCCAAGTGCCTGACTCCTCGGCGTTCGGCACGTTTCATGTGCATATGGACCCGCCGGGGTTTCCCTACGATGTCATCTATATCGGCGCCCAGTACGACCGCCCGACGGCATCGGGGGTGGGTTATTACCGGGTACTGGCGCCGGGGGACAGTGCGCCCTGGAGCGGCCTTGCATTCATTACCAAGGATGAACCGCTGGTGTCACTGGCCCGGGCGGACCTTGAGCGTTGGACAGACACTGCGCTGGAGGAACAGCCCATCCCGGTATCACGCACCCAGGCGGGCGAGTGGCGGCTGCATGCGCCGTTGTTCGACACGCCGTTGGAACGGTCTGTCGCCACGGCGTTCCCGAACCTTACTACCCATAGCCGCAGCATGGCCGTCGCCCGGCTGGTCGAACTGGCCGATACTTCTCGCTCGGCGACGGCCAGCCACCTGCTCAATGTGCGTGCAGCGCTGGACAATTGGTTGACCCCCACCGCCAACCGGCTTGGCCAGACCGATGATTTGCTGAGAATGCTGCGGCCCACCGAAAGCAGCGGCCGATCGATCTATATCGGCTTCGACGGCAAGGCACCGGGCTTCACTCGCGTCGACTTCAACGTCGCCGGCCTGGACCCGACCCTGCGCACCGGCGGCCGCGCGCGTGCGCCGCAGCGGGAGATTGCACAGCGCGCAGCCGTCAAGCGCGTGCTCGAACAGCAGGGCTTCGACGTGCAGGAACTGCAGGTCATGCGCGGCAAAAAGCCCAGCCATGAATTGCTCGTGACACATTCGCGCTGCGGTTCAAACAAACTGTACTACGTGTCGTTGCATTGGCTTGGGCGCGGCTCTGTGCCGTTGGAAAACCGCCTGACAGACCATTGGTTCAATGCCGCGATCATCAGACACCCGACCTCGCTGGCGTTGGCTGCGGTCAAGAGTGCGCTGCGGGAAAACCGTCTGGTTCGGATCGCCGCCGGCATTCAGTGGCAGTCGACGGGGTCGGTCCGCCCCAGCGTGTATTTTGTCAAAGTGACCCCGCTCTGACATTGAGCAGCGAGACCGCGCCAGCCGCCCCGAACAGCCCGGCACTGGTGCGGTTGAACCAGCTCTGGCCGTTGCCGCTACGCAGATAACGTGCCGCGCCGTGGGCGCCAAGGCCGTAGGCGAGCTTGCACAACAGGTCGAGCACGGTCCAGGTGGCGATCATCACCAGCAGTTGCGGCAGAAACGGCTGCTGGCTGCTGAGGAACTGCGGCAGGAAGGCGGCGAAGAACAGGATGTCCTTGGGGTTGCTGGCGCCCAGCACAAACGCACGGCCAAACAAGGCGCGAAAACGCGGCGTGGCGACGGCCAGGGGCACCACCGCGCCGTGGGCCGGTTGGCGCGATTGCTGCCAGCTCTGCCAGGCGAGGTAAAACAGGTAGAGCGCGCCGACTATCTTCAAGGCGCTGAACAATTGTTCCGACGCGAGCAACAGCGCACCCAGGCCGAGTGCCGAGGCACTCAACAGGCAGATCGAGGCGAACACGCCGCCGAGGAACGCCGGGTACGAACGGCGCAGGCCGTAGTTCAAGCTGTTGCTGATCATCAGCAACGACAGGGGGCCGGGGATCAGGATCACCACCAGCGCGGCGCCGCTGAACAGCAGCCAGGTTTCCAGGTTCATTCACAGTGCTCCTTTCACGCAAAAGCCTCACCCAACGGTGAGGCGGTTTCTTCGGGGGTTGCCGACCTAGAGGAAGATGAATTTCGCGATAAAGATCGCGCACAGCACCCACAGGCTGACGGAAATTTCGCGGTACTTGCCGCTGCCGGCCTTGAGCGCCACGTAAGTGATAAAGCCCAGGGCGATCCCGTCGGCGACCGAGAAGGTCAGCGGCATCATGATCGCGGTGACGATCGCCGGAATGCTGTCGGTGGCGTCGTCCCAATTGATATGGGCCATGCTCGCCATCATCAGCATCGCCACATAAATCAGCGCGCCGGCGGTGGCATACGCAGGAATCATGCCCGCCAGCGGCGCGAAAAACATCGCCGCCACAAACAGCACGCCCACGGTCACGGCGGTCAGCCCGGTACGGCCGCCGGCGGCGACACCGGCGGCACTTTCCACGTAGCTGGTCACCGGCGGCACGCCGACCATGGCGCCGAACACGCTGGAGGCGCTGTCGGCCTTCAACGCACGGGACAGGTTGTGGATCTTGCCGTCGGGGTTGACCAGCCCGGCCCGTTGCGCGACGCCCATCAGGGTGCCGGCGGTGTCGAACATGTGTACAAACAGAAAGGCGAACACCACGCTGATCATGCTCACATTGAATACACCCATCACGTCCATGGCTAACCAGGTCGGTGCCAGGCTCGGCGGGGTGGCGAGGATGCCGTTGTAGTGCACCAGCCCGAGGCCCCAGCCGGCGAGGGTCACGGCGATGATGCTGATGAGAATCGCGCCGAACACCCGGTGGTAGCTGAGGATGGCAATCAGTAGAAAGCAGATGGCCGCCAGCAACGGTGCCGGCTCGTGCAGCGAACCGAGCTTGATCAGGGTGGCCGGGCTGTCGACGATGATGCCGGCGGTTTTCAGGCCGATCACCCCGAGGAACAAGCCGACACCGGCGCCCATCGCGTGGCGCAGGCTCACCGGAATGCTGTTGAGCAGCCATTCGCGGATGCGCGACAGCGTCAGCACCATGAACAACACGCCGGAGATAAACACCGCGCCGAGGGCTGTCTCCCAGGTGTAGCCCATGGTCCCGACCACGGTGTAGGTGAAGAACGCGTTCAAGCCCATGCCCGGCGCCAGACCCACCGGCCAGTTGGCGTACAGGCCCATCAGCAGGCACCCCAGCGCGGCAGCGATGCACGTGGCGACAAAGGCGGCGCCGTGATCGATACCGGCATCGGCCATGATGTTCGGGTTGACGAAGATGATGTAGGCCATGGTGATAAACGTCGTGAGGCCGGCGATCAACTCGGTCTTCACTGTGGTGCCATGCACGCGCAGTTTGAACAGGCGTTCGAGCCAGCCGCTGTCGGCGGCGGAGAGGTTCGGCGCGGCGAGGTCCAGCGGGGCTTCGGATTTGCGGCTATCCACAGCAAGTACTCCTCAAGCATTTTATTGTTATGGTCAGCGCGCAGGCGCTGTGAGGTACTGGCGGGTTTGTTGACTGATAGGTCAGGAACTCGCACGAAGCGAATTATGCTTTTGTATACAAAAAAAGCAAATAATGTTTTCGATTGTCTGCGCAAAAAAGGATGAAAGGCTAATTCACCGCACTCAACGCCTGATTGACCGCCAGCCAGCCGTTCACCGCGGCTTCCCCCGCTTCATTGAAGGCGCGCTGCAACAACTTCACCTGTTCGCGGCGCAAGGACTGCTCGAAACGCAGGCCTTCGGCGCTCAATTCCAGCAGGCGTTTGCGCTTGTCGGTCTCCGACGCGATGCTCTGCACCAGGTGCATTTCCTGTAATTGGCGCAGCGGCATGTTCAGCGCCTGCTTGCTCACGCCGAGCAATTCCAGCAGTTCCTTCACGCTCAGGCCGGGGTAGCGCGCGATAAAAAATACGATGCGCTGATGCACCCGGCTCAGGCCCCGGCGCTCCAGCATTTCGTCGGCCTTGGCGGTGAACGCCTGGTAGCCGAAGAAGAACGCTTCCATGGCGGTTTGCTGGCTGGTCTGGTTTTTAAGGTCAAGCATATTGACGTATCCACACAAGTCGTCGTAATTTCGGTCAACCAGTTTGACGTATTTTCCACAGGCTTTGCTACCGGTGACCCTATGGCCTTCTCAGAACGTGTTACGCGCCTCAAAAGCTCCTTGATCCGTGAAATCCTCGCGGCGGCCCAGCGCCCGGAAATGATGTCGTTCGCCGGTGGGCTGCCGGCCGAAGCGATGTTGCCCGCGTTGAACTGGGACGACATGCCGGTGAACATCGGCCAATACGGCATGAGCGAAGGCGAGCCGCAGCTGCGTGAATTGCTCGCCGCCGAGGCGCGTGCATTGGGTGTGCCGTGCCAGGCCAGCCAGGTGCTGGTGGTCAGCGGTTCCCAGCAGACCCTGGACCTGGCGGCCAAGCTGTATATCGACAAGGGCACGAACATCCTCCTGGAAGGCCCGACCTACCTGGCGGCCTTGCAGATTTTCCAACTGTTCGGCGCCGAGTGCCTCACCGTACAACTGGAAGCCGACGGCCCGGACCTCGCCGCGTTGCGCTCACGTCTCGAACGCTACCGCCCAGCGTTCATCTACCTGATCCCGACGTTCCAGAACCCGTCGGCCGTGCGTTACAGCGAGGCCAAGCGCGAAGCCGTCGCGGCGCTGCTCGATGAGTTCGACGTGACCCTGATCGAAGACGAACCGTACCGCGAACTGACCTTCGACGGCGGCAGTGCGCAGCCCATCGCCGGCCGCCTGAAAAAGGCCAGTTGGATCTACACCGGCACCGTGTCGAAAACCTTGTTGCCCGGCCTGCGCGTCGGTTACCTGATCGCCAGCCCCGACCTGTTCCCGCACTTGCTCAAGCTCAAGCAGTCGGCCGACCTGCACACCAACCGCGTCGGCCAGTGGCAGGCGATGCAGTGGCTCGGCAGCGAGAAATATCAACAGCATCTGGTCGAGCTGCGCGGTTTCTATCGCGCGCGCCGGGATGCTTTTCAGGCGGCACTCGAGCGGCATTTCGGCGAATTGGCCGACTGGCAAGTGCCCCAGGGCGGATTATTCTTCTGGTTGACCTTGAAACAGCCGCTCGACACCCGCACCTTGTTGGCTCCCGCGCTCGATCAGAACGTCGCGTTCATGCCCGGTGAACCGTTCTTTTCCGAGCCGGACCAGCACCTTGGCTCACTGCGGCTCAATTTCAGCCATATCGACCCGTCCCGTCTGGACGAAGGTCTCAAGCGCCTGGCCGCAGTGGTCCGTCAAGCACAGCACGCGCGAGCGGCATAAGGGGAGCCCCATGTACAAGGTTTATGGCGATTACAAGTCGGGCAACTGCTACAAGGTCAAATTGATGCTCAACCTGTTGGGCATCCCGTATCAATGGGTGGATGTCGACATCCTCAAGGGCGACACCCAGACCGCCGAATTCCTGGCCAAGAACCCCAACGGCAAGATCCCGGTGCTGGAGCTCGAAGACGGCACCTGCCTGTGGGAATCCAATGCGATCCTCAATTTCCTCGCCGATGGCAGCGAGTTTCTGCCGACCGAACCGCGCTTGCGTACCCAAGTGTTGCAGTGGCAGTTCTTCGAGCAGTACAGCCATGAGCCGTACATTGCGGTGGCGCGCTTTATCCAACTGTACTTGGGGATGCCAGAGGATCGCCTCGACGAATACAAAACCACCCACAAGGGCGGTTACAAGGCGTTGAAGGTCATGGAGCGCCAACTGCAAAGCACGCCGTACCTGGTGGGCGAGCAGTATTCGATTGCGGATATTGCGCTGTATGCCTACACCCATGTGGCACATGAGGGCGGTTTTGACTTGACGCCTTACCCGGCGCTGCAGGCATGGCTGAAGCGTGTGGCCAGCCATCCCAGACACGTGGCGATGCTCGACTGACTCACTCGGTCAATTGTGGGAGGGGGCAAGCCCCTCCCACATTTAGCTCAGTGGTGTGTCGGATAATTTGTCATGCAGCAAGTCGAAACAGCGCTGCGCCGCCGGGCTCAGCGCCATCGCGCTGCGACTGATCAGCCCGATCTCGCGGTTCACGCCGGGATGATCGATGCTGATGCGCTTCAATCCCTCCAGGCTGTCCGCCGCCGACTCCGGCAGCACACTGATCCCCAAGCCCTGACGCACCAGCGCCAATACCGTCGACATGTAGTTGGCCTCCATGCCCGCGTTCATCGTCAGGCGCGTCTCATCAAATAGCGCTTCGACGTGTTCGCGCACACTGCTGTCGCGCCCGGTCAGGATGATCGGCTGATCCGCCAGTTGCCTCAGGGTCAGCGCCGGATAGCGGGCGAGGGGATGATCCAGCGGTACGAACGCGCACAGCCGATCATTCAATACCGGCACGAACGCCAGCCCGTGGTTCAGCCGTGCGCGCACGCCGATGCCGAAGTCCACCTTGCCCGAGCGCACCTGGGCATGAATGCGATGGGCCACCAGGTCATGCAGGCGCACTTCGATCCCGCCGAAGCGTTCGCGAAACAGGCGCAGCGCGGGCGGCAGGGCGCCGGCGCACACCGAGGGCAGGGCGGCGATGGTCACCACGCCACGACGTAACGCCGCGAGGTCGCGGGAGCCGGTGACGATGTTGTCCAGGTCCAGCAGCAGCTTTTCCATCGGCCCGCGCGCTTCCTGGCCGGCGGCCGTGATGCTGACATGCCGCGGGCTGCGGTCGAGCAGGGCGACGCCGAGCCAGTCCTCGAGTTGCTGAACCTGCACGGTGAGCGCGGACGGCGACAGATGCAGTTCGTTGGCTGCCTTGGTAAAGCTGCCGGTACGCGCGACAGCGAGGAAGGCTTGGATGTGTTGGATAGAGTTCTTCATTTTGTTTTTCCGAACACTAGCTGGTGAATATTCCAATTTACAAAGACTAACGCGTTTCCAATACTCCAGGGAAAACAATAACCGGCCACCAAGGCCGCTCTGGAGTAACCCATGCTCGCTACCCTGGGTGTCATTACCATCCTTTGCTTGCTCGCTGCCGTCATGAGCAAACGCCTCTCGCCCCTGGTGGCGCTGATCGCCTTGCCGATCATCGCTGCGCTGCTCGGCGGGTTCGGCCTGCAAACCAGTGCCTTCATCATTACCGGGATCAAGAACGTTGCCCCGGTGGTGGGCATGTTTGTGTTCGCGATTCTGTTTTTCGGGATCATGACCGATGCCGGCATGCTTGACCCGATCATTGATCGCATCCTGCGCACGGTAGGGACGCGTCCTACACGAATTGTCGTTGGCACCGCGACCCTCGCCTTGCTGGTCCACCTGGACGGTTCCGGCGCGGTGACATTTCTGGTGACGGTGCCGGCGATGCTGCCGCTGTATACGCGGCTGGGCATCGACAAACGCATCCTCGCCTGCGTCTGCGCGATGGCTGCCGGGGTCAACTTCCTGCCGTGGACCGGCCCGGTGCTGCGCTCGTCGGCGGCGTTGCATGTGCCGGTGGCGGATCTGTTCCAGCCGCTGATCCCGGTGCAGATCGTCGGCCTGATCTTTGTCTTCGCCTGCGCCTGGTGGCTCGGCCATCGTGAAGAAAAACGCCTTGGCCTGGGCGCCGGTTCGACGGTGGATGCCGTGCCGCAACGGGTGCTCAGCGACGACGACATCAAGCTGCGACGCCCGCGGCTGTTCTGGGTCAACCTGATGCTCACCGTACTGGTGATGGTGGTGATGATCGCCGGCTGGGTCGACCCGGTGGTGATGTTCATGCTCGGCACCGTGGTCGCGCTGTGCATCAACTACCCAAATGTCGACGCCCAGCGCGCACGCATCGACGCCCATGCCAAGACCGCCCTGACCATGGCCAGTATCCTGCTCGCCGCCGGCGTGTTCACCGGCATCATGCAAGGCACCGGCATGCTCAAGGCGATTGCCGAAGTGGCGGTGGCGCAGATTCCGGCCGGCCACGGCAAGTTGATCCCGGCAGTGGTGGGCTTTATTTCCATGCCGCTGAGCATGTTGTTCGACCCTGATTCCTACTATTTCGGCGTGATGCCGGTGATCGCCGAAGTCGGCAAGGCCCTGGGCGTCGACCCGCTGCAAGTGGCCCAGGCCTCGCTGCTGGGCGTACACACCACCGGTTTCCCGGTCAGTCCGCTGACCCCCGCGACCTTCCTGTTGGTGGGGCTGTGCAAGATCGAGCTGGCCGATCACCAGCGCTTCACTATTCCGTTTCTGTTCGTCGCGTCGGTGTTGATGACCCTGACCGCGTTGCTCCTGGGAGTATTTTGAGATGAAAACCTTGCGCATCGGTTCCGGCGCCGGCTATTCCGGCGACCGCATCGAACCTGCCGTGGAACTGGCCGAACAGGGCGACCTCGATTACCTGGTCTTCGAATGCCTGGCCGAACGCACCATCGCCTTGGCGCAACAGGCACGCATCAGCGATCCGCAGGGCGGGTATGACCCGTTGCTGAGTGAGCGCATGCGCCGGGTGCTGCCCTTTGTCGGTGAGCAGGCAGGTCGCCGGCGCTTGCGCGTGATCACCAATATGGGCGCGGCCAACCCGGTGTCGGCGGCCGTTGAAGTGCGGCGCATTGCCAATGAGCTGGGCCTGAGCCTCAAAGTCGTGGCGGTGGTGGGCGATGATGTGCTCGACGTGTTGCGCCCCGAGCAGGTGTTGGATAACGGCCAGACCCTTGGCTCGCTGGGTGCGCGGCTGATTTCCGCGAACGCCTACCTGGGCGTCGACGGCATTCTGCAGGCGTTGCGCGCCGAGGCTGATGTAGTGATCACCGGGCGCGTGGCCGACCCGTCGCTATTTCTGGCGCCGCAGATGTTTGCGTTCGGCTGGGCGACTGACGATTGGTTGCGCCTGGGGCGTGGCACGCTGGTCGGGCATTTGCTCGAATGCGCGGGGCAGGTCAGCGGCGGCTATTTCGCCGATCCCGGGTTCAAGGACGTAGACGACCTGGCGCGCCTGGGCTTCCCGCTGGCCGAGATTGATGCCGAGGGCAACGCCGTGATCACCAAAGTGAGCGGGTCCGGCGGGCGCGTCAGCCGCGCTACGTGTACTGAACAATTGATCTACGAAGTACACGACCCGGCGGCCTATCTGACGCCGGACGTGACGGCCGACTTTTCCCAGGTGAGCTTTGTCGAGGAAAGCGTCGACCGGGTACGCGCCCAGGGTGCTGCGGGGCGGGCGCGGCCGGAACGGTTGAAAGTCAGCGTGGGTTACCTGGACGGTTGGATCGGCGAGGGGCAGATGTCCTACGGCGGGCCGGGAGCCGTCGCACGCGCCGAACTGGCGCGAGAGGTGGTGCTCAAGCGCCTGGAACTGATGGGGGTGAAGATGCAGGACGTGCGCGCCGAGTTGATCGGTATGGACTCGCTGCACGGCCCGCGCAGCCGCGTCGAGCCGTGGGAAGTGCGCCTGCGCGTCGCTGCGCGCTGTGAGGAACGCCGCGAAGCGGTGCGGGTCGGCAATGAAGTGGAAACCCTCTACACCAACGGCCCGTCCGGCGGCGGCGGTGCCAGCAAGAGCGTGCGCCAGGTGGTGGCGGTGGCCTCGTTGTTGTTGCCGCGTGACGCCGTCAACCCGAGGATCGAAGCATGAAGCTGCATACCCTGGCCCATTCCCGCACCGGGGATAAGGGCGACACCTCGAACATTTCGATCATTGCCTATCGCCCTGAGGATTATCCGCTGCTCTGCGAACAGCTCACTGCCGCGCGCGTGACGGCGTTCTTCGCCGGGCTGTTGGAGCCGGGTGCGGCGCCGGTGCGACGCTATGAATTGCCCAACGTGCAGGCGCTGAACTTCGTGTTGCCGGGGATCTTGCGCGGCGGCGTGACCCGTTCGCTGGCGCTGGACGCCCATGGCAAGTGCCTGGGCTCCGCATTACTGGACATGGAAATCCCCCCTCTGTAGGCGCGAGCCAGCTCGCGAAAATCGTCAACGATAACGAGGGGAACCTGACACCCAGCGGCGTCCTCAGGTTTTTCGCGAGCAAGCTCGCTCCTACAGAGGAGAGGGCGTTTGTCAGGCGGCGGCGAAGCGCTTGTCCAGGTAATCGATGATCACCTTGGAGTCATACATCCAGGTGGTCTGGCCATTCTCTTCGATGCGCAGACACGGCACTTTGATCTTGCCACCTTGCTCCAGCAGGGTCTGGCGATCCTGTTCGTTGTTCTTCGCGTCCTTCAACGCTACCGGCACATTCAGGCGATGCAGGGTGCGACGGGTCTTCACGCAGAACGGGCAGGCGTGGAACTGATACAGGGTCAGCTCCTTGGCGGCCGCGTTGACCTGCGCTTGCTGCTCGGCGGGGCGCTGCTTTTTGCGTGGACGGGTAATGTAGTCGCCCGCGATGATGACGTGGCCGAGGCCCACTCGAAGTGCTTTGACGAACATGGCTGAAACCTCTTGCCCAGAACAGAGGGCCGCATCTTACTTGATTTGTGGGGGCGAAAAAAAACCGGCGATGAACGCCGGCTTTTTCCTACCCGACCGGTTATTTGATCAGGCTGAGGAATTCGCTGCGGGTCGCCGCGTTTTCGCGGAACTCACCCAGCATCACCGAGGTGATCATCGACGAATTCTGTTTCTCCACACCGCGCATCATCATGCACATGTGCTTGGCTTCGATCACCACGGCCACGCCCAGGGCGCCGGTCACTTGCATCACGGCATCGGCGATCTGGCGGCTGAGGTTTTCCTGGATCTGCAGGCGGCGCGCATACATGTCGACAATCCGCGCGACCTTCGACAGGCCCAGCACTTTGCCGCTCGGGATATACGCGACGTGGGCCTTGCCGATAAACGGCAGCAGGTGGTGTTCGCACAACGAGTACAACTCGATGTCCTTGACCAGCACCATTTCGCTGTTGTCGGAGCTGAACAAGGCACCGTTGGTGACTTCTTCCAGTGTCTGTTCATAGCCGCGGCAAAGGTACTGCATCGCCTTGGCGGCACGCTTTGGCGTGTCGAGCAGGCCCTCGCGGGTAACGTCCTCGCCGAGTTGGCCGAGGATCGCGGTGTAATTCTGTTCCAGGGACATGAAACTACCTGTGGGATTTTCGCAAAGCGCAAGGGTACGGTGGCCGACCCATCGCTGCAAGCCTGACGATGGCACGGGTTACTCGTCGCGCCCTTCCAGCATGGTGCGCTTGAGCATCACATACACCGCGCCGGCGCCACCGTGGCGGGGCTGGCAGGAGGTAAAGCCGAGTACTTGGGCATGCTGGCGCAGCCAGGTGTTGACGTGGCTCTTGATCATCGGCCGCTTGCCGTCCAGGCGCACGGCCTTGCCGTGGGTGACGCGCACGCAGCGGATCTCAAACCGGGTGGCTTCGGCGAGGAAGGCCCAGAGGGTTTCCCGGGCTTTTTCCACGCTCATGCCGTGCAGGTCGAGGCTGCCTTCGAAGGGGATCTGGCCGGTCTTGAGCTTGCGTATCTGGCTTTCCTGCACGCCGTCGCGGGCCCACATCAGCTCGTCTTCGGGGCCGACGTCAATCACGAACTGGTCCGACAGACCGTCCACGGTGGTGGCGTCAGTGCGTACAGTCGCGGCCTGGCGCAGCTTGGCGATCTGCGCTCGGTCACTCTTGGGTTTGCCGGTGTCGGCGCGGTCGTGCTTGATCGGCTTGACGCCGCGCAGCTCGTTTTTGAACAGGGAAAAATCGTCGTCTTGCATGTCAGCCTCCGCGAGGGGCGGGCAGTTTACCTAAATCGCGGCGGCCGGGGCGCAGGAAACGCTATCCAAGCGCCATCAGTCGTGCTTTTTCATCAGGTGCGAGGCGATGTTCAGCGACAACGGCTGGCGCATCCGCCGCCGGCTGCGGCGCCATAACCACACGCCGAACCACAGCACCAGCAGGCCGCCCACCAACAGCATCGCCGAGCCACCGGGGCTGGCATTCAGTTCGCCCAGCGCCGGGGAATGCCCCGACAAGCCCGCGCCACCGGCGACCGCCAGCAGCACACCTATGATCGCCAGCAGCGCGGCAATGCCGGCTACCAGGCGCAGACGCCAGTTGCTCGGGCCCTTGGGGCGCAAGCGACGAGCATCAAAACCATCGGATATCTTCATTCCGACCTTTCCTCCAGGGTATCGGCCCTTCGACCGGAAGATACACAGGTTGTTCCGGCGCCAGAGGTAATTGCAGCAAATGACAGGCATTTGCAGATGAGCGGGGCCTCGAATCGGCCGCACCGCTCATTTCGGGGCAATCAGATCAGGTCTTTGGTCAAGGCGAGGGTGGCGAAGTTGTCGGCCATGATGGCCATTTCGGTTTGTTGCACATGCTCGGCACTCAGGACGCCGCCCTTGTAAGGCAGGTCGCGGGTGGCGCAGGCGTCTTCCACCAGGGTGCAGCGAAAGCCCAGGTTCTTGGCGGCGCGCACGGTGGTGCTGACGCTGGAGTGGCTCATGAAGCCGCAGACGATCAGGTCCAGGGAACCGAGGTCCTGCAGGTGTTTTTCCAGGCCGGTGCCGTGGAACGCGCTGGGCAGCAGTTTACCGATGATGGTTTCGTTGCCCATTGGCTCCAGGCCGGGAATGAATTCGCCGCGCTCGCCTTGTGGGTCAAACAGGCCGCCGACGGTGCCCAGGTGGCGCACATGCACGATCGGGCGACCGGCGTTGCGCGCCGCAGCGACCAGTTGCTTGATATTGCCCACCGCCGCATCCATGCCCGCGAGGGCGAGTGGACCGCTGAGGTACTCCTTCTGGGCGTCGATGATCACGAGGGTCGCATGGCTGAGATTGGCCGCTGCATAACCTCGACCGCTGATTTGAAACATCGTCTTTGGAACGGACATTCTGGGGGCTCCTGTGAGGGGGGCTTTTGCGCCATTGTCCACTGGCTGAGCGGTTCTGTGAATCGCTTCCATCGTAAGCTACGCCGTTGCTGGCGTGCAGCCGTGTCAAGCGGTGCGGTTGTTTGACGCAATGATGGCAAATTGGATGAAATCCGACATACGGTTGAGGCTCTTCGCACGTCGTCGCTACAGACGAAGGCTGTTAGAATCGCCAGTCGTTTTTTCCAGGAGTCTGCCCCCGTGATCACTTCCCGCCTGCGCACCTTGCGCGACCATATCCGTTGGGCTGTCAGCCGTTTCCATGGGGAAGAGCTGTTTTTCGGGCACGGTACCGACAACGCCTGGGACGACGCCCGGCAATTGGTGCTCGGTGCCTTGCATCTGCCCTGGGAAATTGCCGACAGCTACCTGGATTGCAACCTGGAAGAAGAGGAAGTTTCCCACTTGCAACGGCTGCTGCACCGTCGCATTCATGAGCGGGTGCCGACAGCCTACTTGATTGGCGAAGCCTGGTTCTGTGGCATGTCGTTTATCGTCGACGAGCGCGTGCTGATCCCGCGTTCACCGATCAGCGAACTTATCGAAAACCGCTTCGAACCCTGGCTGGCCCAGCCGCCGGCACGCATTCTCGACCTGTGTACCGGCTCCGGTTGCATCGGCATCGCCTGTGCCTACGAGTTCCAGGACGCCGAAGTGGTGTTGGGTGACGTGTCGTTCGAAGCGTTGGAAGTGGCCAATCAGAACATCGAGCGCCATGGCGTCGACGAGCGTGTGTATACCGTACAGGGCGACGGTTTTGACGGGCTGCCGGGCCAGCGCTTCGACTTGATCGTGTCGAACCCGCCGTATGTGGACGCCGAAGACTTCGCCGACATGCCGGACGAGTACCAGCACGAACCGGAACTGGGCCTGGCCTGCGGCGACGATGGCTTGAACCTGGTCCGGCGGATGCTCGCCGAAGCGGCGGACCACCTGACCGAGAAGGGCTTGTTGATCGTCGAAGTGGGTAACAGCCAGGTGCATGTCGAGGCGCTGTACCCGGAAGTCGACTTCGCCTGGCTGGAGTTCCAGCGCGGCGGGCACGGTGTGTTCATGCTCACGGCCGAGCAGTGCCGCAACCATCAGGCGGTATTCGCCGCCCGGGTTTAATCGACCGCTCTGACGTGTGGGAGGGGGCTTGCCCCGGTACAGACCGGAGACATCCTTTACGTTTGAAACCGGAG
>NZ_JALJRR010000022.1:0-102438 GCF_024519615.1 Pseudomonas sp. Pse79
ACCGCCATCGGGGGCAAGCCCCCTCCCACATTTTGATCTCCATGGATCAGATAGACCTCACTTTGCTCTGGCTCTGGCTCTGGCTCTGGCTTTTGATCTTAGGCGCCCCGTAAAACCACGCTGGCCGAACGCAGGCTTGAATCCGTGGGCAACCCGGCAGGACGCCGGGTTAGCCGTCCTGGGCCAGGGATGGCCCATGACGGCGGCCCACGGATTCAAGCCGGAGTGAGGGCATGCCGAGCCTAGGCGAGGCACCGAGTGGTGGGGCAAGAGCCCTTTGGTTACTTTGGGGCTTTTCCAAAGTGACCCGCTGTAAGAGCGGAACCAATAGCTGCCGTTACCTAAATAACGGATATACACACAACCCCAACCCCCGACTACCGGCACTTGTCAGAAATTTCCCACAAGAGTACAAATGTACTCCATGACAACCCTAACCCCCCGCCGCACCGCCATCCTGACCTTCATCCGCGACCGTATCGCGCAACAAGGCCAATCCCCCAGCCTCGCCGAGATCGCCGAGGCATTCGGCTTCGCCTCCCGCAGCGTCGCCCGTAAACACGTTGTGGCCCTGACCGAAGCCGGCTTCATCGAAGTCAACCCCAACCAGGCCCGTGGCATTCGCCTGCTCAACCCGCCAGCGCGGCCCGAATGGCTGGACGTCCCGGTCCTGGGCCGTGTCGCCGCCGGTTTGCCCATCGGCGCCGATGCCGAAGTCCACAGCCGCCTGCAACTCGACCCGGCCACTTTCGCGAAAACCCCGGACTATCTGTTGCGGGTGCAGGGCGACTCAATGATCGAAGACGGCATCCTCGACGGCGATTTGGTGGGCGTGCGCCGCAGTGCCGAAGCCGTGAACGGGCAGATTGTGGTGGCGCGCCTGGACGGTGAAGTCACCATCAAGCGTTTCGAACGCAATGGCGACAGCGTGCGGCTGCTGCCGCGCAACCCCGCGTATCAACCCATCGTGGTCGGGCCCGATCAGGACCTGGCCATCGAAGGCGTGTTCTGCGGCCTGGTGAGGCAAGGCTGATGGGCGCCGTCGTTGCCCTGGACGCGCTGTTCAACGGCGGGCGCGTGTGGAAGGGCCGGCCCGCCGCGCCACCGGCCAGTGTCCACCCCACGGGGCTGGCGGCGCTGGATGCGGTGCTGCCCACGGGCGGCTGGCCGGAATCGGCCCTCAGCGAAATCCTCATGGCCAAGGACGGCGTGGGCGAACTGCAACTGGTGTTGCCGACCCTGGCGCGTTTGTCGGCGGCGGGGGAGCGCATAGTGCTGGTGGCGCCGCCCTACACGCCGTACCCCCACGCCTGGCAGAACGCCGGGGTGGATTTGCGTCAGCTCGCGGTGGTCCGGGCCGAGGAGCGGGATGCGTTGTGGGCGGTCGAGCAGTGCCTGCGTTCGGGCAGTTGCGGTGCGGTGTTGTGCTGGCCGCGCAAGGCCGATGATCGTGCCTTGCGGCGCTTGCAGGTGGCGGCGGAAACCGGGCAGACCCTGGCGTTTGCCTGGCGCGCCCTGAGTGACGCGCTCAACGCCTCGCCGGCCGCTCTGCGCCTGGCGGTCGACGCCCGGCCCGCGCAAGTGCGGGTGCTCAAGTGCCGGGGCGGGCTGGCCCACCCGGCGCCGATTGCGCTGGCCGGGCACTGAGGTTGGCATGCGCTGGGTGTGTATTGTCTTCCCGCAATTGGCGCTGGACGCGGTGCAGCGTATGCATCCGACGCCGCACGAGCCGCTGGCGCTGCTGGCCGGCACGCCGCAGCGGCGCGTCCTGCAAACCGTCAACGCGGCCGCGCATGCCTTGGGCCTGCGCTCCGGTCAATCGCTGACGGCGGCGCATGCGCTGGTCAAAACCTTTGCCTGCGCCGAATACGACCCCGTGGAGATCGAACGCTGGCAGCAGTTTCTGGCGGCCTGGGCCTACCAGTTCAGTTCCCAGGTCAGCGTGTTTTACCCGCGCGCCTTGCTGTTTGAGATCGAGTCGAGCCTGGGCCTGTTCGGGCCCTGGCCGCGCTTCGAGGCCCGTCTGCGCAAAGAGCTGAGCGAGCTGGGCTTTCGTCATCGCATCGTCGCTGCGCCCAACCCGGCGGCGGCGCGGGTGCTGGCGAACCGTTACGATGGCCTGGCCGTGGCCGATGATCACGCGTTGATGCAGGCCTTGGCGCCACTGCCCATCGACCGCGCCGGCCTGGACCCGCAGGCCGCTATCGCCTTGTCGCGCATGGGCTTGCGCAGCCTGGCCCAGGTGCAGGCGTTGCCCCGGCACACCCTGGCGCGGCGCTTCGATGCGGCGTTGCTCAAGCATCTGGATGCCCTGAGCGGGCAGCGGCCGTTGGCGCTGGGCTTCTATCAGCCGCCGGACCGCTTCGATGTACGCATCGAGCTGAACTACGACGTGCAATCCCACCAGGCCCTGTTATTCCCGCTGCGCCGCCTGACCGGCGACCTGTCCGCCTTCCTCTGTGGCCGCGACAGTGGCGTCCAGCGTTTCGCCCTGCACCTGGAACACGCCCAGGCCCCCGACAGCGTGATCCCGGTCGGCCTGCTCAGCGCCGAGCGTGAAGCGCCGATGCTGTTCGAACTGGCCCGCGGGCGTCTGGAGCAGGTGCAAGTGACGTCCCCCGTGCGCGGTGTTCGCCTGGTGGCCCAGGACCTGCCGGTGTTCGTGCCGCAACGCCAGGACCTGTTCGACGACCGCCCGCAACAGACCCTGCCCTGGGCGCAACTGCGCGAACGCCTGCGCGCCCGGCTTGGCGATGAGGCGGTACACGGCCTGCGCTTTCACGCCGACCACCGCCCCGAATGTGCCTGGCAAGCGGCGACCGATAAAAACCCGTGCCCCACTTTGAACAACGTGCAACGCCCCGGCTGGCTGCTCGCCGAGCCGACCTTGCTGGCCGAGGCGGGCGTGCAGATCCTGAAGGGCCCGGAGCGCATCGAATCGGGCTGGTGGGATGGCGCCGATATCCGCCGCGACTATTACCTGATCCAGACCCGCGCCGGCCAGCAAGGCTGGGCCTACCGCACCGTGGGGCAATGCGACGGGTTGTGGCTGCAAGGCTGGTTCGCATGAGTTACGCCGAGCTGCATTGCCTGTCCAACTTCAGCTTCCAGCGCGGCGCCTCCACGGCGCTGGAGTTGTTCGAGCGGGCCAAGCGCGAGGGCTACAGCGCCCTGGCGATCACTGACGAATGCACCCTGGCCGGCATCGTGCGCGCCTGGCAGGCGGCGAAAGCGGTGGGTTTGCCGCTGATCATCGGCAGTGAGATGCGCGTCGAAAACGGCCCGAAACTGCTACTGCTGGTGGAAGACCTCAGCGGCTACCAGCACCTGTGCCGCTTGATCACCCTGGCCCGACGACGGGCGGAGAAGGGCCGTTATCGCCTGCTGCCAGAAGACTTCGACCAACCGCTGCCCGGCCTGTTGGCGCTCTGGATTGCCGAAGACAGCGACACCCAGGCCTCGATCCAATGGCTGCGCCGTACCTTCGCCGAGCGCCTGTGGCTGGCGGTGCATCTGCATTGCGGGCAGGACGATGCGCGTCACCTGGAGCAACGCCTGGCACTGGCCGCCAGCCTGCAGCTCCCGGCGGTGGCCTGCGGCGATGTGCATATGCATGCCCGCGGCCGCCGCGCCCTGCAAGACACCATGACCGCCATCCGCCATCACGTACCGGTGGCCGAAGCCGGCACGCGCCTGCATCCCAATGGCGAGCGGCATCTGCGCAGCCTGTCGGCGTTACAGGCGTTGTATCCGCCGTCGTTGCTCGACGAAACACTGGCCATCGCGCGCCGTTGCACCTTCGACCTCAGCCAACTGCGCTACCACTATCCGCGTGAGCTGGTGCCCGCCGGCCATGACGCCCGATCCTGGCTGCGCGCCGTCACCGAAGAAGGCATCGCCCGGCGCTGGCCGCAAGGGGTCGACGCCAAGACCCGGCAGCAGATCGACCGCGAGTTGGAACTGATCAGCGAGCTGGGCTATGAAAGCTATTTCCTCACGGTGCATGACATCGTGCGCTTTGCCCGCAGCCGTTCGATCCTGTGCCAGGGCCGGGGTTCGGCGGCCAACTCGGCGGTGTGTTTTGCCTTGGGCATCACCGAGATCAACCCGAGCCTGATGAACATGCTGTTCGAGCGCTTCCTGTCCCGGGAGCGTAACGAGCCGCCGGACATCGACGTCGACTTCGAGCACGAACGCCGCGAAGAGGTGCTGCAATACGTATTCCAGCGCTACGGCCGCACCCGCGCAGCACTGACGGCGGTGGTCAGCAGCTACCACGGTGCCGGCGCGGTGCGCGATGTGGCCAAGGCCCTGGGTTTGCCGCCGGACCAGGTCAATGCCCTGGCCGAGTGCTGCGGGCGCTGGAGTGACCAGGCGCCGCCCCTGGAACGCCTGCGCGAGGGCGGTTTCGACCCCGACAGCCCGGTGCTGCGCCGCATACTCGCGCTGACCCAGCAACTGATCGGCTTCCCCCGGCACCTGTCCCAGCACCCCGGCGGCTTCGTGATTTCCGAACACCCGCTGGACACCCTGGTGCCGGTGGAAAATGCGGCGATGGCCGAGCGCACCATCATCCAGTGGGACAAGGACGACCTCGACGCCGTCGGCCTGCTCAAGGTGGATATCCTCGCCCTGGGCATGCTCAGCGCGATCCGCCGCTGTTTCGACCTGCTGCGTCGCCACCGTGGCCACGACCTGTGCCTGGCGACGATCCCCAAGGAAGACCCGGCCACCTACGCAATGATCAGCAAGGCCGACACCCTCGGCGTGTTCCAGATCGAGTCGCGGGCGCAGATGTCGATGTTGCCCAGGCTCAAGCCGCAGACCTTTTACGACCTGGTGATTGAAGTCGCCATCGTGCGCCCGGGGCCGATCCAGGGCGGCATGGTGCATCCGTACCTGCGGCGGCGGAACAAAGAGGAGCCCACCACCTATCCGTCGCCGCAGCTTGAAGCGGTGCTCGAACGCACCCTCGGCGTGCCGTTGTTCCAGGAACAGGTGATGCAGATCGCCATGGTTGCTGCCGATTACAGCCCTGGCGAAGCTGATCAGTTGCGCCGTTCCATGGCGGCCTGGAAGCGTCACGGCGGCCTTGAACCGCACCAGCAACGCTTGCGCACCGGCATGCTCAAAAACGGCTACAGCGAAGCCTTCGCCGCGCAGATCTTCGAGCAGATCAAGGGTTTTGGCAGCTATGGCTTCCCGGAATCCCACGCCGCCAGTTTTGCCTTGTTGACCTACGCCAGTTGCTGGCTCAAATGCCATGAACCGGCGGCCTTCGCCTGTGCGTTGATCAACAGTTGGCCCATGGGGTTCTACAGCCCGGACCAGATCCTGCAGGACGCGCGGCGCCATCGTTTGCAGATCCGCCCGGTGGACGTGCAGGCCAGTGACTGGGATTGCAGTCTGGAACCCATCGCTGGCGCGCAACCGGCGATTCGCCTGGGGTTGCGCATGATCGCGGGGTTTCGCGAAGAGGATGGGCGACGGATCGAAGCGGCGCGCGAGCACCGTGCATTCAGCGACATTGCCGACCTCGACCGACGCGCCGGGCTGGATCCCCGCGCCCAAGCCTTGCTGGCGGATGCCGGAGCCTTGCGGGCGTTGGCCGGCAACCGGCACACGGCGCGCTGGGAAGTGGCGGGGGTACACAAACAACTCGGGCTGTTCGCCGGCCTGCCCAGCCCCGACGAAGCGCGGGTGGAGTTGCCGACACCCACGGTGGGCGAAGACCTGCAGGCCGATTACGCCACACTCGGCACCACCCTGGGCCCGCATCCATTGGCGTTGTTGCGCGATGAATTGCGCAAACGGCGCTGCCGCAGTTCCCGCGAGCTGATGGCGGTGGAGCATGGCCGCACTGTCAGCGTCGCCGGCCTGGTGACCGGTCGCCAGCGCCCCGGCACCGCCAGCGGTGTGACCTTTGTCACCTTGGAGGATGAATTCGGCAACCTGAATGTGGTGGTCTGGCGCGACCTGGCAGAACGTCAGCGCCAGGCCCTGGTCGGCTCGCGCCTGCTCAAGGTGGACGGGCGCTGGGAGGCGGTGGGCGAGGTGCGGCACCTGATCGCTGGGCGCCTCACCGACCTGTCGCCGTTGCTGCAAGGCATCGCCGTGCGCAGCCGGGATTTTCACTGAGCATGCAATGAAACGAAATCCCGCACCTGCTGAGCCCGACATTCATCTGCTGAGCAAGCCCTATAACCCCGAAACCCAGACGCATCGGGTGCGCCGCGTGCTTGCCGCGCCACAAGGTTGACCATGACTTCATCGCGCAACATCGCTCAGATCACCACCCAACACCTTGGGTTCGTCCGGGTTCGCGGCGCTCGCGAACATAACCTGCGTAACGTCGATGTGGATATCCCGCGGGATGCCCTGGTGGTGTTTACCGGCGTGTCGGGTTCCGGCAAGTCGTCCCTGGCTTTTTCCACGGTGTATGCCGAGGCCCAGCGGCGCTATTTCGAATCGGTGGCGCCCTATGCGCGACGCCTGATCGATCAGGTCGGCGTGCCCGATGTGGACTCCATCGAAGGCCTGCCGCCTGCCGTGGCCCTGCAACAACAGCGTGGCACGCCGAGTGCGCGTTCGTCGGTGGGCAGTGTCACGACGTTGTCCAGCCTGATCCGCATGCTCTATTCGCGCGCCGGCAGTTATCCGCCGGGGCAGGCGATGCTGTATGCCGAGGATTTTTCGCCGAACCTGCCCCAGGGCGCCTGCCCGCAATGCCACGGCCTGGGCCGCGTGTATGAGGTGACCGAGGCGCTGATGGTGCCCGATCCCTCGCTGACCATCCGCCAGCGTGCGGTCGCGTCCTGGCCCTTGGCGTGGCAAGGCCAGAACCTGCGCGACATCCTGGTGACCCTGGGCTATGACGTCGACATCCCGTGGCGTGATTTGCCGAAAAAGCAGCGCGACTGGATCCTGTTCACCGAAGAAACCCCGACCGTGCCGGTGTACGCCGGTTTCACCCCGGAGCAGACCCGCGAGGCGCTGAAACGCAAGCTGGAGCCGAGCTACCAGGGCACGTTCAGCGGCGCGCGGCGCTATATCCTGCACACCTTCAGCCACACCCAAAGTGCGCTGATGAAAAAGCGTGTCGCGCAGTTCATGCAGGGCAGCGCCTGCCCGTTGTGCGACGGCAAGCGGCTGACCCAGGCGGCGTTGTCGGTGAAGTTTGCTGGGGTGGACATCGGCGAACTCTCGCAACTGTCGCTGACTCAATTGGCCGAGCTGCTGCGGCCGGTGGCGGCGGGGCAGGACACGATGAAACTGTCGCTGGAAAAGCGCCTGGCCGCCCAGCGCATCGCCGAGGATCTGCTCGAACGGGTCAGCACCCTGACCGAGCTGGGGCTGGGCTATCTGTCCCTGGAGCGCAGCACGCCGACCTTGTCGTCCGGCGAGTTGCAGCGCTTGCGCCTGGCTACGCAACTGGGCTCGCAGTTGTTTGGCGTGATCTATGTGTTGGATGAGCCGTCGGCGGGGCTGCACCCGGCGGATGGCGAAGCGCTGTTCACTGCGCTGGCGCGTTTGAAAGCCGCCGGCAATTCGTTGTTTGTGGTGGAGCACGACCTGGAAACCATGCGCCGCGCCGACTGGCTGATCGACGTCGGACCGGCGGCCGGTGAACACGGCGGGCAAGTGTTGTACAGCGGACCGCCGGCGGGTTTGGCGCAGGTTGAAGCGTCGCAGACCCGTGAGTATCTGTTTGCCGAACGGCGCCCGGCCAATCCCCGGCGCCGCGAACCGACCGGCTGGCTGAGCCTGGAGGGCGTCACACGTAATAATCTCAAGGATTTGAGTGTCGATTTCCCGCTGGGTTGCTTCACTGCGGTGACCGGTATTTCCGGCTCGGGCAAATCCAGCCTGGTCAGCCAGGCGCTGCTGGAGTTGGTGGGCAGCGGCCTCGGCCGCGTGCCGGAAAGCGACGACGAACCGAGCCTGGAAGACGATGCCCCGCCCACCAGCGGCGGGTGCATCAGCGCCGGGCTGGAACGGATTCACCGGCTGGTGCAGGTGGACCAGAAACCCATCGGCCGCACCCCGCGCTCCAACCTGGCGACCTATACCGGGCTGTTCGACAACGTGCGCAAACTGTTCGCTGCCACAGCGGCCGCGAAGCAGCGTGATTACGATGCGGGGCAGTTTTCTTTCAATGTCGCCAAGGGCCGCTGCGCGAATTGCGAGGGCGAAGGGTTCGTCAGCGTTGAGTTGCTGTTCATGCCCAGCGTGTATGCGCCGTGCCCGACCTGCCACGGGGCGCGCTACAACCCCGAGACCCTGGCGATCCAATGGCAAGGTTTGAACATTGCCCAAGTGCTCGGCTTGACCGTCGAGCAGGCGGTGGAGGTGTTTGCCGAGCAGCCGGGGGTGCTGCGGTCGTTGCTGGTGCTGCGCGACATCGGCCTGGGCTATCTGCGCCTCGGCCAACCGGCGACGGAACTGTCCGGGGGCGAAGCGCAGCGCATCAAGCTGGCCACCGAGCTGCAACGCAATGCCCGGGGCGCCACCTTGTATGTGCTGGACGAGCCGACGACCGGCCTGCACCCACGGGATGTGGACCGCTTGCTCAGCCAACTGAACCATCTGGTCGACGCCGGGCATACGGTGGTTGTGGTGGAGCATGAAATGCGCGTGGTGGCCCAGAGTGACTGGGTGATTGATATCGGGCCGGGCGCTGGGGACCTGGGCGGCAAGGTGGTTGCCAGCGGCACGCCGCGACAGGTGGCGAAGAGCAAGAAAAGCCGCACCGCGCCGTTTCTCGCCCGGGAGCTGGTCTGACCATCAATGGGGCGCACTTCAGTGGTTCAGGTACTCATGCAGTGACTGATGCACCGCTATCGGGGGCAAGCCCCCTCCCACATGGGAGAGTGGGGCTCACCGCCGGCACCCGAGCATGAGCAAATGCCACTAACCCTGCCGATCAACCAAGGGAATGCGGTCAATGTGGGAGGGGGCTTGCCCCCGATAGCGGAGTGTCAGTCACCGTTGTGATCAATGTTCCTGCCGTTGGATCTGTTGCTTGGCCAGCTTCACCACATTCTCCACGGTAAACCCGAACTTCTCCTGCAACTTGGCCAGGGGCGCCGATGCGCCAAAGCTGCTCATCACCACTTTGGCGCCGGTCTGTCCGACATAGCGGTCCCAGCCCAACGGACCGGCCTGTTCCACCACCACCCGCGCGGTCACCGCTGGCGGCAGTACGCTGTCGCGGTAGGCGGTGGGCTGCTCTTCGAACAGCTCCCAGCTGGGCATCGAGACCACCTGCGCGGCAATGCCTTCGCCTTTGAGCTGTTCATACGCCGCCACCGCCAGGCTGACTTCGCTGCCGGTTGCCAGCAGGATGACCTCGGGGTGTGCGGCGCCGGCCAGCACATAGGCGCCCTTGGCGGCACCGGACGCGGCTGCGTACTGCGTGCGGTCCAGAGTCGGCAGCGGTTGGCGCGACAACACCATGCAGCTCGGCCGGTGAGTCTGGGCCAGGGCAACCTTCCACAGTTCCAGGGTTTCATTCGCGTCGCCGGGACGCAGGGTCAGCAACCCCGGCGTGGCGCGCAGTTGGCTCAGGTGTTCGATCGGCTGGTGCGTCGGGCCGTCTTCGCCGACGCCGATCGAGTCATGGGTAAACACGAACACCACCGGCAATTCCATGATTGCCGCGAGGCGGATCGGCGGCTTCATGTAGTCGCTGAACACCAGGAACGTCGAGGTGTACGGGCGCAGGTAGGACAGCGCCATGCCATTGGCGATCGCCCCCATGGCATGTTCACGGATGCCGAAGTGCAGGTTGCGTCCGCTGTAGTCGTCGGCACTGAAACGTCCGGCGCCGTCGAAGGTCAGGTTGGTTTTGGTCGACGGCGACAAATCCGCCGAGCCGCCCAGCAGCCAGGGAATCTGCCGGGCGAAGGCATTCAGCACCGCGCCGCCGGCGGCACGGCTGGCCACGCCCTTGGCGTCGGAGTCGAAGCTGGGCAGTTCAGCTTGCCATTGCTCGGGCATGTTCCCGGCGCGCATGCGTTGCAGTTCGTCGGCCAGTTGCGGGTCGAGGGACGCCAGGGTTTGCTGCCACTGTCGGTACAACGGCTCGGCCCGCGCGTGCAATGCATCACGCAACACCGTGCGCGCCTCCTCGGGCACCAGGAAGCTGGCGTCTTCCGGCCAGCCATACGCGGCCTTGGTCAGGCGGATCTCCGCCTCGCCCAGCGGCTCGCCATGGGCGGCGGCGGTGTTGTGTTTGTGCGGCGAGCCGTAGCCGATCACGCTGTCGACCACGATCAGGGTCGGCGCACCGGTATTGCGCTGGAAGGTTTCCAGCGCCGTGCTCAGAGCACTCAGATCGTTGGCATCGGTCACATGCAAGGTGTGCCAGCCATAGGCCTGGAAGCGCTGGATCACGTCCTCGCTGAAGGCCAGTTCGGTGTGGCCTTCGATGCTGATGGTGTTGTTGTCATAGATCCAGCACAGGTTGTCCAACCGCAAATGCCCGGCCAGGGAGGCGGCTTCGCTGCTGATGCCTTCCATCATGTCGCCGTCGCCGCACAGGGTGTAGACGTTGTAGTCGAACAGCACCTGGCCGTCGCGGTTGAAGCGCTCGCCCAGCCAGCGCCCGGCCATGGCCATGCCGACGCTGTTGGCGCACCCCTGGCCGAGGGGGCCGGTGGTGGTTTCTACGCCGGTGGTCATGCGGTACTCGGGGTGGCCTGGGGTCTTGGAACCCATCTGCCGGAACTGCTGGATATCGTCCAGGCTGATCGCCGGCAGCCCCGAGCGCTGGCCCTGGGCATCGATCTCGACCACGCCGGCCAGGTGCAGCAACGAATACAGCAGCATCGATGCATGCCCCACCGACAACACAAAACGGTCGCGGTTGGGCCAGTCGGGATGCTCCGGGTGATAACGCAGGAAGCGACTCCACAACGTATACCCCACCGGCGCCAGGCCCATGGGCGTGCCGGGGTGGCCGGAATTGGCCTTCTGCACGGCATCCATGGCCAGGGTGCGCAGGGTGTTGATGCATTGGGTGTCGACAGCGGTGGCGGCGTGATTCATGAAACCGGTCTCCCTCGGGTGGCGATCTACAGTGGAGGGCAGGGCGCGGCAAAGGTTTGATTCCATCGCCGGTGTAGCGACGAACGGAACTGGTTTGCCCGCAAACATGACAAGACCCCTTGGAATGGGCTAGCTTCAAGGGCGTAATCATTGATCAACTTGCGGAGGTAGGCCATGCCAGTGAAACACGACCTGTATCAGGACTTGGGTTTGAGCAAGGACGAAGTCGATGGACACCGGGCGAAAAATCCGCGTCTGAACGCGCTGTTTGATAAATACAACGCCGTCGACGAACTGGTGGTGAGCGCTGAAAAGGCGGCCGGCAGCGATGAGGAACTGAAGAAGTTAAAGGAAAAACGCTTGTTGGTTAAAGATGAGATCAAGGGTTTGCTGGAGTAAAGCGCGCGATCCATTCACCCCGCAGGGAGCGCGTCAGTCGCTCCCTTGCACATTTTTTCAGATTTGGCTGAACGACATCCTTCCCTCCGATACTTATGATGCCCGCCGTCCACCCGGCTCTGGGGGGTTATAGGGCGCGAGGATTGCGCTGCTGAGCCGGGCGGGCAGTTTGTTTCAGGCCAGTAGCGTGTGAGTGCATTCATCCATCGAGCGTTGTTGCGTCTCGGCATACAGCGCCAACTCATCAAGAGTCTTGCGCCCCAGTGCCTGTTCGAATTCGGCCTGGTTCGAATTGGCTGCGTAGTGACTTTGCGCTGCATCCCCCAGGTTCGACTGGAAAATCCCCGCGGCACTCACCGGCAGAAAATCCTCATACACCAGCGGTTCTACATCGACGTGACCGGCGGCGATCAGTGCGTCCAGCGTGCGCGGTTGGTCGGCTTGGCCGCGTGCCGCGAGGCCTTTGTCGGTGGCGAAGTAGCGGAAGTAGGCCAGGCCTTGTTCGCGCATTTGTGTGTGGTCGTCCGGGAAGGCCTGGAAGTGCTGTTCCATCAAGTGCATGTAATGCGCGGCGTTGGCTTCGTTGGGGAAGGCGCCGAGTGCGTCGCGGGCGGCATTCAGCAGTTGGTCGTACAGCGCGCGGCCTTTGGGTGTGAGGGCGACGCCGCGTTGTTCGATTTCGCCGAAGCGTGCGCTGTGGCTGCCTTGGGTGTCGGTGAAGGCGATGGTTTCGTCGAGGGCCTTGAAGCTGGTCTGGCGCAGCAGGATCGGGCAGTGGCGGCGCGGCGGGCCTTCGATCACGGCTTTGGGGGTGATGCCTTTGCCGGGCATGGCGGCCTGGACCTGGTCGATATCCAGGGTGCGCGGGGTCAGGTGGTTGATGTGCGGGCCCTTGAAGGCCACCACGTCGGCGATCAGGCGATGCTGGTCGCTCAGTTGCCGGTACTGCGCGGCGGTGACGGTGGCGGTGTGGTGCCAGCGGAAGGTTTCCAGGGCCTGGCGGATGAATGCCTCGGCGTCGTCAGCGTTGAGGCCGCCATCGCGTTCCGCTTGTTCGATCAGGGCGAGGGCGCCGGAGGTGAAGATCGAACGCTTGGCCAGGGCGGCTTCGGCGAAGGCGCGCAGTTCGGGGTTCTCGATCAGTTCCAGGCGCAGCAACGAGGTGAATACGCGAAACGGGCTGGTTTGCAGCGCGCATTCATGCACGGCGCGAAATGCGGTGGAATGCACCGGCACGCCGGCCGGGGTCAGGTCGTAGTAGCCCACCGGTTGCATGCCCATCACCGCGAACAGGCGGCGGATGGTCGCCAGTTCGGCGGCGGTACCCAGGCGAATGGCGCCGTGGCGTTCCATGTCCAGGCGCTGGATTTCGCCGGTCCGTTGCAGCTGTTGCGCCAGGCTCGGGTCGGCGTCGAGCACGCGGCGGTTGATGTCGGCCACCAGCCCCATCAGCGCGCCGTACAGGGGCACTTCATCGCGGTACATGTCGGACATGGCCTTGGAAAAGCCTTTGCGGATGTCGTCGGGGCTGATAAACGCGGTGCTGGGCATAGAAAAATTCCTGGCTGCGGTAAGAGTAATGAATGCCGTTACCCCCGATTCTGTTGGGCGCCGCAGGCCCGCGCAAACGAAGATTCCTCTGGACTTCATTCTGCAAACGAATGAGTGGGGTAAAACCGTCTTCATGTGCATCCCGCCGGGAATGGGTTCTACACTGGCCTTACGCGATGGCTGAGGGAGGATTGGATGAGCGCCACTATTGTGCAAACCACTGAAGGCCAGCGCCTGGCCGCCGATTCCGCCGAGTGCTGGCGCGAGTGGGGCCCGTACCTGAGCGAACGCCAATGGGGCACGGTGCGCGAGGACTACAGCGCCGACGGCGATGCCTGGCGTTACTTCCCGCACGAACATGCGCGCAGCCGCGCTTACCGCTGGGGCGAGGATGGCCTGGCCGGGTTCAGTGACAAGGCGCAACGCTGGTGCCTGGGCCTGGCGCTGTGGAACGAGCGTGACGCGATCATCAAGGAGCGCCTGTTCGGCCTGAACAACGCCGAGGGCAACCACGGTGAGGACGTCAAGGAACTGTACTTTTTCGTCGACGGTGTGCCGAGTCATGCCTACATGCGTATGCTCTACAAATATCCCCACGCGGCGTTTCCCTACGCCGACCTGATCGCCGAAAACGCCCAGCGCGGGCTGGCGGACGCCGAGTACGAAATCCTCGATACCGGCGTGTTCGAAGACAACCGGTATTGCGACGTCAGCGTCGAATACGCCAAGCACCAGCCCGACGATATCTTCATGCGCGTCAGCGTCCACAACCGCTCCGACCAGCCGACACGCCTGCAAGTGCTGCCGCAGGTGTGGGCGCGCAATGATTGGAGCTGGACCGTCGGCGCGCCGAAACCGCAGTTGCGGCTGGACGGCGAGCGCGTGCTGGCGCGGCATCATGAATTGCCGGACCGCCACCTCAGCGCCTGGGGCCAGGACGGCGTCGAATGGCTGTTCTGCGAAAACGAAAGCAACGCCCCCAAGCTGGACGGGCAACCGGCGCCGGGGCCGTTCAAGGATGGGATCAACGATTACGTGGTGGCGGGGCAGGAAACCGCGATTCGCCGCGACAGCGGCACCAAGGCGGCCGCGCGTTTCGTCCTGGAGTTGGCGGGTCTGGAGCGCAAAGTCGTGTATCTGCGCTTTGCGCCCAAGGACGCGCCCGAGGTCAATGCGCGCAAGCTGTTTGAACAGCGCCGCCAGGAAGCCGATGACTTCTACGCCGCGTTGCAACAGGGTATCGCCGACGCCGACGCGCGCAATGTGCAGCGCCAGGCCCTGGCCGGTTTGCTGTGGTCCAAGCAGCTCTATTACTTCGACGTGAACCAATGGCTCGACGGCGACCCGACCCAACCCGCGCCGCCGCCCGAACGCCTGCAACGGCGCAATAGCCATTGGCGGCACCTGTCCAACTTCGACATCCTCTCCATGCCCGACACCTGGGAATACCCGTGGTACGCCTCCTGGGACCAGGGCTTTCAGGCGGTGGCCATGGCGCTGATCGATCCGGGGTATGCCAAGCAACAACTGTTGCTGCTGGTGAAGGACCGCTTCATGCACCCCAACGGCCAGTTGCCGGCCTATGAATGGCGCTTCGACGACGCCAACCCGCCGGTGCATGCCTGGGCCTGTTGGCGGGTGTATCAGCAGGACAAGACGTTGACCGGCGTCGGCGACATGGATTTCCTAGAGCGGATCTTCCACAAGTTGCTGTTGAATTTCTCCTGGTGGGTCAACCGCAAGGATGCCGAAGGGCGCAACCTGTTTCAGGGTGGGTTCCTCGGCCTGGACAATATCGCCTTGTTCGACCGCTCGGCCGCACTGCCGCCGGGCTACCAACTGGATCAGGCCGACGGCACGGCGTGGGTGGCGGCGTATGCGCTGGACCTGATGCGTATCGCGCTGGAACTGGCCAAGCGCAATGTCGTGTACGTCGATATCGCGGTGAAGTTTTTCGAGCACTTCCTGTATATCGCTGGCGCGATCAACCGTGTCGACGACAGCGCCGAGGGCCTGTGGGACGAACAGGACCTGTTCTTCTACGACGTACTGCACCGTCCCGACGGTCAGAACGAACCGGTGCGCCTGCGTTCCATCGTCGGCCTGATGCCGCTGTTCGCCGTGCTGGTGCTGGAACAGCGCGAGCATGAGGGCCTCGAAGGCTTGCGTGAGCGGTTGTTGGGCTTCATGCACCACCGGCCGGACCTGGCCAAGCTGGTCTCGCGCTGGAACGAACCGGGGCAGGGCAATCGCCTGTTGCTGGCGTTATTGCGCGGCGAGCGCACCAAGGACTTGCTGCGGCGCATGCTGGATGACGATGAGTTTCTTTCGGCGTTTGGCGTGCGCTCAATGTCCAAGGCCTTTGCCGAGCAGCCCCTGGCGCTGAAGATGAACGGCGACACGTTGTGCGCGCGCTACCAACCCGGTGAATCCGATTCGCGTTTGTACGGCGGCAATTCCAACTGGCGCGGGCCGTTGTGGATGCCGGTGAATTACATGCTGATCGAATCGTTGCGCGAGTTTCATCGGTACTACGCGGATAACTTCTCGGTGGAGTACCCGACGGGCAGTGGTTATCTGTCGTCCCTGGAGGAAGTCGCCGACAGCCTCAGCCAGCGCCTGAGCCGATTGGTCCTCAGGGATGACAATGGCCTGCGTCCGTCGATGGCCGGGTATGCGCAGTTGGAGGCGGACCCGGCCAGCCGTGATCTGGTGTTGTTCCATGAGTATTTCCATGGGGAGACCGGGCGCGGGTTGGGGGCGTCACACCAGACGGGGTGGAGTGCGTTGGTGGCGTTGCTGTTGCATGTACCCTCCACGCCTTGAATCGGGTAAATTCGCCGCCCCGAGTTTTACAAGGATGTAGATCATGGCGAACGCTGCCATCCCCCACCAGATTTGGAGCAGTTCAAGAAAGTCGACGCCGCTGATCGCCGGCCGAGAAACGACAAATCCCGCCATTGGCGGGATTTGTCGTTTCAATGCGTGCGTTACAGCCAGCGTTCTCAGGAAGGGAACAGATCGCTCAGCTTCATCGCCAGCATCATGTCGCCTTCGGTGCGCAGGTTGCCGCTCATGAAGGCCTGCATGCCGTCGGTTTCGCCGCTGACGATGCCTTTCAGTGTTTCGCCGTTCATGACCAGGGTCACCAGGGCGTCTGGGTTTTCGCCTTTCTGCAGTTCACAGGTGCCGTCTTTGACGATCAGCGAGAAGTGTTCGCTGTCATCGATACAGAAACCGAATACCAGGTCCAGGCCGGCAGCAGCGGCTGGGTTGAATTTGGCTTTCATTGCTTCTACGGCTTTAGCTACGTCAGTCATGGTTTCGATCCTTTAGGGTAGAGTCCAGCGACCTTGGGGTCACGGTTGGCCGCACTTCATCGGAAAGTGATGAGCTGCGGCGCCTTCAACAGTTGCAAGTGGGTATGACTGTTGAAGGAAGCCAGTGCCACCTCGCGACCGCGGAATTTCAGCTGGTTGAGCGAGGTGTTAACAATTTGCCAGTTCAGTTCGAAGGCCTGGGCGGCCGGCATCCGGGTAATCAGGTGGAGCAGGGCAGTAATAGTGCCGCCGGAGGTAAACACGGCGATCTTGTGCGTGTTGTCGGCCGCTTCCAGCAGACGCTGCAGGCCACCCTGGACGCGCTCGACAAACCCCAGCCAGCTTTCCAGCCCCGGCGTATCGTAAGTGCCGGCCACCCAGCGCTCGATGATCAGGGCGAAGATGCGCTGGAACTCACTGCGGTTCTGCGCGGCGTTGCGCAGGATGTCCAGGGCGTCGGGTTCGCGGGTGAGCAGGTCGGGGAGCAGGGCGCGGATGATCGCGTCGGCGTCGAATTCGTTGAAGGCGCTGTCGACTTCCAGGGCTGGAACCGCCAGGCCGAGGGCGCTGTATTGATCGAACGCGGCCGTGGCGGTGTGCTGCTGGCGGCGCAGGTCGCCGGCGACGCAGCGGTCGAACGTCACGCCCATGTCTGCCAGGTGGCGACCGAGGATTTGCGCTTGTTCCACGCCGACGGGCGACAGGACGTCATAGTCGTCTGCACCGAAGGAGGCCTGGCCATGTCGAATCAGATAGATGCTGCCCACGTCCGTTTTCCCGGTACGTTGAAAGTCTGGCGAGGTTATGAGGATGCCTGCGAGCTGTCAATGAAAAAACATACGCTTGTTTTAAAAGCGTGTTAGAGCGCCTGCCTGCTGGCGGTTTGAGCACTGGCTCCCCGGCGGTCCCGTCGGTATGCTTGGGCGATCCGCGCCTGGCGCCGTGCATTGTTAAGGAGACACATGGATTTTTTGGCTGAATACGCGAGCTTTCTGGCGAAGACCGTCACCCTGGTGGTCGCGATTCTGGTGGTACTGATCAGCTTCGCGGCACTGCGCAGCAAAGGTCGTCGCAAATCGGCTGGCCAGTTGCAGGTCAGCAAGCTGAATGATTTCTACAAAGGCCTGCGCGAGCGCCTTGAATCGACCGTGCTCGACAAGGATCAGCTCAAGGCCCTGCGCAAGTCTGAAAGCAAAGCCGAAAAGAAGAACAGCAAAAAGAAACCCGAGGCCAAGCCACGGGTGTTCGTGCTCGACTTCGACGGCGACATCAAGGCCTCGGCCACCGAGAGCCTGCGTCATGAAATCACTGGCTTGCTGAGCCTGGCCACGCCCAAGGACGAAGTGGTGCTGCGCCTGGAAAGCGGCGGCGGCATGGTTCACAGCTACGGGTTGGCGTCGTCGCAACTGGCGCGGATTCGCCAGGCGGGCGTGCCGTTGACCGTGTGCATCGACAAGGTCGCGGCCAGCGGCGGCTACATGATGGCGTGCATTGGCGAGAAGATCATCAGCGCACCGTTCGCGATCCTCGGTTCCATCGGGGTGGTGGCGCAGTTGCCCAACGTCAACCGCCTGTTGAAAAAGCACGATATCGACTTTGAAGTGCTGACCGCCGGCGAATACAAACGCACCCTCACCGTGTTTGGCGAAAACACCGAGAAGGGCCGGGAGAAGTTCCAGGAAGACCTGGACATCACCCACCAGTTGTTCAAGAACTTCGTGTCGCGCTATCGCCCGCAGCTGGCGATCGACGAAGTGGCGACCGGGGAAGTGTGGCTGGGTGTTGCAGCCCTCGACAAGCAACTGGTCGACGAGCTGCAAACCAGCGACGAATACCTGGCCACCAAGGCCAAGACCGCCGAGGTATTCCACCTGCATTACTCTGAGCGCAAGAGCCTGCAAGAGCGCGTGGGCCTGGCGGCCAGCGGTTCGGTGGACCGCGTGCTGCTGACCTGGTGGAGCCGGTTGACCCAGCAGCGGTTCTGGTAAGCCTTTTTGGGGTATAGCTAATACCTGTGGGAGGGAGCTTGCTCCCTCCCACATTTAGTTCTGTGTGGGTATCGGCTTGCGCATCAGCCTCCCCACCACCAGCGCTCCGAGCAATCCCAATAACCCTGCCACCCACAACACCCCGCTGAACCCGTCCACAAACGCCTGCCGCGCCAGCGGTTGCAGCCTCACCCGCGCCGCCTCGGGCACCAGGTTCAGCGCCGCCGGCATATCACCCGCCACCACCCGCGAAGCGATTCCCGCCACCTGCGCCTGCCATTGCGGGTCGATACTTGCGCGCAACAACTGTTCGCTGTGGCTGCTCAGCAGTGCCCCATATACGCCGATGGCCAACATGATCGCGCTGAAGCGCATGGTGGTGCTCATGCCCGAGGCCATCCCCGCACGCTCCCGTGGCACGCAGGCCATGATGTTTTTCTGCGTATCGCCGTTGAGCAAACCGGCACCGGCCCCGGTGACTGCAATCGCCAGGGCAAAGGGCAGGTAGCCGCCGACATTCAGCGCCCAGGCGCTCAACAGGTTGCCGCAGCCGACGAGGGTCAAACCGCTGGCCATCATGGTCGCCGGCGCCAAGCGTTGCGCCAGGCGTGCGCCGATCCGTGGGCCAATCAGCATTGTCAGCGCGAACGGCAGCATGCCCAGGCCCGAGGCAATCGCGGAAAAGCCCAGGCCGTTCTGCAGGTAAAACGGCAGCAACGTCATCATCACCTGGGCGCAGCCGGCGTAGGCGAACATGCCCAGCAGGGCGCCGATAAAGCGCGGGTGACGGAACAGTTGCAGGTCGACCATCGGCCGCTGCTGCAGCCGCTCGACCAGCACGAACACGCCCAGGAGCAACCCGCCACCGAGCAGGCGCGCGTAGGTCAGCGGGTTGTCCCAGCCGATGCGGTTGGCCTCGATCAACCCCCAGATCAAACACAACAGGCTGGCGCTGAATGCCAGGCTGCCCCACGGGTCGAGCCGCGCAGCCAGGGTATCGCGGGACTCGGGGATGGCGTGCAGCACCAGCGCCATCAACCCCAGGCCCACCGGCAGGTTGAGGTAGAAAATCCAGCGCCAGCCCAGGTACTCGGTGATCAAGCCGCCGAGGGTCGGTGCGGCGGTCATTGCCACGCCCATGCACGCGCCCCAGAACGCCCAGGCCTTGGCCCGTTCCACTTCGTCGTGGAAGGTGTGGCCAATGGAGGCGAGCGCCGAGGTGAGCAGCAGCGCGGCGCCGACGCCTTTGACGGCGCGCGCGATATCCAGCCACAGCGCGCTGGGCGCGGCGCCGCAGCCGAGGGAGGCGAGGATGAAAATACCCAGGCCCCAGATCAGGCTCTGCTTGCGGCCGAAGCGGTCGGCGACGCTGCCGGCGGGCAACAACAACGCGGCGAAGGCGAGCATATAGGCGCTGACCACCCACTCGATATCCGCGAAATTGGCCCCCAGGTCGCGGGCGATACTCGGCAGGGTGACGGCGACGATATTGGTGTCGAGCACGATCAGCGAGCAGACGCCGGAAGCGGTCAGCAGTGTCAGGCGTGGACTGACCCGGCTCATGCTGTAATTACCCTATAGGCAATATGGAAAAGGCAGTTGACGGACATCGCAAGGGCTCTCTACTGTTGAAGTACCTTGAGCTTATCCCCGCACGCTGCTGCCTTTGTTAGCCACGGCGAAGCACTTCATTACCTTTGAGCTAATCCTCGTATGGACATCCGCCATTTTCGCTACTTCCTGGCCGTGGCCCGACAGCGCAACTTCACCCGCGCCGCCGAGCAACTGGGCATCGCCCCGCCGACCTTGAGCCGGCAGATCCAGGACATGGAAACCAGCCTGGGCACGCGCTTGTTTATCCGTCAGCAGCGCGAAGTCAGCCTGACCGAAGCCGGCGCCGCGCTGTTGGTCGAGGCCGAAGCCACCGTGCGTCAATTCGAATTTGCCCAGCGCAGTGCCCAGCGTGCCGGGCGTGGCGAGACCGGCCACATCGAATTGGGCTACGTGGCTTCGGCGGTGTATTCCGGGCTGTTGCAGCGACAAATGCACGGGTTCAGCCAGGCGTTTCCCGACGTCAGCGTGAACGTGCGCGAATGTGCGATGGCGACCTTGCCCGGCGCGGTGGCGGATGGGCGCTACGACATAGGCTACATCCGTTCGCCGATGACGTTGCCCGACGGCGTGGAGGCGGTACGCCTGCACCGCGAAGGTTTCGTGCTGGCGCTGCCCCAGGATTCCTGGTTACTGGGCTTGAAGGGCATCGGTTGCGAGCATCTGCAAAACGAGACGTTTATCCTGCCGGAGCAGATCAGCGGCACGTTGCACGTCGCCGCCCAAGGCGGTTATGCGCCGCGCCTGGGGCCGCAGCCGGGCGGGTTGGTCGCGGTGGTGGCATTGGTGTCGTTGGGGCAGGGCGTGGCCGTGGTGCCGGCGTCGGTGGTCGGGCATGTGAGTCTGCCGGGCGTGGTCTATCGCAGTATCCAGGGCAGTGAGGCGGCGTCGTGGCTGTCGTTGATTCACCGGCGCTTCGAGCAAGCGCCGGCGGTGGCGCGGTATATCCAGCAGGTCAAGCAAGCGCCAGCCTGAAGCGTTACACCAGCCGCGGCTGCACGGAGTCGGCCAGGCGGGTGAGGATCAGGCAGCACGACACCGCGCCGGCATCCAGCACGCCCAGTGAACGCTCGCCCAGACGGCTGGCGCGGCCGATCTTGGCCACCAGGTCCTTGGTCGAGTCGCGCCCCTGTGAGGCGGCGGTTTTCATCGCGTCGAGCGCATCGCCGAAGGACGCCCCCTGCGCATGGGCCCGCTCGAACGCTTCGACCGCCGGGATCAAGGTGTCCATCAGGCACTTGTCACCCACGCCGGCCTCGGTGATGTCCTGCAACGAGGTCAGGCCGCCGCGCAGCAGGTGAGCGAAGGTGGCCGCGTCGATGTCTTCGCAGCCGCGCACTTCATCGGCCATGCCGATAAACAGGCTGCCGTACAACGGCCCCATGGAGCCGCCGATGCCTTCCATCAGGCTCAGGGTCAGTTCGTCCAGGGCTTCGGCCAGGCTCAGTTGGCGGCCTTCGATCGCGCGCCCGCAATGGGCGAAGCCCTTGGCCATGTTGATGCCGTGGTCGCCGTCGCCAATCGCGCCGTCGATTTCGCTGAGGTACTCACGGTTGGCCACGATCACGCTGACCAGGTCGGCGACGATGGCGCTGCCGTCGCGGGTGGAAAAATGCTCGCTCATGGTTCACTCCGCCTGGGTCATGCCGATGGAACGGCAGGGTTGGTCGATTAGGGTTTTCAGCTCGGTGTCGAGGCCGAGCAGGGTCAGGGTCACGCCCATCATTTCCAGGGACGTGAAGTAGTTGCCCACGTAGCAACGGTGGATTTTCAAACCCTTGGCGGTGAGTTGGCGTTCCACCTCGGCGTAGAAAATATACAGCTCCATCACCGGCGTGGCGCCGAGGCCGGAGACCAGCACCACCACGCTGTCGTCCTGGCTGAAGTCGCGGTCGGCGAGGATCGGCGCGAGCATGCGCTCGGCCATGGCGGCGGCGGGTTCGATCGGGATGACTTCGATGCCCGGTTCGCCGTGATGGCCGATGCCCAGTTCCATCTGGCCGTCCGCAATCTCGAAGTTCGGCTTGCCCACGGCGGCAATGGTGCAGGGGGTGAGGCCGATGCCGATCGAGCGGCAGTGGTCGACGGCTTTCTGGGCGACGCGGATCACACCGTCCAGGTCGTAGTGCTGGGCAGCGGCGGCACCGCCGATCTTCCACATGAAGATTTCCCCGGCCACGCCGCGCCGCTTGGCGATCTCGGCCTTGGGCGCGGACGCCACGTCGTCGTTGGCGACCACGGTGCGGATACGCATGTCTTTGCTGGCGGCCATTTTCATTGCCAGCTTCACGTTCATGTTGTCGCCGGCATAGTTGCCGTACAGGCAGGCCACGCCGGCGCCGTGGTCGGCGGCGCGGAACGCATCGAAGAAGCTCTTGGCGGTGGGCGAGGAAAAGATCTCGCCGACGGCCACGGCGTCGACCAGGCCGGGGCCGACGTAGCCGAGGAAGGCCGGCTCATGGCCCGAGCCGCCGCCGGTGACGATGCCGACGCGGCCTTGGCCCGACGGTTTGGCTTTGACGATGACCCGTGGATTGGTTTCGTACTGGCGCAATTGCGGATGCGCGACCAGGATGCCGCGCAGCATGTCCTCGACCACGTGGTCCGGATCGTTGATGACTCGATTCATAACGCGGGTTCCTGTGTTCTTGTTTTAAGGGGGCACAGCTGTTCAGTGTGGTGTGTTTAGGGTTCGAGGACGACCTTGAGTGATTTGTCGCCTCGTTCCATCACCGCAAACGCTTCCTTGAAGTCCGCCAGGGCGAACTTGTGGGTCACCACGTCACGCATGTCGATCTTGCGGTTGCCGATAAAGTCGATGGCGCGCGGGTACATGTACGGCCCCAGGTGCGAGCCGAGGATGTCCAGTTCCTTGCGGTCGCCGATGATCGACCAATCCACCGTAGCCTCGTCGTTGAACACGCTGAACTCAACGAATCGACCGAGTTTGCGCAGCATCGCCAGGCCCTGGTTGACGGCCTTGTGATGACCGGTGGCTTCGATATAGATGTCGCAGCCGTAGCCGTCGGTGATTGCGCGGATCTTCGCCAGCACGTCCACCTCGGCCGGGTTCCACACTTCGTCGGCGCCCATGCGCAGGGCGAGGGCGGCGCGTTCGGGTTTCATGTCGAGCACGATCAGTTTTTTCGGATTGCGCATGCGTACCGCGCCGATGATCCCCAGGCCCAGCGTACCGGCGCCGGCGACCACCACCACGTCGTCGAAATCTACATTGGCGCGCTCCGCCGCGTGCAGCGAGCAGGCCAGCGGTTCGATCAGGATCGCCTCGTCCGGCGCAATCGAGTCCGGCACTTTATGGATGATGCCTTCCTTGGTGAAGATCATGTACTGCGCCATGGCGCCCTGCACATTGTTCTGGAAGCCATACAGGTCGTGTTTCTGGCACATCCAGTACTGGCCGTGGTTGCAGAAGCGGCAACCCCAGCACGGCACGATCTGTTCCGAGATCACCCGGTCGCCGACCTTCACCCCGCGCTTTTCCGCGCCGGGGCCGAGGGCTACCACGCGGCAGACGAATTCGTGGCCGGGGATCATCGGCGGCTTGACGTAGCGCGGTTGCTCGGCGTCGCCCCAGAACGACGGGGCGCCGCGATAGGTCTTGATGTCGCCCATGCAAATGCCGCACAGCTCGACCTTGGTGAGGATTTCATCGGGGCCGGGGGTGGGCACGTCGACGGTTTCCAGGCGGTAGTCTTCCGGGCCATGGCAGACCACGGCCTGCATGGTTTTCGGGATGATCGGGGTGAGTTGCTCGGGCGTGCGTTCGGTAACGGTGGACATGACAAAACCTCACGACAAATAGATGAATTATTGAATGCTGTAGCCGCCGTCGATCACCATGTTGGCGCCGGTGATCATTTGTGCCGCGTCGCTGAGCAGGTACAGCGCCAGCCCGGCGATTTCTTCCGGCTGGGCAAAGCGGCCCGCCGGGATCTGCAATTTGGCCCGTTCGCCGACTTCGCCGGCCCAGGCCTGCTTGCCCAGCGCGGTCTCGACGATGGTGGGGGAGATGGCGTTGACGTTGATCTGTGGCGCCCATTCCATGGCCAATACCTTGGTCATGCCGACGATGGCCGCTTTGCTCGCGCAATACGCGACATGCCGGTCCAGGCCGATCACCGCGGCCTGGGAGGCCAGGTTGACGATGCGCCCGCCGCCCTGGGCGAGCATGTGCCGGGCGCAGGCCTGGGCGACGAAGAAGCTGGCCTTGAGGTTGATGTCGAGGGTGGTGTCCCAGGCGCTTTCGCTGACGTCGATGGCCTTGTCCAGCAAGGCCACGCCGGCGCTGTTGATCAGGTAATCGAGGCGTTGGAAGTGGGCGAAAACCCGGTCGACGCTGTGTTGCACCTGGTCGATCTGGCTGAGGTCGACGGCAATGCCCAGATGCTCGGCGCCGAGGCCGGCGGCCACGGCCACCACCGCCGGGTCGCGGTCCAGCAGCGCCACCCGCGCGCCGCGTTCGACCAGCAGGCTGGCGCAGGCCAGGCCGATGCCGGCGGCACCGCCGGTGATCACCGCGCAACGGCCGGTGAGGTCGAAGGCTTGGTTCCAGAATCCAGACATGAATGACTCCTCTTTTAATAGCACTGGAGATTCAATGTGGGAGGGGGCTTGCCCCCGATGGCGGTGTGTCAGTCACCTGATCTATCACTGGTGCACCGCTATCGGGGGCAAGCCCCCTCCCACATTTGCTCCCACACTTGAGTGTGTTTCAAGCCAGTAGTTACTTGCCGCCGCTGACTTGTTGGTACAGCGCGTCGGCATTGGCGTTGGTCACCGGCACCCACGGCAGGATGTAGGTCTTGGCGGTGCCGTCAGCCCATTTCACGTCCTTGCCATAACGTTCCCAGATCACCGATTGCGGTTTGTAGTCCTTGCCGGCGAGGGCGCGCAATGCCACGTCCAATGCGCCTTGGGACTGGGCCTGGGCGTCCTGGAGGAAGGTGGTGACTTCGTCTTTCTTCGCCGCCTGGATCGCATCCGGCATGCCGTCGATCGAGGTGACGGGCACGTCCTTGGAGGTCAGTCCGTGGGACTTCAGGGCCTGCACGGCGCCCAGGGCCATGTCGTCGTTCTGCGCGATCACGCCGTTGATGCCTTTGGGGTGGGCGTTGAGCCAGTCTTCAGTCAGCGCCAGGGCCTGGGCGCGGTCCCAGTTGGCGGTTTTTTTCTCGATGATCTTGATGCCGGGGTGTTTGCCCAGCACTTCCAGCTCGCCTTTTTCCCGGTCGATCTGCGCCGACTGGCCAATCGGGCCCTGGATGATCACCACGTTACCCTTGCCGTTGAGCTTGTCGACCATGGCCTGGGCCTGCAGGCGGCCGCCTTCGACGTCGTCGTTGCCCACATACGGCACGGCGGCGTCGGCCACTTTGGTGTTGGAGGCGATCACCACCACGTCGTTGCTCATGGCCTGCTTCACGCTGCCGACGCCGGCCTTGGTGTCGATGGGCACGAACAGGATCGCGTCGTAGTGTTGGGTCACCATGTTTTCGATCTGGTTGTTCTGCGTCAGGGCGTCGTAATTGCCGTCGAATACGGTCAATTGCACGGTGCCGTCCTTGACCGCCGGGTGTTCCTTGAGCTCGCGGACCCAGTTCTGCATGAACTGGCCCTTGAGGCCGTAGACGGCTGCGCCGACCTTGTAGGTCTTGCCGTCGGCGGCCACGGCGATACTGCTGGCGAGCAGGGAGAGGGCCGCCACGGCGGCCAGGGTGGTACCAAGTTTCATGAGGGGAACTCCGTTATTGTTGTAGTTGGGTCGTTCTCTAGCGTTTTTTCTTGCGCCACACGTCGATCAGTACTGCGAACACGATGATCAGGCCCTTGGCGACCTGCTGGTAATAGGACGACACGCCGAGCAGGTTCAGCCCGTTGTTGATCACGCCGATCAACAGCGCGCCGAACAGCGTGCCGACAATGCTGCCGGTGCCGCCCGACAAGCTGGTGCCGCCGATCACCACGGCGGCAATCGCGTCCAGCTCATAGGACACCCCAGCCTGGGGCAGGGCGGAAGTGGTGCGCGCCGACAACACCACGCCGGCCAGCCCGGCGAGCAGGCCCGAGACCACGTACACCGAAAACATCACCTTGCGCACGCCGATGCCGGAGGTGCGCGCGCTCTTTTCATTGCCGCCCACCGCGTACACATAGCGGCCGTAAGTGGTGTAGCGCAGCACCATCCAGAAGATCAGCGCGACCACGGCAAAGATGATGATGGGGATGCCGATCGGGCCGATCTTGCCGATACCCAGTGCCAGGTAGGCATCCGGCAGGTCGGTGATCGGGCTGCCGTCGTTGAGGATGAAGGTCATGCCGCGCGCAATGCTGAGCATGCCGAGGGTGGCCACGAACGGCGGGATCGACAGGTTGGCGACCATGAAGCCATTCACCACGCCGAGCATCGCCCCGGCGAACATCCCGGCGCTCACCGCCGCCAGCAGGCCGTAACCCTGGGTCGCGACCATCGCGCTGCACAGCCCGGCAAACGCGAGGATCGAACCCACGGACAGGTCGATGCCCTTGGTCAGGATCACGTAGGTCATGCCCACGGCGAGGATGCCGTTGATGGAGGTCTGGCGCAGGATGTCCATCCAGTTGCGCCAGGTCATGAAGTATTCGCTGGAAAACGCCATCACCACGCACAGCAGGATAAACACCAGCGGCAGGCCGAAGCGGTCGAGGGACAGGCGCAGGCGGTTGCGCGGCGCGGCGGGGATGGAGGTGGCTGGGGTGGACAGGGTTTTGGCATTCATGAGGCAAGACTCAACAAGGCTTCCTGGGAAAGGGCGGTGTCGGTGCTGATGGTCACCAGCCGGCCGCCTTTGAATACGGCGATGCGATCGCTCAAGTGCAGCAGTTCCGGGGCTTCCGACGACACCACGATGGCGGCGCCGCCAGCACGCACGAACTGGTCGAGCAGGTGGTAGATCTCCTGCTTGGCGCCTTCGTCGATGCCGCGAGTGGGCTCGTCGCACAGCAGGCACACCGGTTCGGTCGACAGGCATTTGGCGAGCACGACTTTCTGCTGGTTGCCGCCGCTCATGGAGGCCACCGGCAGTTCCAGGGAGGCGGTCTTGATCTGCAGGCGCTTGACCATGTCCTGGGCCAAGCGGGCTTCCTTGCGCGCGTTGATCAGCGACCAACTCGACAGGCGTTTGTAGGCCGACAGGGCGATGTTCGACAGAATGCTGCCGGTCAGCACCAGGCCGCTGTCTTTGCGGTCTTCGGTGACCAGCGACATGCCGGCGTCGATGGTTGCCTTGGGCTGCCCGATCGGCATGGGTTTGCCTTGCAGGGTGACGTTGCCGGAATCGGCCACCGTCAGCCCGTAGATGCAATTGAGGAACTCGCTGCGCCCCGAACCCATCAGGCCATAGATGCCAAGGATCTCGCCCTGGCGCAGTTGCAGGCTGATGTCGTGGAACTCGCCTTTACGGCTCAGATTGTCGACCTGCAGGCAGGTGGCGGCGGCGCATTCGCGGCCGACCTTGTGGTCGATGCGCGTCAGTTCCTGGCCGACGATGCCGCGCACCAAATGGTCGCGGTCGATATCTGCCATGCGCCCGCTTTCCACGAAGGCGCCGTCGCGGAAGATGCTGTAGTCATCGGCAATCTGCGCCAGTTCGCTCAAGCGGTGCGACACATACACGATGCCGGCGCCACGGGCGGTGAGGCGGCGGATCGCCTTGAACAGGGTCTGCGCTTCGTGCTCGCCGATGGCCGAGGTGGGTTCGTCCATGATCATCACCTGGCAGTCATGGCTGAACGCCTTGGCGATTTCCACCAGTTGGATCTGCGCCACGCTGAGGCGGTGCATCGGGCTGCTGGCGTCGACGTCGAACTCCAGGCTTTCAAGCAGCTCGCGGGTGCGCCGGTTCAGGGCCTTGTTGTCGACGATGCAGCCGGCGCGGCGTGGTTCGCGGCCCAGCCAGATATTTTCGGCGACGGTCATGTAGGGGATGGGTTCCAGCTCTTGGGTGATCATTGCGATCCCCGATGCCAGGGCTTCACTCGGGCGGTTGAACTGCACCGCTGTGCCGTTGAGCAGGATGGTGCCGGCGTCGCGCGGGGTGATGCCCATCAGGATGCTCAGGAACGTCGACTTGCCCGCGCCATTACCGCCGCACAGGGCGTGGACGCTGCCGGCACGCAGAGAGAGACGCCCGTCACGCAGGGCAGGGATACCGGCGTAAGCCTTGGCGACGTGTTCAGCCTGGAGCAGTAATGGCGTGGCCATCGGCGTGTCCTCGTGCTGTGAATTCTTATTAGGTCGCACAGTCATGTTTCGCTGTGAGCATATGTGTATCAAATGAAATTCTGATCAGTCAATCTCTTTCATGTAAAAGCTGGGATTCTGATGTTTTTCGCCAATAACGCCTTTCTAGACCGCTTTGACTGCCGGGTCAGTTAAATCATGCTTGACAGAGAGGGGGTGATGCCCGCGAAATGACTGAACGATATTTCACTGAGTGATCATCTGATCAGTCATAAGTACGACCTCGGCAGCGGAGCCAGACGCCATGAACACACCTTTCCCGGTGGCTATCGGATGCGATGAAGCGGGTTTTGAGCTCAAAGAGCTGTTAAAGCGCCATATCGAGACGCTGGGCTACCCGGTGACCGACTTCGGCACCCATTCCACCGCGCCAGTGCTCTACCCGGACATCGCGCTGGCCGTGGCCAATGCCATCAATGCCGGGCAGCAGCGCCTGGGCGTGCTGGTGTGCGGCACCGGGATCGGCATGGCCATCTCGGCGAACAAGGTGTTGGGGATTCGCGCGGCGCAGGCCCATGACACCTACTCGGCGGAGCGCGCGCGCAAGAGCAACGATGCGCAGATCCTGTCCATCGGCGCACGGGTGATCGGCGCCGAGCTGGCCAAGAGCATCGTCACCGCGTTCCTGGCCTCGGAGTTCGAGGCGGCGCGTTCCGGGGCCAAGGTCGCGCGCATCAATGCGATCGAGCGCGATGGGCATCAGTAGTGGACGTGGCGGGGCAAGAGTCGGGAGAATGTGCCTTTGACGCCGAAACGGAAGCCCGTCCCCATGAGTGACAGTAGCCAGCGCATTGCCAGCGATATCGATCAGATGACCGAAGTGGCGATGCTCTATTACCTCGAAAACGTCACTCAGGAAGCCATCGCCAAGCGCTTTGACCTGTCGCGGGCAAAAGTCAGTCGCCTGCTCAAACGTGCGCGCGATGAAGGCATTGTCGAAGTGCGCGTGTTGCAGCACCCGGCGATGAACAATGAGCTGGAACGCGCCTTGGTGGAGCGCTTCAAGCTCGACCGTGCCCTGATCGCCGTCGACCACAGCGACCCCGACACCCAGCGCTCGGCCGTCGCCAGTCTGGTGGCTAATTACCTGAACAAGACTTTGAGCGACGGCATGATCGTCGCCGTGGGCATGGGGCGTAATGTTGGCGCGGTGGCCGATAACGTGTTCCTGCCGGTGACGCGCAATTGCACATTTGTCTGCGCCATCGGCGGTTCGCTCAAGGCTGGCGAATACATGAACCCCGACCATATCTGCCGGCGCCTGGCCCTGCGCTTTGGCGGCGAGAGTGAAAGCCTGTACGCGCCGGCCCTGGTGGCCAACCCGGAACTGCGCGGCGTGCTGATCAATAACGACACGGTGCGCTCGACCCTCGATCGGGCGCGGCGTGCCGACATTGCGCTGATCGGCATCGGCGACATGAGCGAGAACAGCAACATGGTACGCATGGGCTGGTTCTCGCCCCAGGAGATTGCCCAGGCGCGGTTGTCCGGCACGGTGGGCGACATGATGGGGTATGACTTTATCGATATCCACGGGCAGCCGGCGGTCAACGCCATCCAGGGGCGGGTGATCGGGCTGACGGTGCAGGAGTTGTTCCGGATTCCGGATGTGGTGGCGATTGCCAGCGAGAACACCAAGGCGGCGGCCACGTTGGGGGCGTTGCGGTCGGGGGTGATCAACACCCTTGCGACCACGGTCACGAATGCTCATACCATATTGGCGCTGGATGAAGCGACCCGTAAAGCCTGACACGCCACAGGTCAAGGTGTGGGAGGGCGGTGCGACGATTTGACTTGCTTCCGATAGTGGTTTTTCAGTTACTCATATGCTGGCTGATACACCGTCATCGGGGGCAAGCCCCCTCCCACATGGGGTTTGGGGACAGGTTTTGTAATGGTTTTGTGTTGTAGGGAATTTGTATTTCGAATGTAGGATTGAGGTCCTTTTGTTATTTCAGGACTTGCATGAACGCCCTTTCGGAGCCCCCCAGTCGTCTTTCTCCAAGACAACCGCTGTCGCTGTTCCCGCTGAAGCACCTCGTATTCCAATGGTTAACCCTTTCCCGGTCCCCTGACCGCGCTTTGCCGTGCCCGGCATTCTGAACACCGATAAAGAGACTCTATAAATGGAATGGTTAGCGGACCCTACGGCCTGGCTTGGCCTGTTGACGTTGATTGTGTTGGAACTGGTGCTGGGCATCGACAACCTGGTGTTTATCGCGATCCTGGCGGACAAGTTGCCGCCGGAGCAGCGCGACCGTGCGCGGTTGATCGGCTTGTCCCTGGCCTTGCTGATGCGCCTGGGCTTGCTGGCGAGTATTTCCTGGTTGGTGACCCTCACCCAGCCGTTGTTCGAGGTGTTCGACAAGAGCTTCTCCGGGCGTGACCTGATCATGCTGTTCGGTGGTGTGTTCCTGTTGTTCAAGGCCACCATGGAATTGCATGAACGCCTTGAGGGCCATGTGGCGCAACGCTCGGGCAATGTGGCCTATGCGATGTTCTGGCCGATCGTCGCGCAGATCGTGGTGCTCGACGCGGTGTTCTCCCTCGACGCGGTGATTACCGCCGTGGGCATGGTCGATGAGCTGGCGGTGATGATGATCGCGGTGATCATTTCCATCGGCCTGATGATTGTTGCGAGCAAACCGCTGACCCGCTTCGTCAACGCGCACCCGACGGTGATCATGCTGTGCCTGGGCTTCTTGATGATGATCGGTTTTGCCCTGACCGCCGAAGGCCTGGGCTTTCATATTCCGAAAGGCTACCTGTACGCGGCGATTGGTTTCTCGATCCTGATCGAGGTGTTCAACCAGATTGCCCGGGCCCGGCGCAAGAAGTCGGCGCAAGGCGTGTTGCCCGTGCGGGAGCGCACCGCCCATGCGGTGATGCGCTTGCTCGGCGGGCGCAACCTGACGGAGGACGAGGTGGGCGAAGAGGTGGCTGATCTGTTGGGTGAACCGGATGTGACTCAGGGCCCGCTGTTCGATCGACGTGAGCGCGTAATGATCAGCGGCGTGCTGCAACTGGCCGAGCGGCCGATCCGCAGCTTGATGACGCCGCGGGCCAGGGTCGACTTTATCGATTTGGCAGACGATCGCGACACTATCCGCCTGAAACTGATGCGTTCGTCCTACTCGCGCCTGCCGTTGATCCGCAACGGTGCTGTCGATGAGCCATTAGGTTTTGTGCATAAGAAGGAATTGCTCAAGGATTACCTGGCGGGCAACGAACCGGACCTTGAGCGGTTGGAGCGGCGGGCGATCAATTTGCTGGAGAGCTGCTCGATCCTCAACGCCCTGGAGCAGATGCGCCAAGCCTCGACCCACATCGCGTTCGTGATCAACGAATACGGTGATTTCATCGGCGTGTTGAGCATGACCGATATCCTCGAATCCATCGCCGGTGAGCTGCCGGACGCCAGTGAGATCGAAGGGCCGGGCATCGTCAGGAACGGCGGGGGATACACGTGACGTTGCGCCCTAGTGCGGGGCGTAGCGCTTGAAGAGGTGCTCGACGAACTGTGTCTGTTCTGTCTGGGGGCCAAACCCCTTGGCTTTCTCCACCATCTGGCCGTTGAGGTAGATCAGCAGGGTCGGAGTGCCTGTGACTTGCGGGTGCTTCGGCGTCTCTGCGCAATCGAGTACCAGGCTGACTGTGTCAGGGTGTTCCCCGGCAATGCGCTTGAACAGCGGCACCGCGTTCGAGCAGGCGGCGCAGTGGCTTGAGACGAACAACAGGAATACTGGACGGGATGTACTCAGCACCCGTTGATAGTCCTCGGCATTGGCAATAATCGCGTTGGCATACCCCATGATGGCTTTCCTCCTGGACAGACACGGTTGTTTGCCAACGCTAAGCGCGGCGTGCGCCGTCGTCTACTGTCAACCTTCACAGGTCTGCTTCATGCCCCGTAACAGTGCGGGGTAACGCTGGCGTGGTGCGCTCGGTTGAGCCTGTCACCGCCGTGTGGGGCCTTGGGTAGCAACGTGATTGCCACTGCTGGCACTGCGCCTTGTCGCTTCTCAAGACTTATCCGTCTGATTTAGAACGAGTTTATTCCCTGCATATTTTTCCGTTGCTGCGTATGGCACACTTTCTGCTGTCTATTCCGTTGTTACATACTAAGTTCCGGTATAGCGGAATACACAATTCCTGGAGTGCTTGTCATGCATCACCGACCTTCCGTGTTCAAAGCGTGTGTTTTTCTCTTCGCCGCATCGGCTTCCCTCGCAAGCACTGTGCAGGCGGCGGGTAGCAAGCTCGATGATGTGCTCAAGCGTGGGCATCTGATCGTGGGTACAGGCAGTACCAATGCGCCGTGGCACTTCCAGGGAGCGGATGGCAAGTTGCAGGGGTTTGATATCGACATCGGTCGCATCGTGGCCAAGGGCTTGTTCAATGACCCGAGCAAGGTCGAGTTTGTGGTGCAGTCCTCCGACGCGCGGATTCCCAACCTGCTGACCGACAAAGTCGATATGAGTTGCCAGTTCATTACCGTCACCGCCAGCCGTGCGCAGCAGGTGGCGTTTACCCTGCCGTACTACCGCGAAGGCGTCGGCCTGCTGCTGCCGAACAACAGCAAATACAAGGAAATCGAAGACCTGCAGGCTGCTGGCGACGGCGTCACCGTGGCCGTGCTGCAAAACGTCTACGCCGAAGAACTGGTCCACCAGGCGCTGCCCAAGGCCAAGGTCGACCAGTACGACAGCGTCGACCTGATGTACCAGGCGGTGAACTCCGGCCGCGCCGATGCCGCCGCCACTGACCAGTCTTCGGTCAAGTACCTGATGGTGCAGAACCCTGGGCGCTACCGCAGCCCGGCGTATGCCTGGAGCCCGCAAACCTACGCGTGCGCGGTCAAGCGTGGCGACCAGGACTGGCTGAACTTCGTCAACACCGCACTGCACGAAGCCATGACCGGTGTGGAATTCCCCACCTACAAGGCCTCGTTCAAGCAATGGTTCGGCGTCGACCTGCCGGAGCCGGCGATTGGTTTCCCCGTCGAGTTCAAGTGATTCGTGAAAACCGGGGCGCCGCGAACGGCGCCCCCATCAGGTACTATCGACCATGAACTATCAGTTGAACTTTGCCGCCGTGTGGCGCGACTTCGACACCTTGCTGGCGGGGCTGTGGCTGGGCCTCGAACTGGCGCTGCTGTCGATCGCCATCGGTTGCGTGATCGGCCTGCTGATGGCGTTTGCCATGCTGTCCAAGCACCGCGCGCTGCGCCTGTTGGCCTCGGTGTATGTGACGGTGGTGCGCAATACGCCGATCCTGGTGCTGATCCTGTTGATCTACTTCGCCTTGCCCAGCCTGGGTATCCGCCTGGACAAGATCCCGTCGTTCATCATCACGCTGTCGCTGTACGCCGGTGCCTACCTGACCGAAGTGTTCCGCGCCGGGCTGCTGAATATTCCCAAGGGCTTGCGCGAAGCCGGGTTGGCCATCGGCCTGGGCGAGTGGCGGATTCGCGCCTATATCACCGTGCCGGTGATGCTGCGCAACGTACTGCCGGCGCTGTCGAACAACTTCATTTCGCTGTTCAAGGACACCTCGCTGGCCGCCGCGATCGCGGTGCCGGAGCTGACCTATTACGCCCGCAAGATCAACGTCGAAAGCTACCGGGTGATTGAAACCTGGCTGGTCACGACCGCGCTCTACGTGGCCGCCTGTTACCTGATCGCCATGCTGCTCCGTTACTTGGAACAGCGTCTGGCGATCCGTCGTTAGAAGAGGCTCGCATGTACCAATCCCCCAGCTGGCTGCATGAGTTGTGGATCGCCCGGGACACCCTCTGGGCCGGGTTCCAGGCCAGCGTCTATGTCTCGGCGCTGGCGATTATCTTCGGCACCCTGATCGGCATCGTCGCCGGGTTGATCCTGACCTACGGCAGATTCTGGATGCGCCTGCCGTTTCGCCTGTATGTCGACCTGATCCGTGGCACGCCGGTGTTTGTGCTGGTGCTGGCATGTTTCTACATGCTGCCGGCGCTCGGTTGGCAGATCAGCGCGTTCCAGGCCGGTGCGGTCGGGCTCACACTGTTCTGCGGCTCCCACGTCGCGGAGATCGTGCGCGGCGCGCTGCAAGCCATTCCCCGCGGGCAAATGGAAGCGGGCAAGGCGATTGGCCTGACGTTCCACCAGTCCCTGGGCTACGTGCTGTTGCCCCAGGCGCTGCGGCAGATTTTGCCGACCTGGGTCAATTCCTCCACGGAAATCGTCAAGGCCTCGACCCTGCTGTCGGTGATCGGTGTCGCCGAGTTGCTGCTCAGTACCCAGCAGGTGATCGCGCGCACTTTCATGACCCTGGAGTTCTACCTGTTCGCGGGTTTTCTGTTTTTTGTCATCAACTACGCCATCGAGTTATTCGGGCGCTACATTGAAAAGCGGGTGGCCTTGCCATGAACCAACCTCAAACGACCCAACCGCTGCTGGACATTCGCGGCCTGCGCAAACAATACGGCACGGTGGAAGTGCTCAAGGGCGTCGACCTGTCCATGCAGCGCGGCAACGTGGTGACGTTGATCGGCTCCAGCGGCTCGGGCAAGACCACGCTGCTGCGCTGCGTCAACCTGCTCGAAGAGTTCCAGGGCGGTCAGATCAGCCTGGATGGCGAGTCCATTGGCTACAGCGACATCGCCGGCAAGCGCGTGCGCCACCCGGAGCGGGTGATCGCCCAGCACCGCGCCATGACCGGCATGGCCTTCCAGCAGTTCAACCTGTTCCCGCACCTGACGGCGCTGCAGAACGTCACCCTGGGCTTGTTGAAAGTTAAGAAAATGCCTAAGGACGAAGCCGTGGCCTTGGCGGAAAAATGGTTGGACCGTGTAGGGCTCCTGGAACGCCGCAATCACTTCCCCGGCCAGTTGTCCGGCGGCCAGCAACAGCGCGTGGCCATCGCCCGTGCGATTGCGATGAACCCCAGCCTGATGCTGTTCGACGAAGTCACCTCGGCCCTCGACCCGGAACTGGTGGGCGAAGTGCTCAGCGTGATCAAGGGCCTGGCGGAAGAAGGCATGACCATGTTGCTGGTGACCCATGAGATGCGCTTTGCCTACGAAGTCTCGGACAAAATCGTCTTCATGAATCAGGGGCGCATTGAAGAACAGGGCTCGGCGAAGGACATCTTCGAACGCCCGCAGTCGCCGCGCCTGGCGGAATTCCTGAAGAACATTCGTTTTTAACTGTCAGTCAAGGAGCACTATTTATGAGCATTACTCGTTACGGCACCGGCAGCACCGCCGGCGGCGGCCAGCCTCGGCCTTTCGCCCGCGCGGTGGAAGCGGACGGCTGGCTCTACGTCTCGGGCCAGGTGCCAGCGGTGGACGGTGAAATCATCAGCGGCGGTATCGTCGAGCAAACCCGCCAGACGATGCGCAACGTGGTGGCGATTCTCGAAGAGGCTGGCTACGCCTTGAACGACGTGGTGCGCGTCGGCGTGTGGCTGGAAGACCCACGGGATTTCTGGAGCTTCAACAAGGTCTTCGGCGAATACTTCAGCCCCGAACACGCCCCGGCACGTGCCTGCGTGCAGGCCAACATGATGGTGGATTGCAAGGTCGAGATCGATTGCGTGGCCTACAAGAAAAAGGGCTAAATGCCCCACTCTCAAGACCACATCAAATCCAATGTGGGAGGGGGCTTGCCCCCGATAGCGGTGTATCAGCAACAGATGTATCTACTGGCACACCGCCATCGGGGGCAAGCCCCCTCCCACAAGGGATCACTGTGCAGCACATACCTTTCAGCGGACCGAAACTTCCATGACCGAAGACACCATCAAACGCCGCGCCAAAGGCCTGGACCGTGCATTCGACATCCTCGATTTCCTCAAGGAAGTCGGCCAGCCCCTGCGCCCGAATGATATCGCCAGCGGCATCGGCAGCCCCAAGTCCACGGTCTACGAGTTGGTCGCCTCCTTACTGGAACGCCGCATCCTGGAAACCGTGGGCAAGGACGGGCACGTCTACCTCGGCCGTCAGCTGTACTTCCTCGGCCAGGCGCACCTGCGCCATTTCGACCTGACCCGCGAGGCCGACCACGCCTTGCAGGCAATCGTCAGCCAGACCCACGAAACCGCGCAGATGTGCCTGCTCAACGGGCGCAAATACACGGTGGCGCTGATGCGTGAAGGCGAGCGGCATTTCCGGATTTCCTCGGACATCGGCGAAAACGCACCGATCCCGTGGACCGCGTCCGGGCGCCTGTTGCTGGGGCATTTGAGCGACCAGCAGATCGTCGACCTGATCGACCCCGACGATTTCATCCTGCCGGACGGCCAGCGCTTGCCGCTGGAGACCTTCCTCGCACAGATCCGTCAGGCCAGCGTCGATGGCTTCTTTTCCTTCGACAGCGTGGCCGACACCTTTACCCATTGCTTTGCCGCCCCGGTCCGGGACGCGCAGGGCGTCAGCATTGCGACCCTGTGCATCGTCGCGCCCCGCGCCGATGCCAGTAAAAACTACAACGACTACCGCCGGGTGTTGATCGAAAGCGCCAACAACCTGGCCCGTCGCATCAACGAATAGGAGCAGTTCATGCCTGCCATCAACGCCGTTGCAAAGGGCGCCGCCGCTGTCGGCGCCCATCTGGTCCGTGACGTCAGCCTGCCGGCCCTGGTGCTGCACCGCGACGCCCTCGAACACAACATCCGCTGGATGCAGGCCTTTGTCAGCAACAGCGGCGCCGAGCTTGCGCCCCATGGCAAAACCAGCATGATGCCGGCCCTGTTCCAGCGCCAGATCGCCGCTGGTGCCTGGGGCATCACCCTGGCCAGCGCGGTACAGACCCGCGCCGCCTATGCCGGCGGTGTGCGCCGTGTGTTGATGGCCAACCAACTGGTGGGCGCGCCGAACATGGCGTTGATCGCCGACTTGCTGGCCGACGCAGACTTCGACTTCCACTGCCTGGTCGACCACCCGGACAACGTCGCCGACCTGGGCCTGTTCTTCGCCGCCCGTGGCCTGCGTTTGAACGTGATGATCGAGTACGGCGTGGTCGGCGGCCGTTGCGGTTGCCGCAGCGAGCAAGAGGTGCGCGACCTGGCCACGGCGATCAAGGCCCAGCCGGCGCTGGCCCTGACCGGTATCGAAGGCTACGAAGGCGTGATCCACGGCGAACACGCCATCACTGGCATCCGCGACTTCGCCGCGAGCCTGGTGCGCCTGGCGGTGGACCTGCAGAACAACGGCTCGTTCGACCTGGCCAAGCCCATCGTCACCGCGTCGGGGTCGGCCTGGTATGACCTGATCGCCGAGTCCTTCGAGGCGCAAAACGCCGCCGGGCGTTTCCTCAGCGTGCTGCGTCCCGGCAGCTACGTGGCCCATGACCATGGCATCTACAAAGATGCGCAATGCTGCGTGCTCGACCGGCGCAGCGACCTCAGCGAAGGCCTGCGCCCGGCGTTGGAAGTCTGGGCCCACGTGCAATCGTTGCCTGAGCCTGGCTTCGCGGTGGTCGCCCTGGGCAAGCGCGATGTGGCCTACGACGCCGGTTTGCCGGTGCCGCTCAAGCGCTACAAGGCTGGGATCGTGCCGGCGCAAGGCGATGATGTGAGCGCGTGCAAGGTCACGGCGGTGATGGACCAGCATGCGTTCATGAGCGTCGCGCCGGGGGTTGAGCTGCGCATCGGCGACATTATTTCCTTCGGCACTTCCCACCCGTGCCTGACGTTCGACAAGTGGCAGGTCGGTTGCCTGGTGGATGAGCAACTGCAGGTGATCGAGTCACTGCATACCTGCTTCTAGACCGCGTCGCCTCCATCGCGGGCAAACCCGCTGCGCCCTTTGGATGTGTGAACACATTCAAAGGTAGGAGCGGGCTCGCCCGCGAAGGGGCCATCAGCCGCACCGGAGACAACAGGCATGAACACCACACCCCGCATCGCCCTCATCGGCGAATGCATGATCGAACTGCAACACCGCGCCGACGGCAGCCTGCACCAGAGCTTCGGCGGCGACACCCTGAACGCCGCGGTGTACCTGCGCCGCGAGTTGGGGGCGCTCGGCCACGTCGACTACGTCACCGCCCTGGGCGATGACAGCTTCAGCGACGCCATGTGCCAACAGTGGACCGACGAAGGCCTGGGCCTGAGCATGGTCCAGCGCCTGCCCGGGCGGTTGCCGGGGTTGTACTGCATCCAGACCGACGCCAACGGCGAGCGCAAATTCCTCTACTGGCGCAACGAAGCGGCCGTGCGCGACTGCTTCACCACGCCCGCCGCAGCACCGATCCTGGCAGCGTTGCCGGGCTATGACGTGGTGTATTTCAGCGGCATCACCCTGGCGGTGCTCGGTGAAGTCGGGCGCGAGCGCTTGTTGCAGGCCTTGATCGAAACCCGTCGGCGCGGCGGCCGGGTGGTGTTCGACAACAACTACCGGCCGCGTTTGTGGGCGAGTGTCGAGGCGGCGCGTGCGGCCTATCACAAAGTGTTGGCCGAGGTGGATATGGCCTTGCTGACCGAGGATGACGAGCGCGCGTTGTTTGGTCATGCCGACAGCGAGCAGGTGTTCGCAGCGTATCCGGCAGTCGCGGAAGTCGTGCTCAAGCGCGGCGCCGAGGACTGTTTGCTCCGTTGCGCAGGCCAGCGTTTTGCGGTGCCGGCGTTGCCGGTCGAGACGGTGGTGGACACCACGGCGGCGGGGGACTCGTTCAGCGCGGCGTACCTGGCCAGTCGGCTCAAGGGCGGCTCGCCGCAAGAGGCGGCCTTGGCCGGGCATCGGTTGGCGAGCCGGGTGATCCAGGTGCCGGGGGCGTTGATTCCTAGATAGGGGGTGAATGGCCGCCTGCGGCGGATCGGGGGCAAGCCCCCTCCCACAGTTGACCGCATTGCGCTCACTGTGGGAGGGGGCTTGCCCCCGATAGCGCCCTAAAGCCAACCCCTCAATCCCGATAAAACACCTGCACCAAGTGATACCCAAACTTGCTCTTGACCGGCCCATGCACCACCCGCAGCGGCTTCTTGAAGATCACCGCATCAATCGCGCCGACCATCTGCCCCGGCCGGATCTCGCCCAGATCGCCGCCGCGCTTGCCGGACGGGCAGGTGGAGTACTTCTTGGCCAGCACATCGAACGCTTCACCCTTGGCGATGCGCTGCTTGAGCTGTTCGGCTTCTTCACTGGTTTTCACCAGGATATGGCGGGCTTGGGCTTTCATGGTTCTCTACCGGGGTGTGCGACGGCGCGCGATTATGCCTGAACTGGATCGTCGACGCTGATCATGCTGCGGATTTTGGTGGCGAGCACGTCGATGGAAAACGGCTTGGCCACCATGTCCATGCCGTCTTCCAGAAAGCCTTGGCGTTCGGCGGCTTTTTCCGCATAACCGGTCATGAACAGGATGCGCAGGCCCGGGCGGTGCTGACGGGCGATTTCCGCCAGTTGCCGGCCGTTCATGCCCGGCAGACCGACGTCGGTCACCAGCAAATCCACGCGCAAGTCCGATTCCAGCAGCGGCAAGGCCGTGCGTGCATCCGCGGCCTGGTGCGCGGTGTAGCCCAGTTCATCGAGGACATTGACCACCAGCATGCGGACCGCCGGGTCGTCCTCGACCACCACCACAGCCTCTCCGGCCAGGGCCACGGGCGCGGCCTCACTGAGGCTGGCCGGCAAGCTGCTTGCCAGGGAAGTGCCGTGCAGGCGCGGCAGATACAAGCGCACGCAGGTGCCCTGGCCCGGTTCGCTGTGGAGGGTCACATGGCCGCCGGATTGCTGGGCGAAGCCATAGATCATCGACAGCCCCAGGCCGGTGCCCTGGCCGATGGGCTTGGTGGTGAAAAACGGATCGAAGGCTTTGGCCAGGATTTTCGGCGCCATGCCGGTGCCGTTGTCGCGCACGCCGAGCATCACGTAATCACCGGCCTTGACCGGTTCCGGGGTGGTGATGTCGGTGCCGTCGAGGTAGCTGTTGGCGGTTTCGATCAGCAGTTCGCCGCCATCGGGCATGGCATCCCGCGCGTTGATCACCAGGTTGAGCAGGGCGTTCTCCAACTGGCTGGCGTCGCTGTTCACCGGCCAGATATCGTGGCCCAGTTGCACCTTGAGCGTGATGTGCGCGCCCTTGGTGCGCTGGAACAAGTCTTCCAGCGAGGCCACCAACTGGTTCGGGTCGAGCGGGCGACGGTCCAGTGACTGACGCCGCGAGAACGCCAGCAGGCGGTGGGTGAGGGCGGCGGCGCGATGGGCGGAGGCCACGGCGGCGTCGGCAAAGCGGCCGATGTCGTCGCTGCGCCCGGCGGCGATGTAGCGTTGCATCAGGTCCAGGCTGCCGATGATGCCGGTGAGCATATTGTTGAAGTCATGGGCGATGCCGCCGGTGAGTTGGCCCACCGCTTCCATCTTCTGCGCGTGGCGCAGGGCGTCTTCGGCGCGTTCGCGTTCGACCATCTCGTTTTGCAGGCGCTGGTTGGCCTCGGCCAGTGCCAGGGTGCGCTGGGCCACACGCTCTTCGAGGTTTTCGTTGAGGTGGCGCAGGCGTTGCTCGGTGCTTTGCTGGGCTTTGAGGCTGGCTTCGGAGCGCTGTTGCAGTTCCTGGGTGAACTGGCGGCGCTCGTTGGTTTCGATGGCGGTGACGAGGATGCCGGCGACGCTGCCGCGTTCATCGCGGATCGGGCTGTAGGTCAGGTCGAGCCAGATCTCGGTGTCGCGCTGGTTGCGTTGCAGCACAAAGCGCTGCTCGCTGAAGGCGCGCACCTGGCCGCTGAAGACCGCGTCATAGACCGGCGCGGTGAAACTGTGCAATTCCGGCCAGGTCTGGTGCGCCGGCTGGCCCATCGCGTCGGGGTGCTTGTTGCCCGCCAGCAGGGCGAAGGCGTCGTTGTAGAGTTGGATGAGTTCGCGGCCCCACAACAGCTGCATCGGCATCGGCGAGTGGACGACGATATCCACGGCGGTACGCAGGCTTTGCGGCCAATCATTGGCCTCACCGAGGGGGTTTTTGGCCCAGTCCAGCCGCGCAATCAATGCGGCGGCTTCGCTACCGGTGGATGTTTCCTTCATAAAAAGCCCTGAGCGTAACGCTTTGAAAAATGACAACAGCGATTATCCGGTGGGATAACGGTGGGTGACTACCCCCGAAAAATAGCATGCATTGGGCTTTTTTCTGCAAATGAGTGCGTTTTCGCTGAAACCTTTCATCTTAAAGCGCCAGCTCAGGTCGGTCGCGAAACTGTGCCAGGGCCTCCGGGTTGGCCAGCGCGTCGGTGTTTTTCACCGGTTCGCCGTGTACCACATTGCGCACCGCCAGTTCGACGATCTTACCGCTGATGGTGCGCGGGATATCGCTGACAGCGAGGATCTTCGCCGGTACATGGCGTGGTGTGGTATTGGCGCGGATCACCTGGCGGATCTGCTGTTCGAGGGCGTCATCCAGCTCGACGCCATCGTCGAGTCGCACGAACAGCACGACTCGCACATCGTCTTGCCAGCGTTGGCCAATGGCCAGGCTTTCCAGCACCTGCGGGACTTTTTCCACCTGCCGATAGATCTCGGCGGTGCCGATCCGCACGCCGCCAGGGTTGAGCACCGCGTCGGAACGCCCGTGAATCAGCAGGCTGCCGTTGGGCCGCTGTTCGGCGTAGTCGCCCTGGGCCCACACGCCGGGGAATTGGCTGAAATAGGAGGCGCGCAGTTTTTTCTGCTGCGGGTCGTTCCACAGGCCGATGGGCATGGCGGGGAAGTGCCGGGTACACACCAGTTCGCCTTTTTCACCGAGCAACGGCCGCCCCTGGTCGTCCCACACCTCGATGGCCATCGCCAGGCTCTTGCATTGCATTTCGCCGCGGCGTACCGGCAGCACCGGGTTGCCGATGACGAAGCAGGAGACGATATCGGTGCCGCCAGACATCGATGACAGGCACACCTCGGCCTTGATCTCGCGGTACACGTAGTCGTAGCTCTGCGGCGACAGCGGCGAGCCAGTCGAAATCAGGCCCTTGAGGCTGCTCAGGTCATGGCTCAGGCGCGGCTGCAGGCCGGCTTTTTCCAGGGTGGCGAGGAACTTGGGGCTGGTGCCGAACACGCTGATCCGTTCCGCGTCGATCAGGTCGATCAAGCGCTCGGGGCCTGGGTGAAACGGCGAGCCGTCGTACAGCACGGCGGTGGCGCCGAGCGCGAGTACCGAAACCAGCCAGTTCCACATCATCCAGCCGCAGGTGGTGTAGTAGAACAGGCAATCCTCGCGGGACAGGTCCGCATGCAGGCCGTGCTCCTTGAGGTGGGTGAGCAGCACGCCGCCGGTGCCGTGGATGATGCATTTGGGCACGCCGGTGGTGCCGCTGGAATAGAGGATATACAGCGGATGGTCGAACGGCACCGCGACGAACTCAGGCGTGCCGCCGGGTTGGTAGAAGTCACTCCACAGCGCGACATTGGCGTCGCTCCGATAGTCCTCGACCCGCGCCTGGGGCCGGGCATACGGCACGACGATCAGGTGCTGCAGGGACGGCAGGCGTTCGAGGATCTCGTTGAGCTTGGCGCTCTGGTCGATGGTTTTGCCGGCGTAGCGGTAACCGGCGCAGGCGATCAGCACCTTGGGCTCGATCTGGCCGAAACGGTCGATCACGCCTTGGGTGCCGAAGTCCGGCGATGAGCACGACCAGATCGCGCCCAGGCTGGTGGTGGCCAGCATGCCGACCAGGGTTTGCCAGGTGTTGGGCATGCACGCGGCAACCCGATCGCCCAGCCCGACCCCGGCCGCCCGCAGGCTGCGTTGCAGGCCGGCGACGTGGGCGGCCAGTTCGGCGTAGCTCAGTTGCTCGCGCTGGCCGTCTTCGCTGATGGCGACCACGGCAGGGTGAGCGTCGCGACGGCGCAGCAGGTGCTCGGCAAAGTTCAGGGTTGCGCCGGGGAACCACTCGGCGCTGGGCATCGCGGCGCCTTCGATCAATACCGCGCTGGGCGGGCTGCGAAACTGCACGTCGAAAAACGCCACGATCGCCTGCCAGAAGTCGGGGCGCTGGTCGATGCTCCACTGGTGCAACGCCGGGTAGTCGTCGAGCTGCACGCTGTAGCGCTGATTGATAAAGCGCCGGAACTGGTCCATCCGGGTGTGACGGATGCGTTCGGGGGAGGGTTGCCAGAGGATCTCGGACATAAGCACGTCTCTTATTCTTGTACAGTTCTTCCAAACAGTGGAGTTCGAATGTGGGAGGGGCGGTGCGACGATTCGACTTGCCCCCGATGGCGGAGTATCAGCTAGCACATGCGGTACTGACCCACTGCCATCGGGGGCAAGCCCCCTCCCACATTGGATTTTCTGTGTTTTGTCTATTGGGCCAGCCAACCACCATCGATGTTCCATGCCGCGCCGCGCACCTGGGCACCGGCCTCGCTGCACAAAAACAATACCAGCTCACCCAGTTGCGGCGGGGTGACGAACTCCAGCGACGGCTGCTTCTCTGCCAGTAAATCATGTTGCGCCTGCTGCGGGTCGACGCCGTTGGCCGCGCGATCATCGATCTGCTTCTGCACCAGCGGTGTCAGCACCCAGCCGGGGCAGATCGCGTTGCAGGTCACGTTGCTGGTGGCGGTTTCCAGGCCGACCACCTTGGTCAGGCCGATCACGCCGTGCTTGGCCGCGACGTAGGCGGCCTTGCCCACCGAACCCACCAGGCCATGCACCGAGGCGATATTGACGATGCGCCCCCAGCCCTTGGCCTTCATGCCCGGCAGGCTCAGGCGCGTGCTGTGGAACACCGACGACAGGTTGATCGCGATGATCGCATCCCAGCGCTCCACCGGAAACTCGTCCACCGCCGCCACATGCTGGATGCCGGCGTTGTTGACCAGAATATCCACACCGCCGAATTCGCGCTCGGCGTAGGCGAGCATGTCGGCGATCTGCGCCGGGTCGCTGACGTCCGCCGGGTGATGCCCGACCTTGCCGCCGAACGCCTGTACCTGGGCGATCACCGCGCTGGCGTCGCCGAAGCCGTTGAGGATCAGGTTGGCGCCGGCCTCGGCCAGGCTCAGCGCTATGCCCAGGCCGATACCACTGGTGGAGCCGGTGACCAGGGCGGTCTTGCCGTTCAAATTCGTCATGAAAACCTCACACAATGCCGGTGGCGTAGAAAGTACCGATCACCACGAACACCGCGAGGGTCTTGATGATCGTGATGCCGAAGATGTCCTTGTAGGCTTCGCGGTGGGTCAGCCCGGTGACCGCCAGCAAGGTGATCACCGCGCCGTTGTGGGGCAGGGTGTCCATGCCGCCGCTGGCCATGGCCGCGACCCGGTGCAGCACTTCAAGGGGAATATTCGCCGCATGGGCCGCCGCAATGAAACTCTCGGACATCGCCGCCAGGGCGATGCTCATGCCGCCGGACGCCGAGCCGGTGATACCGGCCAGCAGCGTCACGGTAATCGCTTCGTTGACCAGCGGGTTGGGGATGCCCTTGAGCCAGTCCGCCAGCACCAGAAAGCCCGGCAGCGAGGCGATCACCGCACCGAAGCCGTATTCCGAGGCGGTGTTCATCGCCGCCAGCAGCGCACCGCTGACCGCGCTCTTGCTGCCTTCGGCGAGCTTGCTTTTGATCGCTGACCAGCCGAACACCAGCACCATGACGATGCCCACCAGCAACGCCGCCTGCACCGCCCAGATCGCGGTGAGCTTGGCGATTTCGGTGGTCACCGGCGCGCTCATGCCCGGCAGGCTGAGGCTGTGGGTCTTGCCGTACCACTGCGGGATCCAGTGGGTGAACAGCAGGTTCATCACGCCCACCAGGAGCAGCGGCGACAGCGCGATCCAGGGGTTGGGCAGGCTCAGGTTCTCGGCGGTTTCCGGCTCGTTGCGCAGTTCGGTGCCGTAGCCTTCACCGGCCCGTTGCGCCTTGTTGCGCTGGCGCGCCAGGTAGAGCATGCCGCTGCAGAACACGAAGATCGTGCCGATCAGCCCCAGCCACGGCGCAGCCCAGGCGGTGGTGTTGAAGAACGTGCTGGGGATGATGTTCTGGATCTGCGGCGTGCCGGGCAGCGCGTCCATGGTGAACGAGAACGCGCCGAGGGCGATGGTCGCCGGGATCAGGCGCTTGGGGATGTCGCTCTGGCGGAACATCTCCGCCGCGAACGGGTACACCGCAAACACCACCACGAACAGCGACACGCCGCCGTAGGTGAGCAGGGCGCAGACCAGCACGATCACCAGCATCGCCTGGCGCGTGCCGAGCAAGCGGATTGCGGCCGCCACGATCGAGCGCGAGAAACCCGACAGCTCGATCAGCTTGCCGAACACGGCACCGAGCAGGAACACCGGAAAATACAGTTTGATGAAACCGACCATTTTCTCCATGAACACCCCGGTAAACGCCGGGGCGACCGCGGACGGGTCGGTGAGCAGGACAGCGCCGAGGGCGGCGATGGGGGCAAACAAGATGACGCTGTAGCCACGGTAGGCAGCCAGCATCAGCAGCGCGAGGGCTGCCAAGGCAATGATCACACTCATGGTGTGTCTCCATCAGATTGTTATTTTTGTGGGGTGATGCGTTGGAGGAGGGCTATAGCGAGATGCGTGCCATGTTCATAACCTATTGAAATACATAGATATTATTGTATCCACGAACAAGCTTTTCAGATCTGGTCTCAATTCAGAGACAAAAACACATCAAAGGTGGGAGGGGGCTTGCCCCCGATAGCGGTGGGTCTGTAAAGAATAGGCTGACTGAGGCACTGCCATCGGGGGCAAGCCCTCTCCCACAAGGATTGTCTTTGTTTTGAGAATTTTGTCTCTTTATTGAGATATTGCCAGGCCCAGCGCGACCATTTTCTTGTACAAGGTCGACCTGCCCAGCCCCAAGCGCTGGGCCGCGTCCACCACATTCCCGCCGCAGGCCTTGAGCGCCGCGGTGATCAACTGCCGATCGAAGCGCTCCCGCGCCGCCGCGAACGTCTCGCCTTCGAGCGTTTCCATCGCCTCGCGCGCCACCGGGCTGAACGTGCCGATCGCGGCGCGAATCTCAGCCGCGCCCAACACCCGGTCATCGCTCAACAACGCCGCGCGTTCCAGCACGTTGCGCAGTTCGCGGATATTCCCCGGCCATGCATGCCGCGCCAACAACGCCAGGGCCTCGCGGTCCAGTTCGTGGTGGCTGCGCAGGTCTTCGAGGATCGCTTCGCTCAGCGCCGGAATATCTTCCAGGCGTTCGCGCAACGGCGGCACCTGGATCGGCAGCACATTCAGCCGGTAATACAGGTCGGCGCGAAACTCGCCGCGTTTGATCGCCGCTTCCAGGTCCATGGACGTGGCGGCGATCACCCGCACGTCGCTGTGCCGCATCTCGTTGGAGCCGACCGGTTCGTATTCCTTCTCCTGCAACACCCGCAACAGCTTGCTTTGCAGCGGCAGGGGCATGTCGCCGATTTCATCGAGAAACAGCGTGCCGCCCTGGGCGATCTGCAACTTGCCGGGGCGGCCTTTGCGGTCGGCGCCGGTAAACGCGCCGGGCGCGGTGCCGAAGAACTCGGCTTCGAGCAGGTCATGGGGAATGGCCGCGCTGTTGATGCTGACAAATGCCTTGTGCGCCCGCGTCGAGGCGCCGTGGATCGCCTGGGCCAGCAACTCCTTGCCGGTGCCGGTTTCGCCGAGCAGCAACACCGGCGACTCGGCACTCGCACTGCGCCGTGCGCGGCGTTTGACTTCGAGACTGGTGGCGCTGGTGCCGATAAAGTGCGCAAAGGTGTACTTGCTCTGGCGTGAACGCAGCAGCGAGCGGGTGGACGCCAGTTCTTGCTGCATGCTCAGGTAACGCTCGATCAGCGGCGACAGGTTGCGCAGCTCATCGAACAGCGCAAAGCCGATGGCGCCGATCACCGCGCCGGCGTCGTTGTGGATCGGCAGGCGCATCACCACCAGCGGGCCTTTGGGCGTGTCCTGGATATCCAGCAGGATCGGCTGGTCGTTGCGCACCACCTGGCGCAACAGGCTGTTGGCGATGACCTGTTCGCAGGGTTGGCCGATGGCTTCGTCGGCGCTCTTGAGGCCGAAGCGCTTGGCGTAGCGCTCGTTCATCCACACGATGTTCGCGTCGCGGTCGACAATCACCGTGCCTTCGCTGGACTGCTCGATGATCTCGAACAGCGACTGGATGGCCAGGCCGCGAACCTGTTGGTAGTCCTTGAGGCTGGTACTCATGCGTGCAGAATCCTGTAGGAGCGAGCTTGCTCGCGAAAAACGTTAACGATGACGCGGCCTGCTGGTTGAACGCGGTGTCCTTGCGCTTTTCGCGAGCAAGCTCGCTCCTACAAGGGGATGTGTGCGGCGGCCAGCAGTTCCTGGGTGTACGGGTGTTGCGGCGATTCAAATACATCATGGCTGGCGCCGCGCTCCACCACCTTGCCGTCCTTGATCACGATCATGTCGTGGGCCATGGCGCGCACCACGGCAAGGTCATGGCTGATGAACAGGTAGGTCAGGCCGTACTTGTCCTGCAGCTCGCGCAGCAACGCCACCACTTGCTTCTGCACTGTGCGGTCGAGGGCCGAGGTGGGTTCGTCGAGCAGCATCAGCGCCGGCTTGAGCACCAGCGCGCGGGCGATGGCGATGCGCTGGCGCTGGCCACCGGAAAACTCGTGGGGGTAACGATACCGGCTGGCCGGGTCGAGGCCGACGTCCTTGAGCACCTGGATCACCTGCGCGTCACACTCGGCGAGGCTGCACGGTGCGTGGACTTCCAGGCCTTCGCTGATGATCTGCTGCACCGACATGCGCGGGCTGAGGCTGCCGTAGGGGTCCTGGAACACCACCTGCATCTGCTTGCGCCACGGGCGCATCTGTTTGTGGTTGAGCGCGTCGAGGGCGACGCCCTGGAAGCGGATGCTGCCGGTGGAGTCCAGCAGGCGCAGGATCGCCTGGCCCAGGGTGGATTTACCCGAGCCCGACTCGCCGACGATGCCCAGCGTCTTGCCGCGCTGCACGCTGAGGCTGATGCCGTCCACCGCGCGCAGGTAGGTCTTGCGCTGAAACAGGCCGCCGCCGAGGGGGAATTGCACGCTCAGGTCGTCGACCTGCAACACCGTTTCGCGCGTTTCGCCGCACAGCACCTCGCCCGCCGGTTCAGCGTCGAGCAGCAAGCGGCTGTAGGGGTGTTGTGGCGCGTTGAACAAGGTTTCGCAGTCGGCCTGTTCGACGATCTCGCCGGTATGCATCACACACACGCGCTGCGCCATGCTGCGTACCAGGTTGAGGTCGTGGCTGATCAGCAGCAGCGACATGCCCAGGCGTTGCTGCAAGGATTTGAGCAGCAACAGGATCTTGCGCTGCACGGTCACATCCAACGCGGTGGTGGGCTCGTCGGCGATCAGCAGTTCCGGCTCGCAGGCCAGGGCCATGGCGATCATCACGCGTTGGCGCTGGCCGCCGGAGAGTTGGTGCGGATAGGCCTTGAGCCGTTCCTGGGGGTTCTGGAGGCCGACCAGTTCGAGCAGTTCAATGATGCGCGCCTGTGCTGCTTTGCCGCCCATACCTTTGTGCAACAGCAGGGTTTCGCCGATCTGCTTTTCGATGCTGTGCAGCGGGTTGAGGGAGGTCATCGGCTCCTGGAAGATCATGGCGATGCGGTCGCCACGCAGCTTTTGCAGGGTGGCCGCCGATGCGCCGATCAGCTCTTGGCCGCGATAGCGCACGGAGCCGCTGGTTTGCGTGCCGGCTTCGGGCAGCAGTTGCAGAATCGAAAGGGCCGTCACCGACTTGCCCGAGCCCGACTCGCCGACCAGCGCCAGGCACTCGCCGGGGCGCACATCCAGGCTAAGGTTGCGCACCACGGTCTGGCCGCTGAAGGCGACGCAGAGGTCGCGGATCTCGATCAGGTTGTCGCTCATACAGACTCACTCATGCACGGGGGTCGAAGGCATCGCGCAACGCCTCGCCGATAAATACCAGCAGCGACAGAATCAGCGCCAAGGTGAAAAACGCCGTCAGGCCCAGCCATGGCGCTTGCAGGTTTTGCTTGCCCTGGGCGATCAACTCACCCAGCGACGCGCTGCCCGCCGGCATGCCGAAGCCGAGGAAATCCAGGGCGCTCAAGGTGGAAATCGCCCCGGTCAAAATAAACGGCAGGTAGCTCAGGGTGGCCGTCATGGCATTGGGCAGGATGTGTCGGCGCATGATCTTGGCGTCGCTCAAACCCAGGGCCCGCGCCGCCTTGACGTACTCCAGGTTGCGCCCGCGCAGGAACTCGGCGCGCACCACGTCCACCAGGGCCAGCCAGGAAAACAGCGCCATGATCCCCAGCAGCCACCAGAAGTTCGGTTCGACAAAGCCGGACAGGATGATCAGCAGGTACAGCACCGGCAACCCGGACCACACTTCCAGCACCCGCTGACCGATCAGGTCGACCCAGCCGCCGTAGTAACCCTGCAACGCGCCCGCGGCGATGCCGATGCTCGCACTGATCGCGGTGAGCGCCAGGGCAAACAGGATCGACACCCGCGCGCCGAAGATCACCCGCGCCACCACGTCGCGCGACTGGTCGTCGGTGCCCAGCCAGTTCACCGCCGAGGGCGGGCTGGGGGCAGGGCGGGTCAGTTCGTAGTTGGGCGTGTCGTCGTTGAACGGCACTGGCGGGAACAGCATCCAGCCGCCGTCCTGCTTGATCAGCTTCTGTACGTAGTCGCTGCGATAGTCGGCCTGGAACGGTAATTGCCCGCCAAACTGCTGCTCGGTGTAGCGCTTGAACACCGGAAAATACAGCTCGTTCTTGAAGCTCAACACCAAGGGCTTGTCATTGGCGATCAACTCGCCGCCGAGGGTCAGGATGAACAGGCCGATAAACAGCCACAGTGACCACCAGCCGCGGCGGTTCTTCTTGAACCGCTCGAAACGCCGACGGGCCACGGGAGATAGATTGAACATCAGGCGTTCCTCGCGGCGAAGTCGATACGCGGGTCCACCAGGGTGTAGCAGAGGTCGCCGATCAGTTTTATCAAGAGGCCGAACAGGGTGAAGATAAACAGCGAACCGAACACCACCGGGTAGTCGCGGGACACCGCGGCTTCGTAGCTCATGCGCCCGAGACCGTCGAGGGAAAAGATCACCTCGATCAGCAGCGAGCCGGCAAAGAACACGCTGATAAACGCCTGGGGAATCCCCGAGATCACCAGCAGCATCGCATTGCGGAACACATGCCCGTACAGCACCTGCCGTTCGCTCAAGCCTTTGGCGCGGGCGGTGACCACGTATTGGCGCGTGATCTCATTGAGGAACGAGTTTTTCGTCAGGATGGTCAGGGTGGCGAACCCGCCGATCACCAGCGCCGTGACCGGCAAGACCAGGTGCCAGAAATAGTCGGCGACCTTGCCCACCGTGCTCAGTTCGTCGAAGTTTTCCGAGACCAGGCCGCGCACCGGGAACCAGTTCAGCGAGGTTCCGCCGGCGAACACCACGATCAGGAACATCGCAAACAGGAACGCCGGCATCGCATAGCCGATCACGATGGCGGTGCTGCTCCACACATCGAAGTTGCTGCCATGGCGCACCGCCTTGCGGATCCCCAGGGGAATCGACACCAGGTAGGTGATCAGCGTGGCCCACAGGCCGAGGGAGATGGTCACCGGCATCTTTTCCAGGATCAGGTCGGTGACGGTCGCGCCGCGAAAGAAGCTGTTGCCGAAGTCCAGCCGGGCGTAGCTCTTGAGCATCAGCCACAGGCGCTCCGGCGCCGGCTTGTCGAAGCCGTATTGTTTTTCGATGTCCTTGATCAGTTTCGGGTCCAGGCCACGGCTGGCCCGCGAGCCGCTGCCGAGGCCTTCGCCGGCGGAACCGCCGATGCTGCCGCCGCCGATCCCTTGCAGGTGGGCGATCGCCTGTTCCACCGGCCCGCCGGGCGCGGCCTGCACGATCACGAAATTGACCAGCAGGATGATCACCAGCGTCGGGATGATCAACAGCAGGCGCCGCACGATATAGGCAAACATCAGCGCATCCCTCCGCGTTTTTTAAGCTCCGCGCTCATTTGTGCGTTCGTCAGTGGCGTGGGGCTGATTTCCCACCAGGTTTCCAGGGCTTCGTCATTCTTCGCCTCGATCGCCGGGCGGCCGAAGCGGTTCCACCACGCGGCGGACGTGCCGGGCGGGTAGTAATTGGGGATCCACAGGTAGTTCCATTGCAGCACCCGGTCCAGGGCGTGGGCGTAGGTGAGCATCTGCGCCTGGGTGTTGGCTTTCACCAGGCCCTTGATCAGGCTGTCGACGGCCGGGTCCTTGAGCACCATGTAGTTGTTGGCGCCCGGGTCGAACGCGGCGCTGGAGCCGAAGTAGTTGTACAACTCCATCCCCGGCGAGGTGGTGACCGGGAAGCCGGTGACGATCATGTCGTAGTCCCGCGTCATCAGCCGGTTGACGTACTGCGAGGAGTCGATGCGGCGGATGATCAGGGTGATGCCGATCTGCGCCAGGTTGCGCTTGTACGGCAGCAACAGACGCTCGAGGCCGGGCTGCGCATAGAGGAAGGTGAACTCCAGCGGCTCGCCCTCGGCGTTGACCAGCTTGTCGCCGTTGGGGTTCCAGCCGGCTTCTTCCAGCAGGGCCAAGGCTTGCAGCTGCTTGTCGCGGATCATGCCGCTGCCGTCGGTGACCGGGGCTTTGAAGACCTGGCTGAACACCTCGTCGGGCACCTGGCCGCGCAGAGGTTCGAGGATCGCCAGCTCTTCCGGGGTCGGCAATTCGCTCGCGGCCAGCGGGCTATTGGAGAAGTAGCTCTGCTGGCGGATGTACAGGTTGCGCATCATCTGCCGGTTGGCCCATTCGAAATCCCACAGCATCGCCAGGGCCTGGCGCACGCGGCGGTCCTGGAACATCGGTTTCTGCACGTTGAACACATAGCCTTGGGCCGGTTGCGGCATCTCTTTGGCCAGGTGCGCGCGTTGCAGGCGCCCGTCGTCCAGTGCCGGGCCGTTGTAGCCGATGGAGTAACCGGTGGCGGAGAACTCGCGGTTGAAGTCATACGCGCCGCCACGCAGCACCTGGCGCGCCACTTCGGTGTCGCCGAAATATTCCAGGCTCAGGTGATTGAAGTTGTACAGACCGCGGCTGACCGGCAAGTCCTTGCCCCACCAATCAGGGTTGCGGGTAAAGGTGATGGTGCTGCCCGCGTCGATCTTGCTGATTTTGTACGGGCCGCTGCCCAGCGGCGCTTCGTAGCCGCCGCCGTTGGCGAAGTCGCGGGTTTTCCACCAGTGCTCGGGGAACACCGGCAGGGTGGCGATATCCAGCGCCAGGGTGCGGTTTTCATCGCTGGAAAAATCGAAGCGCACCTGGCGTTCGCCTTCGACTTCGACGTGTTTGACGTCGGCGAACAGCGTGCGAAAGCGCAGGCTGCCTTGGGTCATCAGCAAATCGAAGCTGTAGCGCACGTCTTCGGCGGTGATCGGTGTGCCATCGGCAAAACGGGCCTTGGGGTTGAGGTAGAAGCGCAGCGACAGGCCGTCGTCCGCGCGTTCCATCTTCTCGGCGACCAGGCCGTAGACCGTGTACGGCTCGTCCAGGGAGCGCAGGGCCAGGGGCGAGTAGAGCCAGCCGTCGATCTGGGACACGCCGATGCCTTTGTCGATATAGGGCAGCACATGGTCGAAGCGCCCGATCTCGATGGCCGAACGCCGCAGGCTGCCGCCCTTGGGCGCGTTGGGGTTGGCATAGTCGAAATGGCTGAAGCCGGCGCCATATTTGGCCGGTTCGCCATACACGGTCAGGTAGGTTTGCGGGGCCGCGATCACAGCGGTGCTGGCCAGCAGCAGGGCCAGGGTGGAGCTGAATAGAGTCGAAAAAGCCAGTCGCATTATCTGCCTTGAGCGCCGGGTGAAGGAGAATAGGGATTTGTACGCTAACGGCCTGAGCATCGCCAGTCATCCCATGCACAACGGCCCACCAAAAGGCGGGCCGTTGTTTCAAGCATCAGCGTGGACTGAGTCAGTCCTGACGGCTGGTGACTTCCAGCAGGTGATAACCGAACTGGGTTTTCACCGGGCCTTGCACGGTGTTGACCGGGGCGCTGAACACGACGGTGTCGAATTCTTTAACCATCTGGCCTGGACCGAACGAGCCCAGGTCGCCGCCTTGACGGCTGGATGGGCAGCTGGAATTGGCTTTGGCGACTTCTGCGAAATCGGCGCCGCCTTCGATCTGGGCCTTGAGTTCGTTGCACTTGTCTTCGGTGGCAACGAGGATGTGACGGGCGGTGGCTTTGGCCATGGGAATTAACTCCTTGAGTAAAAACGCTGAGCGTACCGGATTCGGGCGGTTATTTCCTGGCAAAGTTCCCCTGTCCGTGGCGGGCGTGCTTGATCTACGACAAGGGCAAAGCGCAGGCTGCAGCGCAAGATTGTCGCATTCATCTGTTTAGGAGCCGTGCTATGCAAGTGCTCGATCGACGCAAGGCCATGGCCATTCCCCCATTGTTTCGCCTGGCATTCCGCCCGTTTTTCCTCGGTGCCTGCCTGTTGGCGGTGCTGGTCATTCCTCTGTGGTTGTTCGCCCTGGGCGGCGCCACCGGTACTTGGCAACCGGCCGGCGGCTGGCTGGCCTGGCACCGGCATGAGCTGCTGTTCGGCTTTGGCGTGGCGATCATCGCCGGCTTTTTGCTGACCGCGGTGCAGACCTGGACCGGCCGCCCCGGCCTCAGCGGCGCGCCCCTGGCGTTGCTCGCCGGGTTATGGCTGGCGGCGCGCCTGGGTTGGTTGCTGAACCTGCCGTGGCCGCTGCTGGCGGTGCTGGAACTGAGTTTTCCGCTGGCGGTGGCCGGGGTGATGGGCTGGACGCTGTGGAAGGTCAGGCAAACCCGTAACTACCCGATTGTACTGGTGCTGGGCTTGCTCGCCGTGGCAGACGCGTTGGCGTTGTATGGGTTGCTGCGCCATGACGAGGGCGTGGAGCGCCAGGCGGTGCTCACGGGGTTATGGCTGGTGGCGGCGATGATGGGGCTGATCGGCGGTCGGGTGATTCCATTTTTCACCCAACGTGGCCTGGGCCGGGTCGATGCGGTCAAGCCGTGGCCGTGGCTGGACCGTGTGTTGCTGGGCGGTTCGATCCTGGTGGCGTTGCTTTACGCCAGCGGGCTGGCGGTGTTCCCCAGCCGGTGGAGCGGCGCACTGTTCGCTGTGCTCGGCCTGGGCCACTTGCTGCGCCTGGCGCGCTGGCATGACCGTGGCCTGTGGCGCGTGCCGCTGCTGTGGTCGCTGCACCTGGCCTACGCATGGTTGGCCGTGGCCTGCCTGGGCATGGCGCTGTGGCATTTCGGTGCGCCGCTCAACCCGAGCCTGGCCGTGCATGCGCTGACGATCGGCGCCATGGCCGGGCTGATCCTGGCGATGGTGGCGCGGGTCAGCCTGGGCCATACCGGTCGGCCGTTGCAGCCGCCGGGCGGGATGACCCTGGCGTTCGCCCTGTTGAACCTGGCGGCTGTGTGCCGGGTGGCACTGGTGTTGATCTGGCCCGTGGCGGCCTTGTGGCTGGCGGGGCTGTGCTGGTCGGTCGGCCTGGGCTTGTACCTGTGGCGGTATGGCCCGATGTTGTGGCGGGCGCGGGTCGACGGGCACCCCGGTTAGGAGCATTGCATGCTGTATTCGTGGTTGTTGATCGTGCATCTGCTGGCGGCGATCGCCTTTATCGGCACGCTGTTCTTTGAAGTGGTGATCTGGCACAGCGCCCGCGAGGAGCTGGCGTGGTCGGCGCGTTTCACCGCAGAACACGCGATCGCCCGGCGTTCGCGGCGGGTGCTGCATGGCGTGGTGGTGCTGCTGTATGGTGCGGGTATCGGCCTGGCCTGGCATTACCGCGGTCTGCCATGGAACAGTCATTTCGGACTGTTCCTGAGCCTGAAAATCTTCCTCGCCCTGAGCATCATCGGGCACTACCTGCTGCTGGCCTACTGGCTGACCCGCGAGCGCCTGAGCCCCAAGCGTGCGCTGTGGATACGGCGCAGCATTCTCGCGCACATGGTGGTGATCGTGGTGCTGGCGAAGTCATTGTGGTGAGCCGCCTGCGGCGCCATGACGCGGCGGATTGTTGATCGCGGTCAAGGGCTAAAACCTGCGCAGTTCCCACACTGTGGCGAATTCTCTGGAGGTTCGTCCCATGCCCCTGTCCCTCGCGCAACTGCGCCGCAACTACACCCTCTACGGCCTGCGGGACGACGGCGAGCAAGACGATCCGCTGGTGTTGTTCGGCCAGTGGCTGAGCCAGGCGCGCAAGACCGAAGCGCCTCCCGCCGAGGCCAACAGCATGGCCCTGGCCACGGTCGACAGCGAAGGGTACGCCCATTGCCGCATCCTGCTGCTCAAGGGCTTCAGCGCCGAAGGTTTTGTGTTTTTTGGCAATTACCAGAGCGCCAAGGGCGAGGAACTGGCGAGCAACCCCCATGCCGCGATGACGTTTTTCTGGCCCGGCCTGGAGCGCCAGGTGCGTATTGAAGGTGCGGTCGAGCGCCTCGATCCGGCGCTGTCGGACGCCTATTTCCTCGACCGCCCGGCCGCCAGCCAACTCGGTGCCTGGGCCTCGCCGCAGAGTCAGCCGCTGACCCACCGCAGCGAGCTGGAAGGTTTGCTGCGTGAGGTCACCGAGCGGTTCGCCGGCCAGCAACCGCCACGGCCCGAGCACTGGGGCGGGTACTGCCTGCAACCGCGCCGTATCGAGTTCTGGCAAGGCCGCCCCGACCGCCTGCATGACCGCCTCGACTACCGCCTGCGAGACGGCGCCTGGCAGCGCACACGGCTGGCGCCCTGACGAGGTACCTCCTTCGAGGAATAGGCCCTGCGCCCGTTGCGGCGCAGGCTGAGCGCATCTTTTTACCTGCCTGGAGCCTTGATCATGGCCCATTTGACTCAACGCAGTTTTGTCTCCCTGAACATTGCCGTACTGACCATCAGCGACACCCGCACCTTTGACACCGATACCTCCGGGCAGACCCTGGTAGAGCGCCTAGAAGGTGCCGGCCATGTGCTGATCGACCGTGGCCTGGTGATGGACGATATCTACCAGATCCGCGCCCGTGTTTCGCAGTGGATCGCCGACCCTCAGGTGCAAGTGATCCTGATGACCGGCGGCACCGGCTTCACCGCTCGCGACAACACGCCGCAAGCGGTGTTGCCGCTGCTGGATAAACAAGTGGACGGGTTCGGCGAGCTGTTCCGCCAGGTGTCCCTGGCGGAAATCGGCATGTCCACCTTGCAGTCCCGCGCCCTGGCGGGCATGAGCAATGGCGTGCTGGTGTGCTGCATGCCCGGTTCGCCCGGCGCGTGCCGTACCGCCTGGGACCAGATTCTGCTCAGTCAATTGGACAGCCGCACCGGCCCGTGCAACTTCGTTGCGCACCTCAAGCCTCAGTTCGAACAAGCGCTCAGCGCCTGCGAGGCGCGGTCATGAACACCCGCGTGTGCGACAGCGGGCAATTGATGCCGGTGGACGAGGCGATCGAGCAACTGCTGGCGCAGGCGCCACCTGCGCCGCCCACCGAAGTCATCCCCCTCGGCCAGGCCGCGGGTCGGGTGATCGCCGAAGAATTGTTTTCACCTCTCGACCTGCCGTGCTGGGACAACAGCGCCATGGACGGCTACGCCCTGCGCGCCGCCGATGTGCCGGAGCAGGGCGGCTACTTGGTGCTGGCCGGGCGGATTGCTGCCGGGCACAGCAGCGATGAGCTTTTACAGGCCGGGCAGACAGTACGGATTTTCACCGGTGCGCCGCTGCCGCCCGGCGCCGACAGCGTGGTGCCCCAGGAGCGTTGCCGCGTCTACGGCCAGCGTATCTGGTGCCCGCCGCTGCGCCTGGGCGAACACGTGCGCAAGCGCGGTGAAGAAATGCAGCGCGGGCAACGCCTGTTGCGTGTCGGCCAGCGCCTGCGCGCCCAGGAAGTCGGCCTGCTGGCGTCGGCCGGCATTCCGTGGGTCAAGGTTTATCGCCCCCTGCGCGTGTGCCTGCTGAGCAGCGGCGATGAACTGCGCGAGCCGGGCGAGTCGCTGGCGCCGGGGCAGATCTACAACAGCAACCGCCACCTGGTGACCGCGTTATTGCGCGGTTGGGGCGTGGAGGTGCTCGACTACGGGGTGATGGCCGACGCGTTGGCCGCCAGCCGCGACGCGTTGATCCTCGCGTCGTCCGAATGCGACCTGCTGCTGACCACCGGCGGCGTGTCGGTGGGCGAGGAGGATCATCTCAAACAAGCCATCCAGGAACTCGGTCGCGTGGATTTCTGGCGCCTGGCGATCCAGCCCGGCAAGCCCCTGGCGTTTGGCGAAGTGGCGGGCAAACCGTGGATCGGCCTGCCCGGCAACCCGTCTGCCGCGCTGATCACTGCGTTGGTGGTGGTGCGCCCGTTCCTGTTGCGCGCCCAGGGCGTCGAGCGCGTGTTGCCGGTGCCGGTCCAGGTGCCGGCCGGTTTTGAATGGCCTACCCCCAACAAGCGCCGCCAGTACCTGCGCGCGCGCTTGAGCCCCGGCGCGGATGGGCAATTGCGCGCCGTCCTGCACCCCCAGCAAAGCTCGGCGATGCTCACCGCCGCCTGCTGGGCCGATGGCCTGGTGATTGTCGAGCGCGAGCAACTGCTGCTCAAGGATGCACCGGTGCCTTTCTTGTCTTTCGCCGAGTTTCAATGAGGAGTCTCCATGCAACTGGTCTGCCCGGCAGGCAACCTGCCTGCGCTGAAAGCCGCGGTGCGCCAAGGCGCCGATGCGGTGTATGTCGGTTTTCGCGATGACACCAATGCCCGGCATTTCGCCGGGCTGAACATGGACGACAAGCAGTTCGACGCCGCCGTCGCCCATATCCGCCAGCACCAGCGCAAGCTGTATGTGGCGGTCAATACCTACCCGCAACCGAAGATCTGGTCACGCTGGCAACGCGCCGTCGACCGTGCGGCCGATCATGGCGTGGATGCGCTGATCGCCGGCGACCCGGGTGTGCTCGGCTATGCTGCCGCGCACCATCCGCAGATGGCGTTGCACTTGTCGGTGCAGGGCTCGGCCACCCATGCGGCGGCGCTGAAGTTCTACGTCGAACGTTATGGCATCCGCCGCGCGGTGCTGCCGCGGGTGCTGTCGCTGGCCCAGGTCAAACAGGTGGCGGCGAGCAGCGTGGTGCCGATCGAAGTGTTCGGCTTCGGCAGCCTGTGCATCATGGCCGAAGGGCGTTGCCACTTGTCGTCGTATATCACCGGTGAGTCGCCCAACCTGTGCGGCGTGTGCTCGCCGGCCAAGGCGGTGCGCTGGAGCGACGACGCCGATGGCCTCAGCGCGCGGCTCAGTGAAGTGCTGATCGACCGCTACACCCCGGAGGAACCGGCCGGCTACCCGACCTTGTGCAAAGGCCGCTTCCTGGTCGGCGGCAAGCGCTTCCATGCCCTCGAAGAACCGACCAGCCTCGACACCCTGGACCTGTTGCCCGAACTCAGCGCCATCGGCGTGGAGGCGGTGAAGATCGAAGGCCGGCAACGCAGCCCGGCCTATGTGGAACAAGTCACCCGAGTCTGGCGCGCCGCCCTCGACGCCCACCGCAGCGCCCCGGCCAATTTTGTGGTCAAGGACCAGTGGCGCCAGGTGCTGGCCGGACTTTCCGAAGGCAGCCAGACCACCCTGGGTGCTTACCATCGCGCATGGCAATGAGGAAACACAGATGAAGCTCAGCCTGGGACCGGTGCTGTTTTATTGGGATAAGGAACACTTGGGGCGCTTCTATTCAGACATGGCCGGCTTGCCCCTGGACGTGATTTACCTGGGGGAAACCGTGTGCTCCAAACGCCGCGCGTTTTCCCTGGATCAATGGTTGGGCCTGGGCCGCGAGTTGCAGTCGTGCAGCTCGGCGCAGATCGTGCTGTCGAGCCTGACCTTGATCGAAGCCGCCTCTGAACTGTCGAGCCTGCGCCGCCTGTGCGACAACGGCGAGGTGCTGGTCGAGGCCAACGACATGGGCGCGGTGCAGTTGCTGATCGAGCGCAAGTTGCCTTTTGTCGGCGGCCCGGCGCTCAACCTGTACAACGGCCACGCCCTGGCGCAATTGCTCGATGCGGGCATGCAGCGCTGGGTGCCGCCGGTGGAGTGCTCGCAAAGCCTGATCGCCGATGTGCTGGAACAGGTGCGCGAACTCGGCCGGCCGCTGCCCGAAGTGGAGATCTTCGCCTATGGGCATTTGCCCCTGGCGTACTCGGCCCGTTGCTTCACCGCCCGCGCGGAAAACCGGCCCAAGGACGATTGCCAGTTCTGTTGCATCAACTACCCCGACGGCATGGCCCTGACCAGCCAGGAAGGGCAACCGTTGTTCACCTTGAACGGGATTCAGACGATGTCGGCCGATGTCACCAACCTGCTCGCCGATTACCCCGGCCTGGTCGCGTGTGGCGCTGACCTGTTGCGCCTGAGCCCACGCGCCGAAGGGATGGTCGGTGTGGTCCAGGCGTTCGACCAGGTGCGCCAGGGCGCGATGCCGCCGTTGTGCGTCGACGGCTGCAACGGTTACTGGCATGGCCAGGCCGGCATGCTGCGGGTCGAGGAGGTGGGCCTGTGTTGAGTCGCAAACAATGGCTGCTCAAGGGCGCCGATCGCTTGTTGCCGCTGGTGCGCCACGTGCCGTTCCGGGTGCAGCGCCTGGCCTTGCAGCAAGGCCTCAACCGCTGCCTGGCCGAGCCGTTGCGCGACGGCGGCTTCGACCTGTTGCGCGGGCGCTGGATGTGCCTGCGCATCCCCGACCTTGGGCTGTGCTGGTACCTGACGCTGGCGCGGGATGGCTTGCGCATCGCTGAAAAAGCCGAGGCCCAGGTGACCATCAGTGGTAACTGGCGCGAGTTCTTGTTGCTGGCCAGTCGCCAGGAAGATCCGGACACCTTGTTCTTCCGGCGTCGCTTGGTGATTGAAGGCGACACGGAGTTGGGGCTGGGCTTGAAGAACCTGATCGACAGCCTGGACCCGGACGTATTGCCGGGCTGGTTGTGGCGCAACCTGGAGCGGGCCGGGCGCGGGCTGGCGGCCTGAGGCGAACGACCTATCCTTTCGCGCTGAACGGATAGGTCACGGCCCTGGGCTAAGGCGTCGGCACCAGAAACGCCGCCTCCAGCAACTGCCGGGTATAGGCATGCTGCGGGTTGGCGAAAATCGCCGGCGCGTCGCCCTGTTCCACCACCTGCCCATGCTTGACCACCATCAACTGGTGACTCAACGCTTTGACCACCGCCAGGTCATGGCTGATGAACAGATAGGTCAGGTTGTACTTGGCCTGCAAACCGCGCAGCAATTCCACCACTTGGCGCTGCACCGTGCGGTCGAGCGCCGAGGTCGGTTCGTCGAGCAGGATCAGGCGCGGCTTGAGCACCAGGGCGCGGGCAATGGCGATGCGTTGGCGCTGGCCGCCGGAGAACTCGTGGGGGTAGCGATGCCGCGACTGCGGGTCGAGGCCGACTTCCTTGAGCGCTGCGATGATCGCCGCTTCCTGCTCCGCCGGGCTGCCCATCTTGTGAATGCGCAGGCCTTCGCCGACGATCTCGCTGACGCACATGCGCGGGCTGAGGCTGCCGAATGGGTCCTGGAACACCACCTGCATTTCCCGGCGCAACGGGCGCACCTGTTGCTGGCTCAGGCGGTCGAGTTGCTGGCCTTCGAAGCGAATCCCGCCTTTGCTCGCGATCAGGCGCAGGATCGCCAAGCCGAGGGTGGACTTGCCCGAGCCGCTTTCGCCGACGATGCCCAGGGTTTGCCCCTGGGGCAGGCTGAAGTTGATGCCGTCCACCGCCTTGACGTAATCGACGGTGTTGCGCAAAAAGCCTTTCTTGATCGCAAACCAGACTTTCAAGTCGTCCACTTCCAGCAACGGTGGCCCGACGGCGGTGGCGGCCGGCCCGCCGCTGGGTTCGGCGGCGAGCAGTTCCTGGGTGTAAGGGTGCTGCGGCGACTGGAACAAGGTTTCGCAATCGGCTTGCTCGACGATGCAACCCTGTTGCATCACGCACACACGGTGGGCAATGCGCCGCACCAGGTTCAAGTCGTGGCTGATCAGCAGCAACGCCATGCCCAGGCGCGCCTGCAGTTCCTTGAGCAGCTCGAGGATCTTCAACTGCACCGTCACGTCGAGGGCGGTGGTCGGTTCGTCGGCAATCAACAGCTCCGGCTCGTTGGCCAGGGCCATGGCGATCATCACCCGTTGGCGCTGGCCGCCGGACAGTTCGTGGGGCAGCGCCTTGAGGCGTTTATGCGGCTCGGGAATGCCCACCAGTTCGAGCAACTCGAGGGTGCGCCGGGTCGCGACTTTGCCGGTCAGCCCTTTGTGCAGGCCGAGCACTTCGTTGATCTGCTTCTCGATGCAGTGCAGCGGGTTCAACGAGGTCATCGGCTCCTGGAAGATCATCGCAATGCGGTTGCCGCGAATATGCCGGATGGTTTTTTCGTTGAGGGTCAGCAGGTCCTGGCCGACGTATTCGATGGTGCCGGCGGGGTGCCGCGCCAAGGGGTAGGGCAGCAGGCGCAGGATCGAGTGGGCGGTCACCGATTTGCCGGAGCCGCTTTCGCCGACCAGCGCCAGGGTTTCGCCGCGCTTGATGTCGAAGCTGACGTGGTTCACCACGCGGTGGTGATGCTCGCCGGTGACGAACTCGACGCAGAGGTCGCGGACTTCGATCAGATTGTCCTGATTCATCTCATTTCCTCGGGTCGAAGGCATCGCGAGCGGACTCGCCGATAAACACCAGCAAACTCAACATGATCGCCAGCACGGCAAAGGCACTCATGCCCAGCCACGGCGCTTGCAGGTTGGATTTGCCCTGGGCCACCAGTTCCCCCAGCGACGGCGAACCCGCCGGCAGGCCGAAGCCGAGGAAGTCCAGGGCGGTCAGGGTGCCGATGGCGCCGGTGAGGATGAACGGCATGAAGGTCATGGTCGAGACCATGGCATTGGGCAGGATATGGCGGAACATGATCGCGCCGTTCTGCATGCCCAGCGCCCTGGCCGCGCGCACGTATTCCAGGTTGCGCCCACGCAGGAACTCGGCGCGGACCACGTCCACCAGGCTCATCCACGAGAACAGCAGCATGATCCCCAGCAGCCACCAGAAGTTGGGCTGCACGAAACTGGCGAGGATGATCAGCAGGTACAGCACCGGCAAGCCCGACCAGATCTCCAGGAAGCGTTGCCCGGCCAGGTCGACCCAGCCGCCATAGAAGCCCTGCAGGGCCCCGGCGATCACGCCGATGATCGAGCTGAGCACGGTCAGGGTCAGGGCAAACAGCACCGACACGCGAAAGCCATAGATCACCCGCGCCAAGACGTCGCGGCCCTGGTCATCGGTGCCCAGCAGGTTGACCGAAGACGGCGGCGCGGGGGCCGGCACCTTCAGGTCGTAGTTGATGCTCTGATAGCTGAACGGGATCGGCGCCCACAGCGTCCACGCGCCCTTGGCCTTGAGCAGCTCCTGGATATACGGGCTCTTGTAGTTGGCCTCCAGGGGGAACTCGCCGCCGAAGGTGGTTTCCGGGTAGCGTTTGAGCGCCGGGAAATACCAGTCGCCGTCGTAATGCACCACCAGCGGTTTGTCGTTGGCGATCAGCTCGGCGCCCAGGCTCAGGCCGAACAGGATCAGGAACAGCCACAGCGACCACCAGCCGCGTTTGTTTGCCTTGAACCGCTCGAACCGGCGGCGATTGAGGGGGGACAGATTCATCTCAATGCTCCCGGCTGGCGAAGTCGATACGCGGATCGACCAGGGTGTAGGTGAGGTCACCGATCAGCTTCACCACCAGCCCGAGCAGGGTGAAGATAAACAGCGTGCCGAACACCACCGGGTAGTCGCGGTTGATCGCGGCTTCAAAGCTCATCAGGCCGAGGCCGTCGAGGGAGAAGATCACTTCCACCAGCAGCGAGCCGGTGAAGAAGATCCCGATGAACGCCGAGGGGAAACCGGCGATCACCAGCAGCATGGCGTTGCGGAACACATGGCCGTAGAGCACGCGGTGGTTGGTCAGGCCCTTGGCCTTGGCGGTAACCACGTACTGTTTGTTGATCTCGTCGAGAAAGCTGTTTTTGGTCAGCAGCGTCATGGTCGCGAAGTTGCCGATCACCAGCGCGGTGATGGGCAAGGCCAGGTGCCAGAAGTAGTCGAGGATCTTGCCGCCCCAGCTCAGCTCATCGAAATTGTTGGAGGTCAGCCCGCGCAAGGGGAACCAGTCGAAGTAACTGCCGCCGGCAAACACCACGATCAGCAGGATCGCGAACAGGAACGCCGGGATCGCGTAGCCGACGATGATCGCCGAGCTGGTCCATACGTCGAAGTGGCTGCCGTGTCGCGTGGCCTTGGCGATCCCCAGCGGGATCGAGACCAGGTACATGATCAGCGTGCTCCACAGCCCGAGGGAGATCGACACCGGCATCTTTTCCTTGATCAGGTCGATGACCTTGGCGTCGCGAAAGAAGCTGTCGCCGAAATCCAGCCGGGCGTAGTTCTTGACCATGATCCACAAGCGTTCCGGTGCCGACTTGTCGAAACCGTACATGGTTTCGATTTCCTTGATCAGCGCCGGGTCCAGGCCTTGGGCGCCACGGTAGCTGGAGCCGGCCACCGCGACTTCGGCGCCGCCGCCGGCAATGCGGCTGGTGGCGCCTTCGAAGCCTTCGAGCTTGGCGATCATCTGCTCCACCGGGCCACCCGGGGCGGCCTGGATGATGACGAAGTTGATCAGCAGAATCCCGAACAACGTGGGGATGATCAGCAACAGGCGCCGAATGATATAGGCCAGCATTTAATCGCCTCCGCTCGCCGGGTCGGCGCTCGTGTCCAGGGTGGTGGCAGGTTTGACGTCGGGTTTGGCCCACCAGGTGGCGGTGCCGACGTCATAACGCGGTGGCACTTTGGGATGACCGAGATGGTCCCAGTACGCCACGCGGAAGGTCTTGATGTGCCAGTTGGGGATCACGTAGTAGCCAAATTGCAACACGCGATCCAGGGCCTTGGCATGGGCGATCAGGCTTTGGCGCGAGTCGGCGTCGATCAGTTCTTCGACCAGTTGGTCGACGGCCGGGTCCTTGAGGCCCATGTAGTTGCGGCTGCCGGGCTTGTCGGCACTGGAGGATTTCCAGAATTCGCGTTGTTCATTACCCGGCGAGGTGGACTGCGGGAAGCTGCCCACCAGCATGTCGAAATCCCGCGAGCGCAGGCGGTTGACGAATTGCGAGACGTCGACCCGGCGAATCACCAGGTCGATGCCCAGGTCTGCCAGGTTGCGCTTGAAGGGCAGCAGGATGCGTTCGAACTCGGTCTGCGCCAGCAAAAATTCAATGCTCACCGGTTTGCCGGTGGCGTCGACCATCTTGTCGTCGACGATGCGCCAGCCGGCTTCCTGCAACAGCTGGTAGGCCTCGCGCTGCTGGGTGCGGATCATGCCGCTGCCGTCGGTCTTGGACGGTTCGAAGGCCTGGGTGAAGACTTCGGCGGGGATCTTGTCGCGCAGCGGTTCGAGGATTGCCAGTTCGTCCGGGCCGGGCAGGCCGGTGGCGGCCATCTCCGAGTTCTCGAAGTAGCTGCGGGTGCGGGTGTAGGCGCCGTTGAACAGCTGCTTGTTGCTCCATTCGAAATCCAGCAACAGGCTGATGGCCTTGCGCACGCGCACGTCCTGGAACATCGGCTTGCGTGTGTTGAACACGAAACCCTGCATGCCGGTGGGGTTGCCGTTGGGGATCTCTTCCTTGACCAGGCGCCCCTCGGCCACCGCCGGAATGTTGTAGGCGGTGGCCCAGTTCTTCGCGCTGAACTCCAGCCAGTAGTCGAACTGCCCGGCCTTCAACGCTTCCAGGGCTACCGTGTTGTCACGGTAATAGTCGGTGATGCGCTGATCGAAGTTGTAGAAACCTTGGGTGATCGGCAGGTCCTTGGCCCAGTAGTCCTTGACCCGCTCGTAGCGGATCATGCGCCCGGCCTTGACCTCGGCGACCTTGTACGGCCCGCTGCCCAGCGGGATTTCCAGGTTGCCCTTGGTGAAGTCGCGGGTGGCCCACCAATGCTTGGGCAATACCGGCAGTTGCCCGAGGATCAGCGGCAATTCGCGGTTGTTGGTGCGCTTGAACTTGAACAGCACTCGCAGCGGGTCTTCGGCGACCACTTCGTCGACGTCGGCGTAGTAAGTGCGGTAGAGCGGCGAGCCTTCCTTCATCAGCATCTGGAAGGTGAACACCACGTCTTCGGCGTGGATCGGGTGGCCATCGTGGAAGCGTGCTTCGGGGCGCAGGTAGAAGCGCACCCAACTGTTGTCCGGGGCTTTTTCGATCTTGCCGGCCACCAGGCCGTATTCGGTGATGGGTTCGTCCAGGCTCTGCATGGCCAGGGTGTCGTAGATCAGGCTGATATTGTCCGCCGGCACGCCCTTGCTGATGTAGGGGTTGAGGCTGTCGAAACCGCCCATGCTCGACTCGCGAAAGGAGCCGCCCTTGGGGGCATCGGGGTTGACGTAGTCGAAGTGCTTGAAGCTGGCGGGGTACTTGGGTGGCTCGTCGTAGAGGGTCAGCGCATGTTGCGGGGCGGCGTTGGCCGCCGTGCAGAGCAACAGACTGCCGAGCAGTGCTGTACGCAAAGACATCATTGGGCTTTCTCCGAAGCTTTCAGCCACCACGCGCTCAGGCCCAGGCTGTAGGGCGGCGTGGTGACAAAGGCGAACCGGTTGCGGTAGGCCAGGCGATGATAGTTGAGGTACCAGTTGGGAATGCTGTAATGCTGCCACAGCAGGACCCGGTCCAGGGCCCGGCCGGCGGCCAGTTGTTCGTCGCGGGTCTGTGCCGCCAGCAGTTGTTCGAGCAGACGGTCGACCACCGGGTTGGCGATGCCGGCGTAGTTCTTGCTGCCCTTGATCGCCGCCTGGCTGGAGTGGAAGTACTGCCACTGCTCAAGGCCGGGGCTGAGGGTCTGGTTGAGGGTCATCAGGATCATGTCGAAATCGAACTGATCGAGGCGCTGTTTGTACTGCGCCCGGTCGACCGTGCGCAGGTGCGCGTCGATACCGATACTGTTCAGGTTTTCCACGTAGGGCTGCAGGATGCGCTCCAGGTTCGGGTTGACCAGCAGGATCTCGAAGCGCAGTGGCTGCCCGTCCTTGTTGAGCAGGCGCTGCCCGGACAGCTTCCAGCCGCCTTCGCCGAGCAGGGCCAGGGCACGGCGCAAGGTGTCGCGGGGGATGCCGTGCCCGTCGGTCTGGGGCAGGCTGAACGGTTGGGTATAGAGATTGGCCGGCAGTTGGTCGCGGTAGGGCGAGAGCATCAACCATTCATGGCCGACCGGGACGCCGGTCGCCGAAAATTCGCTGTTGGGGTAATAGCTCAAGGTGCGTTTATAGGCGTTGCTGAACAGGGTGCGGTTGGTCCATTCAAAGTCGAACATCAGCCCCAGGGCTTCACGCACCTTGGCCTGGCTGAACGTCGGGCGCCGCGTGTTCATGAACAGGCCCTGGCTTTGGGTCGGGATCTGGTGGGCGATCTGCGCCTTGATCACGTCGCCGCGGCTGACCGCCGGGAAGTCATAGCCATTCGCCCAGTTTTTGGCCTGATGCTCGATATAGATATCGAACTCGCCGGCCTTGAAGGCTTCGAAGGCGACGTCGCTGTCGCGGTAGAACTCCACTTCGACCTTGTCGTAGTTATAGAAACCCTGGTTGACCGGCAGGTCCTTGCCCCAATAATCCTTGACCCGCTCGAACACCAGTTGCCGGCCCGGGGTGACCTTGCTGAGGCGATAGGGCCCGCTGCCCAGCGGTGGTTCGAAGGTGGTGGCCTTGAAGTCGCGGTTTTTCCAGTAATGCTGGGGCAGCACTGGCAGTTCGCCCAGGCGCAGGATCAGCAACGGGTTGCCGGCGCGCTTGAACACAAAACGGATACGGTGGCGGTTGAGGATGTCGACCCGCGCGACTTCCTGCAGGTTGGTGCGGTACTGCGGATGACCTTCGGTCAGCAGGGTGCGATAGGAAAACGCCACGTCATACGCGGTGATCGGCTTGCCATCGTGAAAGCGCGCTTCCGGGCGCAGGTTGAACACCACCCAGCTGCGGTCCTCGCTGTACTCCACCGATTGGGCAATCAGCCCGTAGCTGGACGTCGGCTCATCGCCGGACGGCGCGTACTGGCCGGTGCCGACCATCAACGGTTCGTTCAGCTCATTGACGCCGTATTGCAGGAAGTTCGGTGTGGAAACCGGGCTCGAACCCTTGAAGGTATAAGGGTTGAGGGTGTCGAACGTGCCAAACGCCATGACCCGCAATGTCCCGCCTTTCGGCGCTGCAGGGTTTACCCAATCGAAGTGGGTGAATTTGGTCGGGTACTTGAGCGTGCCGAACTGCGCATAACCGTGGCTTTCGGTAATCGTCGCGTGCGCAGCAAAGCTCAAGGCCAGACTTATTAGTAGAAGGAGGGGACGCGTCAAGTCAGAGATCCGATCCAGGCAGCTTGGGCTTCATGATCGGTACAGTAACAGCTTGTTCCCGTTGGAAAAAGGCTGTTGGGAAGGGTGGCAGGAGGCTGGCGAGGTATTGAGCGGCGTAGAGATCAAATGTGGGAGCTGGCTTGCCTGCGATGGCATCACCCTGATGTAACTGATACACCTCGGTGTCTGCATCGCAGGCAAGCCAGCTCCCACAGGAGCGCGCTTGCCTGCGGTTTATCTTGGCCCGGAAACCACCAGCATCTGCCCAGGCTTGAGCGCCATGCCAGTGCGTGGGTTCCAGCGCTTGAGATGTTGCATCTCGACGTTGAAACGCTTGGCGACGATATACAGCGAGTCGCCTTTCTTGACCTTGTACTGCACTGGCTTCTTGCTGTCGGCCTTGGCCACCAGCTTGCGCGTGTCCTGCATCACCAGGGTCTGGCCGACCTTGAGTGCCTGGCCGTTGAGCTTGTTCCAGCGCTGCAGGTCATGCACGTCGACCTTGTTGGCCTTGGCGATCAGCGTCAGGTTGTCGCCGTTGCGCACTTTGTAGCTACGGCTGCGGCCGGCCACGGATTTGCTCTCGACTTCGTCGAAAACCGGCTTTTTAGGGCGTAATGCCAGCAATTCTTCAGGCTTCATCGCCGAAAGACTGCTGGTCAGCAGTTGCGCCTTGGAGCTGGGCACCAGCAAATGCTGGGGGCCGTCCAGGGTGGTGCGTTGTTTCAGCGCCGGGTTGAGCTGGAACAGTTCGTCTTCGTCGATCTCGGCCAGCGCGGCGACCCGTGACAGGTCCATGCTTTGCTTGACTTCAACCATTTTGAAGTACGGCGTGTTGGCAATCGGGTTCAGGTTGACGCCGTAGGCATCCGGGGCCAGCACCACCTGGGACAGCGCCAGGAACTTGGGCACGTAGTCCTTGGTTTCCTGGGGCAGGGGCAGGTTCCAGTAGTCGGTCGGCAGGCCGAGCTTCTCGTTGCGCTCGATCGCCCGGCTTACCGTGCCTTCGCCAGCGTTATACGCGGCCAGGGCCAGCAGCCAGTCGCCGTTGAACATGTCATGCAGACGTGTCAGATAGTCCAGGGCGGCGGTGGTGGACGCGGTGATATCGCGACGACCGTCGTAGGCGCGGGTCTGGCGCAAGTTGAAGTAACGCCCGGTGGAGGGAATGAACTGCCACAAGCCGACGGCATCGCTGCGCGAATAGGCCATTGGGTTGTAGGCACTTTCAATCACTGGCAGCAGCGCCAGCTCCAGGGGCATGTTGCGTTCTTCAAGGCGTTCGACGATGTAATGAATGTAGAGGCTGCCGCGTTCGCCGGCGTTCTCCAGGAAGGACGGGTTGCTGGCGAACCACAGGCGTTGTTGCTCGATACGCGGGTTGACGCCGAGACCGTCCTGCAATTGAAAGCCCCGACGCATGCGTTCCCAGACATCCTGGGGCGCTTCGGGGCTCGGCTTCTCTGAGAGCCAAATAGGTTTTTGCTTGATCTTGGCAGCAAGATTCGGTTTGGGTTGCACGGTGGATTGTGCAGCGAAATTTGTCGATTGGCAGCCCGCCAGAGTTGCGGAGACAGCCACCGCCACGGCTTGAGCCAGGCGGGTCAATGCGTCTGAATGATTGGATTTACGAGTAGATGACGACATTGGCTGGAAGTAAGTTCCGGGCAAAAATGTCGGGCGATTCTAGAAAGCGCTTTGGTTCCGGTCAACCATTCAGAAATTACGTATCAGATTGCGTCACGTTAGAACTTATCTTTCCAAGCCCTCAAGCTAGCAAATACCTCGTCCCCAGAGCGGTTGTCGCGGCCGTTCCGTTCGTCCGCTTTTTGTTTAACGGATGTTTCAGCGGTACGCAGAAACGGGTTGGTGCGTTTTTCCAGGGCCAGGTTGGACGGCAGCGTGATCTCGCCACGGGCGCGCAGTCGGTTGACGTTTTCCACCCGTTCGGCGATATCGGCGTTGTCCGGTTCCACTGCCTGGGCAAACCTGAGATTGCTCTGTGTATATTCATGGGTGCAGTACACCCGCGTGTCGGCGGGCAGGGCGGCCAGGCGTTGCAGCGAGGCATGCATTTGCGCCGGCGTGCCTTCGAACAGGCGGCCGCAACCGGCGGCGAAGAGCGTGTCGCCGCAAAACAGCACGCCTGGGTGGTAAAAGGCGATATGGCCGAGGGTGTGGCCGGGGACGGCGTACACCGCGAAGTCCCAACCCAGCACGCTGATGCGCTGGTTGTCCTGCAGGGCAACGTCCCGCGCCGGGATCGTTTCGTGGGCCGGGCCGTAGACCGTGGCGCCGCTCACGCGTTTCAGCGCTTCGACGCCGCCCACATGATCATGGTGATGGTGGGTGACGAGGATGTCGCTGAGCGTCCACCCCGGGTTCTGCTTGAGCCAGGCCAGCACGGGGGCGGCATCGCCGGGGTCGACCACGGCGCAACGGCGGGACTGGGGTTCCTGTAACAACCAGATGTAGTTATCGGTGAAGGCGGGCAGGGCACTGATCTGTATCATTCTTCGATTCGCCAAGCTGAACACATTGGTGCATCTTAGAACGTCTAGGCGAGTTGGAGAATGCAATGACTGATAAAGCGTTCGCCCAGGCCGATCCTGAATGGCTGGCCCTGATCAGCGCGGCCCGTGACTGGCTGTCCGGGCCGATCGGGCAATTTTTGCTGGATGAAGAACGGCGCATGCTCGAAGACGAGCTGGGCCGGTTCTTTGGCGGTTACCTGGTGCATTACGGCCCGTCGGCCCAGACGCCGCCGTCCGCGCCGCAGGTGCAACGCAATGTGCGCCTGGGCGCGCCGTTGCCGGGGGTGGAGATCGTCTGCGAAGAGCAGGCCTGGCCGTTGAGCGAGCACGCCGCCGATGTGGTGGTGCTGCAGCACGGCCTGGATTTCTGCCTGTCACCCCATGGTTTGTTGCGCGAAGCCGCCAGCAGCGTGCGCCCAGGTGGCCATTTGCTGATTGTCGGTATCAACCCCTGGAGCAGCTGGGGCCTGCGCCATGTGTTCGCCCATGACGGCCTGCGCCAGGCCCGTTGCATTTCGCCGTCGCGGGTGGGGGACTGGCTGAACCTGCTGGGCTTCGCGCTGGAGAAACGCCGCTTCGGGTGCTATCGTCCGCCGCTGGCGTCGACCAAGTGGCAGGCCCGTCTGGCCGGCTGGGAGCGTCGGGCGGGGGCTTGGCAGCTGTCGGGTGGCGGCTTCTATTTACTGGTCGCACGCAAGATCGTGGTCGGGCTGCGGCCGGTGCGTCAGGTGCTACGCCAACCCATGGGCAAGCTGGTGCCGATGCCGATGGCCAAGGTCAACCGCAAGCAAAGCCAACCGTAGAACCCTCTTTTTGATTTCAGGCCGGATCAGTCGGCCTCGGGATACTGCCGGCCTAAGCCCGGCAACCCGTTTTGATGGATGTAACCGATGACCGATAGCGTTGAACTCTTCACCGATGGCGCCTGTAAAGGCAACCCTGGCCCCGGCGGCTGGGGCGCCTTGCTGGTGTGCAAGGGCGTGGAGAAGGAACTGTGGGGCGGCGAAGCCAACACCACCAACAACCGCATGGAGCTGATGGGCGCCATTCGCGGCCTCGAAGAGCTCAAGCGGCGTTGCGACGTGCTGCTGGTGACCGACTCGCAATATGTGATGAAGGGCATCAACGAGTGGATGGTCAACTGGAAGAAACGCGGCTGGAAGACGGCGGCCAAAGAGCCGGTCAAGAACGCCGACCTGTGGCAACTGCTCGATGAGCAATGCAACCGCCATAACATCACCTGGAAATGGGTGCGCGGGCACATCGGCCACCATGGCAACGAGCGTGCCGACCAGTTGGCCAACCGTGGCGTCGACGAAGTGCGGGGCTACAAGCAGGGCTGATGCCGGCTGACGTGTTAAGATTGCGCCCCTTGAAATACACCACACCGTTGAGAGCTGAACCCTGATGGCCATCCGATCTGTTGTACTCGATACCGAAACCACCGGCATGCCGGTGACCGATGGTCACCGGATCATTGAAATCGGCTGTGTCGAACTCATGGGCCGTCGCCTCACCGGTCGTCACTTCCACGTCTACCTGCAACCGGACCGCGAAAGTGACGAGGGCGCGATCGGCGTCCACGGTATCACCGACGAATTCCTCAAAGGCAAACCGCGCTTCGCGGAAGTCGCCGACGAGTTCTTCGAGTTCATCAACGGCGCGCAGTTGATCATCCATAACGCGGCGTTCGACGTCGGCTTCATCAATAACGAATTTGCCCTGATGGGGCAGACGGATCGCGCGGATATTTCCCGGCACTGCTCGATCCTCGACACCTTGATGATGGCCCGTGAGCGTCACCCGGGCCAGCGCAACAGCCTGGATGCCTTGTGCAAACGCTATGGCGTCGACAACTCCGGCCGTGAGCTGCACGGCGCGTTGCTCGACTCCGAGATCCTGGCCGACGTTTACCTGACCATGACCGGCGGGCAGACCAGCCTGTCCCTGGCCGGCAATGCCTCCGACGGTGCCGGTTCGGCGGAGGGTTCGGGCAATCGCCCTTCGGAAATCCGTCGCCTGCCGGCGGATCGCAAACCGACGCCGATCATCCGCGCCAGCGCGCAGGACCTCGCCGAGCATGCCGCGCGGCTCGAAGCGATTGCCAAGTCGGCGGGCGCGCCGGCGTTGTGGACCCAACTGACCCAGCAATAATCTGGCTGAGCGCAATCCAACAATGTGGGAGGGAGCTTGCTCCCGATAGCGGTGGATCTGTGGCATCAATGTCGACTGGCCCGCCACTATCGGGAGCAAGCTCCCTCCCACATTGGTGAGTCGCTGCTTTCAAAATCTTCATTCGCTACATCCGCTCACAGCTTCTACCCTGAGTGCATCATCCTCAGGACTCAAAGCCCCCATGTACAAAGACCTGAAGTTCCCCATCCTTATCGTGCATCGCGACATCAAGGCCGACACCGTTGCCGGCGACCGGGTTCGGGGTATCGCTCAAGAGTTGGAACAAGAGGGCTTCAGTATCTTTTCTGCGGTGGACTACGCCGAAGGCCGGCTGGTGGCCTCGACCCACCATGGCCTGGCCTGCATGCTGATCGCCGCCGAAGGTGCTGGGGAAAACACCCATCTGCTGCAAAACATGGTCGAACTGATCCGCCTAGCGCGGCTGAGGGCGCCCAACCTGCCGATTTTCGCCCTGGGTGAACAAGTCACCCTGGAAAACGCCCCGGCTGATGCGATGAGCGAACTCAACCAACTGCGCGGCATTCTCTACCTGTTCGAAGACACCGTACCGTTTCTCGCCAGGCAAGTCGCCCGCGCCGCGCGCACGTACCTTGATGGCCTGCTGCCGCCCTTCTTCAAAGCCCTGGTGCAACACACCGCCGACTCCAATTATTCCTGGCACACCCCCGGTCACGGTGGCGGCGTGGCCTATCGCAAAAGCCCGGTGGGGCAGGCGTTTCATCAGTTCTTCGGGGAAAACACGCTGCGCTCCGACCTGTCCGTGTCTGTGCCGGAGCTGGGCTCGCTGCTCGATCACACCGGGCCGCTGGCCGAAGCCGAAGCGCGTGCTGCGCGGAATTTCGGTGCCGATCACACCTTCTTTGTGATCAATGGCACCTCGACCGCCAACAAGATCGTCTGGCACTCGATGGTCGCTCGAGATGATCTGGTGCTGGTCGACCGCAACTGCCACAAATCGGTGTTGCACTCGATCATCATGACCGGCGCGATCCCGCTGTACTTGTGCCCGGAGCGCAACGAACTGGGCATTATCGGCCCGATTCCCCTCAGTGAATTCAGCCCCGCGTCGATCCGCGCCAAGATCGAGGCCAGCCCATTGACCCGCGGGCGGCCGGCGAAAGTGAAGCTGGCGGTGGTCACCAACTCCACCTACGACGGCCTGTGCTACAACGCCGAGCTGATCAAGCAGCAATTGGGCAACAGTGTCGAGGTGCTGCACTTCGACGAGGCCTGGTACGCCTACGCGGCGTTCCACGAGTTCTTTGCCGGGCGCTATGGCATGGGCACGTCGCGCACGCCGGACAGCCCGCTGGTATTCACCACGCATTCCACGCACAAGTTGCTGGCGGCATTCAGCCAGGCCTCGATGATCCATGTGCAGGACGGCGGCGCGCGGCAGTTGGACCGCGATCGGTTCAACGAAGCGTTCATGATGCATATCTCCACCTCGCCGCAATACAGCATCATCGCCTCGCTGGACGTGGCGTCGGCGATGATGGAAGGCCCGGCGGGGCGCTCGCTGCTGCAGGAAATGTTCGACGAAGCCTTGAGCTTCCGCCGTGCCCTGGCCAACCTGCGCCAGCACATCGCCGCCGAAGACTGGTGGTTTTCCATCTGGCAGCCGCCGTCCGTGGCTGGCATCGACCGGGTCGCCACGGCGGATTGGCTGTTGCAGCCCGAGGATGACTGGCATGGCTTTGGCGACGTGGCCGAAGATTACGTGCTGCTGGACCCCATCAAAGTCACGTTGGTGATGCCCGGGCTCACTGCCGGCGGTGCGTTGAGCGACTGCGGGATTCCCGCTGCGGTGGTCAGCAAATTCCTCTGGGAGCGTGGCCTGGTGGTGGAAAAAACCGGCCTGTATTCGTTCCTCGTGCTGTTTTCCATGGGCATCACCAAGGGCAAATGGAGTACCTTGCTCACCGAATTGCTGGAATTCAAACGCAACTACGACGCCAATGTCAGCCTTGCCAGTTGCCTGCCTTCGGTATTTGCCCAGGGCCCAGTGCGTTATCAAGGCCTGGGGCTGCGCGACCTGTGCGACCAATTACATAGCTGTTACCGTAGCAACGCCACCGCCAAACACCTCAAGCGGATGTACACCGTGTTGCCCGAAATCGCGATGAAACCGGCCGACGCCTATGACCAATTGGTCAGGGGTGACGTCGAGGCGGTGTCCATCGATGCCTTGGCTGGGCGCATCGCTGCGGTGATGCTGGTGCCTTATCCGCCGGGCATTCCGTTGATCATGCCGGGTGAGCGCTTTACCGAGTCAACGCGTTCGATCATCGACTACCTGGCCTTTGCCCGCACGTTCGATAGCAGTTTCCCCGGCTTTGTCGCGGATGTTCATGGGTTGCAACACGAAGACGACGGCAGTGGTCGTTGTTACACCGTCGATTGCATCAAGGGATAAGGATGTTTATGCAAGCTGTAATGAACCCGAAGTATCCAGGGCTCAGTGTGCGGGTCGCCGACGAGGGCTTTGACGCCTACGTGTGGGGCAATGATTTCAGTTTTGAGGTCAGCGCCTATGGCGTGCCGGAGCTGGGCAAGCGGGTCGAACAGTGGCTCGTGGAGCGCATCCTGCCGTACCGCAAGTGCTACGGCATCGACCCGGAGGAGTTCGCCAGCTTTCGCGGCGCGCCCGACAGCGCGATCTTCATGGCCTTTCTGGACGACAGACCGGTCGGGCATGTCGTGGTCAGTACCAATTGGAATGGCTTCGCGCACGTCGATGAGCTGGCCGTGGCGTTGCCCGCGCGCCGTCACGGCGTGGCCAAGGCGCTGCTGGACGTGGCGCAGTTCTGGAGTCGCAAGAAAAACCTGCCGGGCATGATGTTGGAGACCCAGAACAACAACCTCGGCGCCTGCCGCCTGTATGAGCGTTGTGGGTATGTGGTGGGCGGGATCGACCACCTGCGCTATCGCGGGATCGACCCGCAAACCCGTGAGGTGGCGATTTTCTGGTATCGCTTGTTCAAGGCGGAAGTCGAGGCGGTCTGACGCGTTCAGCTCGTGAGCAGGCCTTCGGCTTTCTGCGTGACAATCTCCAGCAGTGCATTCAGTGCCGGTGAGGTCACGCCCTCCCTGAGGGTCAGCGCATACAGGCTGACCATGATCGGCGGCGATACCGGGCACGCGTCCAGCCCGGCCTCCCGGGCGCCGAACGCGGTGAACGGATCGACGATCGCCAGGCCTTCGCCGGCCTCCACCATGCTGCGCATCATCTGGTAAGTCTGCACCCGCGTCTGCACCACCGGCAGCGGGCGCAGGGCTTGCAGTTTGGCGTCGAGCAGGCGACTGAGCGGGTCCTGGCCCTCCAGCCCGATCATCGACTGCCCGGCCAGGTCCTGCAGGGCGATGTACTTCTGCTTGGGTTTGAGCCAGCCATGGGGCGCGAGCAGTTGCAGTTTGCCCTGGGCCAATACGCTGCTTTGGATTTGCGGATGTTCTGGGTCATGCAGGCTCAGGCCCACGTCGGCCTCGTGCAGCAACAGGCTCCTGACGATCTCGCGGGTCGGCTGGCTCGACAGGTTGCACGGCGTGTCCTGGAAGCGTCGGCGCAGCACGGCGATGCTTTGCGGCAGCAGTTGATTGGCCAGGGGCGGCGTACACAGGGCACGCAGGGTTGGCGCGTGATGGTGCTTCAGGCGGCTGGCCAAGCGTTGTACCGGCTCCAGCGCTTCATACACATGGGCGATTTGCGCCTGTAACTCCAGGGTTTCCCGTGTTGGCTGCAGGCGTCCGCGCACGCTGGCGAACAACATAAAGCCCAATTGCTGCTCGGCGTCCTTGAGCGTCGCGTCCACATCGCCCACAGAAAGCTGCAACCATTCGGCGGCCGTGCCGAGGTGTCCGGTCTGCAAGATGGCCTGAATCACTTCGATATGACGTAAACGCATGGCCGGAGTCTAGGGTCAGCAGGGCCGGGATTCAATGGCCTGGAAAAAAACAGCGGGAGCGTTGATTCGCATCGACTTACGTTAGCCTTGCGCAACTGCAACAAGCAGGGCATATAACGAGCGTATCAACCGAGCGACAAGGGGGCTCAGAATGTCTGCACCAGTCATAGTCGGCAACCGGCGCACCCACGGCGGCTTTACGCGGTGGGCGGTGCTGGTGGTACTCGTCGTCATCGGCGTGTTGGCCCTGGCATTGTGGCCGCGGCTGTTTGGCGAGATGACCCTGACGGAAATCGCTATGGCCAAGGCCCAGGTCGCCGAGCTGGGCAAGGCCGTCGAGCACTTCCATCAAGACACTGGCCGCTATCCGACCGATGAGGAAGGCCTGGAGGGGTTGATCAAGCCGCCTGCCGCCGACGCGAATTGGAAAGGCCCCTATGTCAACGAGGAGCTGCTGACCGATCCGTGGGGTGTTGCTTATCAGTATCACTTTCCGCCGAGCCAACCCCAGGTTCCGTTCGACCTGTTCTCCTTCGGCAAGGATCGGACGTTGGGCGGTGTCGGGGATAACAAGGATATTACCTACGGCGACAACTGATTCATCTGGCATTACCCATCGACCTGTTTAGAATGGTTGGTCTGATCATCAACGACCAATGCCGGTTACCCGGTACTTACAACAAAAACAGGTCTGGTCTCAAATGCCGATGCCCGCGAACTTCTTCGGGGTAACGGCCAGGCAACTGCTGGTCCTGGTGACCGTGGGAGGCGTGGCCGCTTATCTCTTGAGCAATCCCGACGACACTACGTCCGAAAACCTCGCACTCGATGCGTTCATCCGTTCCCAGGAACAGGTGGGCGCGCAGGTGGGTACGGTGTTGGGCATCACGCTGGTCAGGCAGGTGGTGGCGTATCCCGCGTATGGTACGCCGGGCTACAAGCGCTTGATGTATGACGTCGAGGGCGAGAAGGGGCGACTGATGGTCACGCTCAAACAGGTTGAGGGAGACCCGGGGATTGAAGTGACGGAGGTTCGCCGCCCGTGATCGTCCGGCCCAGTCTATGCCGTCAATGGCCAGGACTGAGCAGGTACGCTCGGGGGCTCAAGCTTATTGCGCGCGGACGGTTTCCGATTCGCGGACGATAATGGTCCCGGACTGAATCAATTTGAATTCATCGCCTTCCAGTTTTTCTACACGGTCGCCAATGGCCAGCTTGTAGGTTGTGGTGGGCGCCGAGCCAGCCAGGCCGTCTAGCGGCGGGGGGGATTCCTGGAACTCATGCACCGAATACACGCGTCCTTCTGCGTCTCTGGCATGGAACTGTCCGACAAGTACTGCTGCCATCTGTTTAGAACCTCTGGAGATAAACACTCGATTTGCGGTTCTGTAGACCGTCATGGAGCGGGGTAGTTTACCTATGGAAAAAAAATACTATTCGTTGATGTTTTCAGACGCTTCCTACGCGGGTGGTCGCGAGGCAGACGCCGGGGGAATTATCAAAACCTTCTGGTGAACGCGTCGCGAAGGCTCTATAACTACAAGCTCCTTTAGTCAGACGTCGGGAAACCTCAATGAGCAAGGTCTACACGATTGCCGTCCTGGTGGGCAGCTTGAGAAAAGAGTCGATCAACCGCAAGGTCGCCCTGGCATTGGCCGAACTGGCCCCCGCCAACCTCACATTGAACATTGTCGAAATTGGCGATTTGCCGCTCTACAACGAGGACATCGACGGGGCATCACCGCCCGCAGCCTACAGTACTTTCCGTCAACAAGTGCGTTCATCCGACGCAGTGCTGTTCGTGACCCCCGAATACAACCGCTCCGTGCCCGCCCCGCTGAAGAATGCCATCGATGTGGGCTCGCGCCCTTACGGGCAAAGCGCCTGGAGCGGCAAGCCGGGGGCGATTATCAGTGTGTCGCCGGGGGCTGTCGGCGGCTTTGGCGCCAACCACCATCTGCGCCAGTCCCTGGTGTTCCTCGACGTGCCGTGCATGCAGCAGCCGGAAGCCTACCTGGGCGGCGCGGGCAGTGTGTTCGACGAGGCGGGCAAACTGTCGGAGAAAACCAAGCCGTTCCTGCAGGCGTTTATCGATGCCTACGGCAAGTGGGTAGAGAAACAGCAGGGCTGATCGCCGATGTGGAAACGGGCTGGCTCGCGATGGCGATGTATCAGTTGAAGATGCATACACTGAAGCCGCGCAATCGCGGGCAAGCCCGTCAGCCTGTGTTCACATCAGCGTAACCAGTTGGTGCGCGCCAGCTCGATCACTTCATCCCCGCGCCCGCTCATCACTGCCTTGAGCATGTACAGGCTGAAACCCTTGGCCTGTTCCAGCTTGATACTGGGTGGCATCACCAATTCCTGGGTCGCCGTCACCACGTCCACCAGCACCGGGCCGTCATGGGCCAGGGCGCGGCGCAGGGCCGGTTCGAGGTCTTCGGATTGCTCCACGCGAATGCCCAGGATGCCCATGGCGTTGGACATGGCGGCGAAGTCCGGGTTTTTCAGCTCGGTGCCGGCCTCAAGGTAGCCGGCGGCTTTCATTTCCATGGCGACAAAACCGAGTGATGCGTTATCGAACACGATGACCTTCACCGGCAGTTTCAGCTGCGCCAGCGAAATGAAATCCCCCATCAACATGGTAAAACCGCCGTCGCCGGACATTGAGATCACCTGTCGCCCGGGGAAAGCCGCCTGGGCACCGATGGCCTGGGGCATGGCGTTGGCCATCGAGCCGTGGTTGAACGAGCCGATCAGGCGCCGTTTGCCGTTCATTTTCAGGTAGCGCGCCGCCCACACGGTGGGCGAGCCGACGTCGGCGGTGAAGATCGCATCGTCGTCGGCCAGTTCGCTGAGCAGGCGCGCCACGTATTGCGGGTGAATCGGCCGGTTGGCCCTCGACGCTTGCGCCAGGTCATCGAGGCCCTGGCGGGCTTTCTCGTAGTGTTTCAAGGACGTTTCGAGGAAGCTGCGGTCGGCCTTGCGGGTCAGGCGCGGTAGCAGTGCATCGATGGTCTCGCTCACGTCAGCGGCGATGCCCAGGTCCAGGGTGGCGCGCCGACCCAGTGCCTGGGGGTTGCGATCGATCTGGATGATCTTCGCGTCGGTGGGGTAGAACTGGCGGTACGGAAAATCGGTACCGAGCATGATCAGTGTGTCGCAATTGAGCATGGCGTGGTAACCGGAGCTGAAACCGATCAGGCCGGTCATGCCCACGTCGAACGGGTTGTCCCATTCCACGTGCTCTTTGCCGCGCAAGGCGTGTACCACCGGCGCGCCCAAGGCATCGGCCAGGGCCACCACTTGGGCATGGGCGCCAGCGCATCCGCTGCCGCACAGCAAGGTGACTTTCTGGCTGCTGTCGAGGATTTCGCTGAGGCGTTGCAGGTCCTGTTCCGCCGGCAGGGTGCGCGGCGCATGCAGGGCCGGCCAGGGTTTGAGCGTGTCTTCCACTTCCAGCAGCGACACATCCCCGGGGATCACCACCACCGCCACGCCGCGATTGAGGATTGCCGCGCGCATGGCGCGATGCAGCACTTGGGGCATCTGCTCGGGGTTGGTTACCAGTTCGATGAAGTGGCTGCACTCTTTGAACAGTTCCTGGGGGTGGGTTTCCTGGAAGTAGTTCAAGCCGATTTCGGAAGACGGGATTTGTGCGGCGATGGCCAACACCGGTACATGGTTGCGATGGCAGTCGAACAGGCCGTTGATCAAATGCAGATTCCCCGGCCCGCAACTGCCGGCGCACACCGCCAACTCGCCGGTGGCGGCGGCTTCGGCACCGGCGGCGAACGCGGCGACCTCTTCGTGGCGCACATGCATCCACTCGATGCTGTCCATGGTGCGCAGTGCGTCGGTGAGGCCATTGAGGCTGTCGCCGGTCAGGCCCCAGATGCGCTTGATGCCCGCCTGTTCAAGGGTGGTTGCCAATTGCTGGGCCAGGTTGATTTTCGCCATGAAGAACTCCAATCGTCAGTGAGGTTAAAAGTGGCTGATCAATAGAGGACAGTTCGATCACGGCGAATGCTCCGTGCTTAATGTGAAGATTGCGTCATGGTTGCGCGGTATTGGCGAGTGCGCCGGGCGATAAACCATTGATCGCGGACCAGTGCCATGCACGGCGCAACCTTGGGATTGGGGCGATGGCCGCGGCTCAGGCAACGCATCTGGTGACGCACCACGGCGAGGGCGGCGAGGGGCTTGCGCTTCCAACTGATCGATGTGATTTGCGGGTTGGGGTCGCGACCTTCGCGCCAGTGTTTGATCAGTTGCGGTTCCAGGGTCAGGGCGGTGGCGATACCGGCCATGGCGATGCCGCTGTCGAGGACTTGCTGCACTACCGGCAGGCGGCGAATGCCACCGGTGACCATCACCGGCATGTTTGCGAGGGTCGCCAGCTCGCGGGCCATTTCCAGGAAATACGCTTCGCGGGCCAGGGTCCGCCCGTCCCGGGCTTCGCCCTGCATGGCCGGTGCTTCGTAGCTGCCGCCGGACAGCTCCAGCAGGTCGATGGGCAGGGCATTGAGCAGCTCAATCACGGCACGTGCGTCGTCCGCGTCGAAGCCGCCGCGCTGGAAGTCTGCCGAGTTGAGTTTCACCCCCACGCAAAACGAGGGGCTGACACTGGCGCGAACGGCCTTGATCACTTCAATCAGCAAGCGTGCGCGGTTCGGCAGCGAGCCGCCCCAGTGATCGGTGCGCCGGTTGCTCAAGGGCGAGAGAAACTGGCTGAGCAAGTAGCCATGCGCTGCGTGGATCTGCACGCCTGTAAACCCGGCTTTCTCGGCCAGGCGCGCGCTGGTGGCAAAGCGCGTGATCACGTTCTGGATCTCGTCTTCGGACATAGCCCTGGGCTTGGCGAACATCTTCGAAAAAATACCCAGGTCGAGGGCCACGGCGGACGGCGCCAAGGCTTGCTGGCGCAGGTTGGCCGGCGTCTGGCGCCCCGGATGATTGAGCTGCACCCAGAAGTGCCCGCCGTTGTTGCGTCCGAGGGCGGCCCATTCGCGAAAGCTGTCCAGTGACCGCTCGTCCTCCAGCGCAACGCCGCCGGGGCCGGTCATGGCGCGGCGGTCGATCATCACGTTACCGGTCAGCAGCAAGCCGGGCTCGCCATCCGCCCAGGCCTGGTACAACTGCTTCAATTCACGGGACGGCGCTTGTTGGGCGTCGGCCATGTTCTCCTCCATCGCAGCCTTGGCGATACGGTTGACAAGGACTTGGCCGTTGGGCAGTTGCAAGGGTTCGAAAGGTGACATGGTTGACTCCTGAAGGGGGGAGGCCTCAGGCTAAGCTTAAAGTTAACTTTAATGTCAAGCGGGCATGGCGATGAATATTGGTGAACTGGCGAAACAGAGCGGGCTGGCGGCGTCGCGTATTCGGTTTTATGAGGCCGAAGGGTTGATCAGCCAAGTGGGCAGGCAGGCCAACGGCTATCGGCGTTATGCCCCTGAGGCCCTGCAAACCCTGCAACTGATCCAGAGCGCCCAACAGGCCGGGTTTACCTTGCAGGAACTCAAGGCGCTGATGCCGGCGCCGGGCGAGCACAAGCGCGAGGCGCTGATTGAGGCGTTGGAGCGTAAGGTGCAGCAGATCGAAGGGATGCAGGCGCAATTGGCACACAGCAAGGCGCAGTTGCTGGGCGTGATCGCGGCGGTGCGCGCGCAGCCGGAGGGTGTGCCGTGTTCTATGGAGCAGAAGCAGGTGCTGGCGTCGATCAAAATCGATGTATAAAAAAGCCCTGGCATGCCAGGGCTTTTCACGATGCTAACGCTTAACGGCGACGGAACAGCGGCAGCGGCTCGTCCGTTGCAGCCTGGTACGTCACGGAAAAGTCCTTGAGGCTTTCCAGCGCTTCATACGGGTCTTTGTCGGGGCGCAAGGCGAAGGCATCGAACCCGCAGCGGTGCAGGTAGAACAGTTGGTCGCGCAGCACGTCGCCAATCGCGCGCAATTCGCCTTTGTAACCGTAGCGGTCACGCAGCAGGCGCGCATTGGAGTAGTTGCGCCCGTCGGTGAAGGCCGGGAAGTTCAGGGCGATGACCTGGAAGTGAGCCACGTCGTCACCGATCTCTTCGGCTTCTTCATCGGCGTCCAGCCACACGCCCAGGCCGCCGTCACGGGCCTTGAGCGCATGACCGTGCTCGCGCCACAGCGCCAGCGGCACGATCAGGTCGTCGCAGTTGGAGATGCCGTCGAAGGTCGCGTCCTTGGGCAGCAGGTGCCAGGTTTCGTCGACGACTTCGTTGTTCTTAATGATTCGCTGCATAGACGCGCTCCTTGAACAGGTCAATGCCGATGCGCTGGTAGGTGTCGATGAAACGCTCATCTTCGGTGCGCTGCTCGATGTACACATCGATCAGTTTGCCGATCACCTCGGGCATGGCTTCCTGGGCGAAGGATGGGCCGAGGATCTTGCCCAGGCTCGCATCGCGGCTGGCGCTGCCACCCAGGGACACTTGGTAGAATTCTTCGCCTTTCTTGTCCACGCCCAGGATGCCGATGTGGCCGACGTGGTGGTGACCACAGGCGTTCATGCAACCGGAAATGTTCAGGTCCAGCTCGCCGATGTCGAACAGGTAGTCCAGGTCGTCGAAACGGCGCTGGATCGATTCGGCAATCGGGATCGACTTGGCGTTGGCCAGGGAGCAGAAGTCGCCGCCCGGGCAGCAGATGATGTCGGTCAGCAGGCCGATGTTCGGCGTGGCGAAACCCCCTTCGCGCAGTTCACCCCACAGGGTGAACAGTTGGCTCTGCTCAACATCCGCGAGAATGATGTTCTGCTCGTGGGAGGTGCGCAGTTGACCGAAGCTGTAGCGCTCGGCCAGGTCGGCCACGGCGTCCAGCTGCTTGTCGGTGATATCGCCGGGGGCGACGCCGGTAGGCTTGAGCGACAGGGTCACGGCGACATAGCCCGGCTTTTTGTGCGCCAGGGTGTTGCGCACACGCCAGCGGGCGAAGCCTGGGTGCTGCTGGTCGAGCACGGCGAGTTCGGCGTCCTGATTGCCCAGGGCTTTGTACTCGGGGTCGACGAAGTGTTTGGCCACGCGGTGGACTTCGGCGTCGGTCAGGGTGGTCTGGCCGCCACGCAGGTGTTCCATCTCGGCGTCGACTTTCTGCGCGAACACCTCAGGGGTCAGCGCCTTGACCAGGATCTTGATCCGCGCCTTGTATTTGTTGTCGCGACGGCCATAGCGGTTGTAGACCCGCAGGATCGCGTCGAGGTAGCTCAGCAGGTCCTGCCACGGCAGGAACTCGTTGATAAACGCGCCGACCACCGGGGTACGCCCCAGGCCGCCGCCTACCAGTACACGGAAGCCCAACTCGCCGGCGGCGTTGTGGACCGGCTCCAGGCCGATGTCGTGTACTTCGATCGCCGCACGGTCCGATGTCGAGCCATTGATGGCGATCTTGAACTTGCGCGGCAGGTAAGCGAATTCTGGGTGGAACGTGGTCCATTGGCGGACGATTTCACACCAGGGGCGCGGGTCGATCAGTTCGTCGGCGGCAACCCCGGCGAATTGGTCGGTGGTCACGTTGCGCAGGCAGTTACCGCTGGTCTGAATGGCGTGCATCTGCACGGTGGCCAGCTCAGCCAGGATGTCCGGCACGTCTTCCAGCGCCGGCCAGTTGAACTGCACGTTCTGGCGGGTACTGATGTGGGCGTAGCCCTTGTCGAAGTCGCGGGCAATCTTGGCCATCATGCGCGTCTGGCGCGAAGTCAGTTGGCCATAGGGCACGGCCACCCGCAGCATCGGCGCAAAGCGCTGAACATAAAGGCCATTTTGCAGGCGCAGAGGGCGGAACTCTTCTTCGCTCAGTTCACCTGCTAGGTAGCGTCGGGTCTGATCACGGAACTGCTTGACGCGGTCCTCGATGATGCGCTGATCGTATTCGTCGTATACGTACATATAGGTCCTGTTCTCGGCAAATCTGCGCGCACGGCCGCGCACTCCCAACGGAGCCGGGGCACGATACCAGTTTGCGTTTATGCGCAAAAGTGATGTTTGAATATATGCAAAGAACCAAATCGACTAATGGGAACGATTGTCGGTATACACGCATTTGTCATGCGGGCAATCATCGACTTTACTGTGGGCGAGTCTGAATGCAATCACCTATAAAACCGACAAGAGGCGATGCGATGAGCCATCCGACAAAAGCCCGTAAACCCGACAGTACCGTGGATGCCTGGGCCATTCTATTTCTGATCATTCTCGTGGTAGGGACGGCGGTGTTCTGGGTCGGCCACCAGTAAACAGCGTTGACCGAGCCTCGAATGACTGTCCGATTGCCAGTATCATGGCGGTCAATGTTCAAGGCTTGAATAACCATGGTGAAGGTTCTGTTTACGTGTGTGTGGTTGCTGGGGCCAGCATTTTGTGGCGTGGCTCAGGCGGCGTCGGTGGTGTTTCTCAACCCGGGCATGTCGACGGAAACCTTTTGGGTCAGTTACGCGCAATTCATGCAGGCCGCGGCCAAGGACCTCGGCCTGGATTTGCGCGTGCGCTATGGCGAGCGCGATCTTCACACCACATTGGTCCAGGCCCGGGAGGAACTGCAAGGCCGCGAGCGGCCGGATTATCTGGTGCTGGTCAATGAGCAGTATGTCGCCCCGCAGATTCTGCGCATGGCCCAGGGCAGTGGGGTCAAATTACTGGTGGTGAACAGCGCGCTGACCGCCGACCAGGTGCAGTTGTTGGGCGCCCGCACGGGCATCGATCTGATCGGCAGCCTGGTCGCCGACGACGAAGAGGCCGGCTACCTGATGCTCAAGGACATGTTGCGCCAGCACGGCCGTGTTGCGCCCGGCGAATCCCTCGACCTGCTGGCGTTTTCCGGCATCAAGACCACTCCCGTTGCCCTGTTGCGAGAGCAGGGCATGCGCCGGGCGCTGGCCGAACACCCCGAGGTGCGCCTGCGTCAGTTGGTTTATGGCGAGTGGAGCCGCGAGCGCGCCTTCGAGCAAGCGACGCAGCTGTTCAAGCGTTACCCGCACACGGCGCTGGTGTGGTCGGCCAACGATCAGATGGCGCTGGGTGCCATGCAGGCGTTTCGGGACAGCGGGCGCGTGCCTGGCAAGGACGCGCTGTTCAGTGCGGTCAACAGTTCGCCGGAGATCTTGCAGGCGCGTCTGAACGGGCAGTTGTCGTCCCTGGTCGCCGGGCATTTCACCGTGGGCGGGTGGGCGATGGTGCTGATCAATGATGATGCCAAGGGCGTGGACATCGTCGCTCACGGCGGGCGCGACCGCCAGGAGGCGCTATTCCAACTGATCGATTCCGCCCAGGCGCGGCGCTTGCTGGGGCCCATGCCGACGGTAAATTTCCGCGCACTGTCCGCCCTGGGCAAGCCTGCGTCCTATGGTTACCCCTTCAGCATGCGTCTGTTGCTGCACTAGACCCCGGCCAGCAGCAACACCAGCTTGACGATGCCGAACAGCGTCAAGGCAAACACCACTGTGAACAGAATGCCCAGGACCACAAAGTGGCTGGGCTTGCCATGGGTAAAGTCGCGGGCGCGGTTCTTGCCGCTCTGCACGCCAAAGGCGGCGGCGACGACGCTGTGCAGCATCTGCCACAGGGTAGGCGGTTTGTTGTTGGCTGGATCGTCCATACGTGCCTCGACACAAGATGTGTGAGGCAAGCATAGACAATCTGCGCGTGCTTAGTTGTCGTAACCCAGGTTCGGTGCCAACCAGCGCTCGGTCACGGCCAGGTCCTGGCCTTTGCGTGCGGTGTAGCTCGCCACCTGGTCTTTGTCGACCTTGCCCACGGCGAAGTATTGCGCCTGCGGGTGGGCGAAGTACCAGCCGCTGACCGCAGCCGCCGGGAACATCGCGTAGTGCTCGGTGAGGAACACGCCGCTGCGGCCGGCATGCATCTCGCGGGCCTCGGGGTCCAGCAGTTGGAACAGGGTGCCTTTCTCGGTGTGGTCGGGGCACGCCGGGTAGCCGGGGGCAGGGCGGATGCCGCTGTACTGTTCCTTGATCAGCGCGTCGTTGTCCAGTTGCTCGTCCTTGGCATAACCCCAGTAATCTTTGCGCACCTGTTGGTGCAGCCATTCGGCGCAGGCTTCGGCCAGGCGGTCGGCCAGGGCCTTGACCATGATCGAGTTGTAGTCGTCGCCCGCGTCCTGGTAAGCCTTGGCCACTTCCTCGGCGCCGATGCCCGCGGTGGTGATAAACCCTCCCACGTAGTCGGTGATGCCGCTGTCTTTGGGTGCGACGAAGTCGGCCAGGGAGAAGTTCGGCTTGCCGTCGGTCTTGATGATCTGCTGGCGCAGGTGGTGCAGCGTTGCCAGGGGCTGGCCGTCGTCGCCGTAGACTTCCAGGTCGTCATCGTTCACCTGGTTGGCCGGCCAGAAGCCAAACACCGCGCGAGCGCTGATCAGCTTCTCGTCGATCAGCTTGGCGAGCATTTCCTGGGCGTCGGCATACAGCGCCGTGGCGGCTTCACCCACCACTTCATCGGTGAGGATGCGCGGGAACTTGCCGGCCAGGTCCCAGGAGATGAAGAACGGAGTCCAGTCGATGTATTCGGCGAGCACCTTGAGGTCGATGTTGTCCAGCACCTTGGCGCCGGTAAAGGTCGGCGTGACCGGCGTGTAAGTGCTCCAGTCGAACTGCGGCTTCTTGGCGATCGCCGCCGGGTAGCTCAGGCGTTCGGTGCGCGCGCTGCGGTTCGAGGTGCGCTCGCGCACTTCGATGTATTCCAGGCGGGTCTTCTCGACGAAACCGGCCTTCAATTCCTTGGACAGCAACTGCGTGGCCACGCCCACCGCGCGCGAGGCGTCGGTCACGTAGATCACTGCATCATTGCTGTACTTGGGTTCGATCTTCACCGCCGTGTGCGCCTTGGAGGTGGTGGCGCCACCGATCATCAGCGGCAGGTGGAAGTCCTGGCGCTGCATTTCGCGGGCGACGTGGACCATCTCATCGAGGGACGGGGTGATCAGGCCGGACAGCCCGATGATGTCGCACTTCTGTTCCTTGGCCACCTGCAGGATCTTCTCCGCCGGCACCATCACGCCCAGATCGACGATGTCATAGCCGTTGCACCCCAGCACCACGCCGACGATGTTCTTGCCGATGTCATGCACGTCGCCCTTCACCGTGGCCATGAGGATCTTGCCCTTGGCTTCCGGCTTGTCGCCTTTTTCCAGTTCGATGAACGGGATCAAGTGGGCCACGGCTTGTTTCATCACCCGCGCCGATTTCACCACCTGTGGCAGGAACATTTTGCCCGCGCCAAACAGGTCGCCGACGATGTTCATGCCGGACATCAGCGGGCCTTCGATCACTTCGATCGGGCGCGCGAACGACTGCCGGGACTCTTCGGTGTCTTCGACGATGTGCGTGGTGATGCCCTTGACCAGCGCGTGTTCCAGGCGCTTGTTGACCGGCCAGCCGCGCCATTCCTCGGTTTCGGCTTCCTTGACGCTGCCGTCGCCCTTGTACTTGTCGGCGATGGCGAGCAGGGCATCGGTGCCGTCCGGGGTGCGGTTGAGCACCACGTCTTCCACCGCGTCGCGCAGTTCGGCGGGGATCTGGTCGTAGATCTCCAGCTGGCCGGCGTTGACGATGCCCATGGTCAGGCCGTTGCGGATCGCGTACAGCAGGAACACCGAGTGGATCGCCTCGCGCACCGGGTTGTTGCCGCGGAACGAGAACGACACGTTGGACACGCCGCCGGACGTCAGCGCATACGGCAGCTCGTCGCGGATGTAGGCGCAGGCGTTGATGAAGTCGACGGCGTAGTTGTTGTGCTCTTCGATACCGGTGGCGACCGCGAAGATGTTCGGGTCGAAGATGATGTCTTCCGGCGGGAAGCCGACTTCATTGACCAGGATGTCGTAGGAGCGTTTGCAGATCTCTTTCTTGCGCGCTTCGGTGTCGGCCTGGCCGGCTTCGTCGAAGGCCATCACCACCACGGCGGCACCGTAGCGTTTGCACAGCTTGGCGTGATGGATGAACTGCTCGACGCCTTCCTTCATGCTGATGGAGTTGACGATGCCCTTGCCCTGGATGCACTTGAGGCCGGCTTCGATCACTTCCCACTTGGAGGAGTCGATCATGATCGGCACGCGGGAGATGTCCGGCTCGCCGGCAATCAGATTGAGGAAGGTCACCATGGCCTTCTTCGAATCGAGCATGCCTTCGTCCATGTTGATGTCGATCACCTGGGCGCCGGCTTCCACCTGCTGCAGGGCGACTTCGAGGGCTTCGGTGTAGTTGTCTTCGCGGATCAGCCGGGCGAAACGGGCGGAGCCGGTGATGTTGGTACGTTCGCCGACGTTGACGAACAACGACTGGCGATCAATGGTGAACGGCTCCAGGCCCGACAGGCGGCAGGCCTTGGGAATGTCCGGGATCTGGCGCGGCGCGTAACCGGCCACGGCCTTGGCGATGGCTTCGATATGCCCCGGCGTGGTGCCGCAGCAGCCACCGACGATGTTCAGGAAGCCGCTCTGGGCGAATTCCTCGATGACTTTGGCGGTTTGCGCCGGCAATTCGTCGTATTCGCCGAATTCGTTGGGCAGGCCGGCGTTAGGGTGCGCGGACACATAAGTGTTGGCCTTGTTCGACAGCTCTTCGAGGTACGGACGCAACTCGCTGGCGCCCAGGGCGCAGTTGAGGCCCACGGAAATCGGCTTGGCGTGGCTGACCGAGTTCCAGAACGCTTCGGTGGTCTGGCCCGACAGGGTACGGCCGGAGGCGTCGGTGATGGTGCCGGAGATCATGATCGGCAATTCGAAGCCCAGCTCTTCGAATACACCCTGCACGGCAAAGATCGCGGCCTTGGCGTTGAGGGTGTCGAAAATGGTTTCGATGAGGATCAGGTCTGCGCCGCCTTCGATCAGGCCCTTGGTGGCCTCGGTGTAGTTCTCCACCAGTTCATCGAAGGTCACGTTGCGGTAGCCGGGGTTGTTCACATCCGGCGACAGCGAGCAGGTACGGCTGGTCGGGCCGAGCACGCCGGCGACGAAGCGTGGCTTGTCCGGCGTCTCCAGGGTCTTGGCGTCGGCCACCTTGCGCGCGACGCGGGCACCTTCTACATTCAACTCGTAGGCGAGCGACTCCATGCCGTAATCGGCCTGGGACACTTGGGTGGCGTTGAAGGTGTTGGTTTCGAGGATGTCGGCGCCGGCATCCAGGTACGCCTTCTCGATGGAGGCGATGACGTCCGGACGGCTGAGCAGCAACAGGTCGTTGTTACCCTTGACGTCGCTCGGCCAGTCGGCAAACCGTTTGCCGCGGTAGTCCTGTTCTTCCAGCTTATAGCTCTGGATCATCGTGCCCATGCCGCCGTCGAGGATCAGGATGCGTTCCTTGAGGGCTTGGTGAAGGGCTTGCAGACGAGCGCTACGATCGGACATGGGACTACTCTGTTCAGGCATTACGGAGGGCGTGGATCATAGCAAACCTGTGTGGATTTGGAGCATGTGCAGGTTTTGCATGAATATCGTTCATGTTGGTGCGCGTGTTAGATCGGTAGAATCCGCGGGATTTTCAATTTTGGCTTCATATCGGGACCAGGCTCATGCCGTATCGCATCATCATCAGCTTCGTTCTGTTGCTGATTGGCAGCACTACACAGGCCCAAGATCCCGCTCCGGCGCTTTCCTACACCCGTGATATCCAACCGATCTTCACTGAGAAGTGCGTGGCGTGCCATGCCTGCTACGACTCGGCCTGCCAGTTGAACCTGGGCAGTGGCGAGGGCGCGGCGCGGGGGGCGACCAAGGTGCTGGTCTACGATGGTGATCGCAGTCAGGCGACCAAGCCGACGCGTCTGTTCTACGACGCGTTCGGCAAGGCTGCCTGGCGGCACGAAGGCTTCACTTCCGTGCTCGACGCCCAAGGCAGCCAGGCTGCGTTGATGGCGCGCATGCTCGAACTGGGCCACAGCCGCGCGCCGTTGCAGCCCAACGGCAAGCTGCCGGAGGACATCGTGCTGGGCCTGAACCGCGAGAACATGTGCCCGCTGCCAGAGGAGTTCGACACTTACGCCGACGTGCACCCCAATGAAGGCATGCCGCTGGCCGTGACCGGCTTGAGCGACCAGCAGTACCAGACCCTGCGACGCTGGCTGGCCTCAGGTGCGCCGATTGACCAGCAGGGCGTGGCGCCAAGTGCCCAGGAAGCCGCACAGGTGCTGCAGTGGGAAAACCTGCTCAACGCCCCCGGCGCCCGCGAAAGCCTGGTCGCCCGCTGGCTGTTTGAACACCTGTTTATCGCACATCTGTATTTCGAAGGCGGTGAGCCGGGGCATTTCTTCCAGTGGGTCCGCTCGCGCACCCCCAGCGGGCAGCCGATCGACCTGATCAATACCCGTCGCCCCAACGACGATCCCGGTACCCGGATCTACTACCGGCTGTGGCCGATACAAGGGGTGATCGTCCATAAGACCCACATCACGTACCCGCTCAGCGCGGCGAAAATGGAACGGGTCAAAGCCTTGTTCTACAGCGGCGACTGGCAGGTCAGCGCCTTGCCAGGCTACGGTCCGGGCCGTCGTGCCAACCCGTTCGAGACGTTCGAGGCGATTCCGGCCCAGGCGCGCTACCAGTTCATGCTCGATAATGCCGAGTACTTTGTCCGCACCTTCATCCGCGGCCCGGTGTGCCGGGGCCAGATCGCCACGGACGTGATCCGCGACAACTTCTGGGCGCTGTTCCAGGCCCCCGAACACGACCTGTACATCACCGATCCGCTCTATCGCGGCCGTGCCACGCCGTTGCTGGCAATGCCCGGGCAGAACGACGACGTGGGCAGCGTGCTCAGCCTGTGGCTCAAGTACCGTGACAAGCGCAACGAGTACGAAGCGCTGCGTCGCTACCGTTATGGCGAGTTGCCGGCGCCCGGTTGGTCGACGCTGTGGGCCGGCAACGACAATGCGTTGTTGAGCATCTTCCGTCACTTCGACAGCGCGTCGGTCAATAAAGGCCTGATCGGTGAAGTCCCGCAGACGATGTGGTTGTTCGATTATCCGTTGCTGGAGCGCACCTACTACCAATTGGTGGTCAACTTCGACGTGTTCGGCAACGTCTCCCATCAGGCCCAGACCCGCTTGTACTTCGACCTGATCCGCAATGGCGCCGAACAGAACTTCCTGCGCCTGATGCCGGCCAATTCGCGGGACGATTTCCTCGACGATTGGTATCAGAACGGCGGCAAGGTCAAGTTGTGGATGGACTATGAGTCGATCGACGACGATAAACCCACCGGCCTGAAACTGAATGAAAAAGACCCGAAACGCGATTTCGTCAACCAGTTGCTGGCGCGTTATGGCGACCTCAATGCCAGCCCGGACCCGATCAATCGCTGTGTCGGCGCCTACTGCTCGCGGCCGGGCCTCGAACCGGTGCTGCGCGATGCCGAGCAGGCCCTGAGTCGCCTGACGTCACGCCCGGCGGCGGGGCTCAAGGTCATCGACCAATTGCCGGAAGCGACCATGCTGCGCATCGAAACCCGCACCGGTCATCGCGAGGTCTACAGCCTGCTGCGCAACCGTGCCCACAGTAATGTCGCGTTCATGCTGGGTGAGGCTTCTCGCTATCAACCGGGCCTGGACACGTTGACGGTCTACCCCGGCGTGCTGAGCAGTTATCCGAACTTCATGTTCAATATCCCGGCCGAGCAAGTGCCGGCGTTCGTCGCGGCCATGGAAAGTGCCCGCGACGCCCAGCACTTCGAGAAGATCGTCGATCGTTGGGGTGTGCGTCGCAGTCATCCGCAGTTCTGGGAGTACTTCCACGATCTGTCGACCTACATCCGCGAAACCACGCCGTTGGAAGAGGGTGTGCTGGATATGAACCGCTATGAAAACCTCTGACGGCGATGGTGAGGCTTTTCCGACAAAATTACTGGGGCTTTGTATCTGCGTAATATTTTGGCGTAAACTGCCAGCAAGCCTGTGAGGAGTTTCCATGACTGCCATAACCATTACCGACGCCGCCCACGATTACCTGGCTGACCTGCTGTCCAAGCAGAACACCCCGGGTATCGGCATCCGCGTCTTTATCACCCAGCCTGGCACCCAGTACGCCGAGACGTGCATCGCCTACTGCAAGCCGGGCGAAGAGAAGCCGGAAGACACCGCGCTGGGGCTGAAAAGCTTCACCGCGTATATCGATGCCTTCAGCGAAGCGTTCCTCGACGACGCGGTGGTCGACTACGCCACTGACCGCATGGGCGGCCAATTGACAATCAAGGCGCCGAACGCCAAGGTGCCGAACGTCAATGCCGACAGCCCGGTCAACGAGCGCATCAATTACTACCTGCAAACCGAGATCAACCCTGGGCTGGCCAGCCACGGTGGGCAGGTCAGCTTGATCGACGTGGTGGATGACGGTATCGCTGTATTGAAGTTCGGCGGCGGCTGCCAGGGCTGCGGCCAGGCGGATGTGACCCTGCGTGAAGGCATCGAGCGTACCTTGCTGGAGCGCATTCCGGAGCTCAAGGGCGTCCGCGATGTGACTGACCATACGCAGAAAGAAAACGCCTACTACTGAGTCAGGTGTTCGCTGCGAGCAAAAAAACGGCGCCCCGTGAGCGCCGTTTTTTTATGCTTAAAATTCAGCTGCTTACGCGACCTACCTAACGCTGAAAATTAAGTGTGGGAGGGAGCTTGCTCCCGATAGCGGTGTATCTGTCGATTGATAAGTCGACTGACCCGCCGCTATCGGGAGCAAGCTCCCTCCCACATTTTATTTTGTGTTTGTTTAGTTAAATCAGTGTTTTATGTTTGTTTTTTGATGTTTTTGATTAGGGGCGGTACAGGTGTGCATGCCCGGCCCGATACAGCGACGACGCGCTGAAACTGTCACTGGCCAGCACCCGACCCACCACAATCAGCGCCGTGCGCCTGAAGCCCTTGGTCGCGACTTTTTCGGCAATGTCCGCCAAGGTGCCGACAGCCCAATCCTGATCCGGCCAGGTCGCGCGGTGTACCACGGCAATCGGGCAATCCGCGCCATAGTGCGGCAGCAGTTCGGCGACGATCTTCTCCAGGTGATTGACCCCCAGATGAATCGCCATGGTCGTGCCGTGGCGGGCCAGGCTGTCGAAGTCTTCACCGGCGGGCATGCGGGTTTTATCGGCGTAGCGGGTGAGGATCACGCTCTGGGCGATGTCCGGCAGGGTCAGTTCAGTCTCCAGCAGCGCCGCGCAGGCGGCCACGGCGGTGACGCCGGGAATGATCTGGAACGCAATGCCCAGCTCGCGCAACAGGCGGATCTGTTCGCCAATTGCGCCGTACAGGCTTGGATCGCCGGAGTGGACCCGCGCCACATCATGGCCCTTGGCATCGGCGGCCTTGATCAGCTCGATGATCTGTTCCAGGTGCAGTTCGGCGCTGTTGACCACTTGTTCGGCCTGATGCCCCTCCAGTACCGCCGCCGGCACCAGCGACCCTGCATAGATGATCACCGGGCAACTGCGGATCAGCCGCTGGCCTTTGACGGTGATCAATTCCGGGTCGCCGGGGCCGGCGCCGATGAAGTAGACGGTCATGGACAAATCCTGTGAAAAAACGCGCGAGCATGAGGAACGCTCATGATCGGAAGCGGCGATTATCGCGGTTTCAGTCGACGCAGGCCAATGCCAAGGTGGCCCGGGCGGATTTTTTGCGCGGGACCAACAGGCGCGCAGGGGCGTCGCCGAGTTGTTCGGCCAGGGCCAGGGCGGCGCTTTCGGCGATGCCGTAACAACCGGTATGGGCAAAGGCGACGGCAGACCTGTGGCTCAGACGGTCGTCATACATCGCCAGGTGCGCCGCGCTGAAGCAGTGCAGCGGCAGGTTCAGCCATTGGGCCAGGGCCAGCAAGCCCGGTTCATCCTGCTTGCGATCAAGACTGGCCAGGGCGGTGATGCGATGGCGCTCGATACCGCCCTCGGCGAGGGCGGCGTCCAGCAGGTCCAGCAGGGCTTGAAACTCGCAGCCGCGCTGGCAGCCCAGGCCGACCACGAGGTTCATGCGATGTATCGATCGTCGCGGTTGCGGCGAAACAACCAGGCGCTGATCAGCCCCAACGCCAGCCAGAACGCGACGTTGGTCAGTTGCGAGGCGATTTTGAACTGCGCTTCCAGAGCCTCAGGGGCCAGCATCGAATGCACTTCAGGTTGCGGAGCGCCAATCACATGAGGCACCACGAGGATTGCCGCGCCCAGCGCTTTGAGCAGCCAGTTGCCACCGAATACCAGCAGCGCGATACCGGCCGCGGTTGAGGCCGCCGTGCCGATCCACCAGATCTGCCGTTGTGCCAGGTCGGCGGCGGCAGTGCCCGGCAATTCCGGCGGCAGGCCCAGGGTTGGCGCCAGCACGAAGGTTGCGTAACCGGCCAGGCCCCACAGCAGGCCTTGAGCCGTGCGAGTCGGCGCGCGCAGGGTGTAGAGCCCGGCGAGCATCAAGGCGAAACCGACCGCCACCACCAGATTGCCGCCGGTGGTCGACAGCACGCGCTGCCAGCCGTCTTCTGGCTCCCAGGCTTCGGCGTCATGGGTGTGTGCAGCGGTGCCAGCGGCGTGCTCGTGTGCCACTTGTGTCGCGGCTGGGGCTTTTTCAAAGGTTTCCGCCTGCATGATCAGCGGGGCGACCCAGAAACTTTGCAGCAAGGTCAACAACAGGGCGGCCAGCAGCCCACTGAAACCTGCGGTTTGCGCAATACGCTTGATCATGTCGGCAGGTCTCAATGGCACGGGAACGCGGCGCTGTGGCGGGTATCGTGGGCGGCGTTGTGTACCGCTTCGATATGCGAGAACCCGGCGAAATACACCAGGCACGCGCCGAGGATCGACGCGCCGATGGCGGCACCCAGGCGTTGGCTCAGGGTGGCGGTGCTGCTGGTGCTAGGCGAGGTGCTGCTGATGATCGACATGGCGCGTCCCTTCAGGGGTTCAGGGTGACACGAGCGCATGCAAAACCCGCGAGCCAGGCACGCAGGGTTCAAACAGCGCCCGCCCACCGCGGGTTTGTTAGATGATTTTTTTCGGGCCGGTCTCCGGGCTTGCGAGGGGGCTCTTGAACTGAGTCCTGAAAGCATCGCCTTCCCATGCACAAAGCACAGTGGCCGTGACGCTTCGCTCGCTTACCGTTGCGGGGGCAGCACCGGACTGGTCATATCGCTATGACGCACCGGTTTCCCGTTTCACCCTGTGAAGGGCACCCGAAACAAGGTGTGTAGGAAAGCATGCAGGGCGACGGTAGTCAAATTGACTGAGCCCCTGTAGCCTTGCACCCTCGAGGTTCTTCGGCCCAGGCCGGAGCTAAGAAGGGAACGCGGTTCAAGCCGCGGCTGCCCCCGCAACTGTGAAGGGTTTATCTGACTGCCACGCCACTGCCATCAAGGCGGGAAGGCGCAGCCAGCGCCGGTCGCAAGACCCGCAAGCCCCAAGCCAGGAGACCTGCCTCGCAACCGATTTTTCAATTCAACCGGGCGGGGTGATCCGGTGACGAAATCTGCTGCTGCGCGTCGCGCAGGGCCTATCGTCCCGTATGCCCGCCCCCAAGGGCATCCGATGAAAACACTGGCCAAACTCCCCGTCACCATCGTTACCGGCTTTCTCGGCTCGGGCAAAACCACCTTGCTGCGCCATATGCTCGATAACGCCCAGGGCCGTCGCATCGCGGTGATCGTCAACGAGTTCGGCGAGCTGGGCATCGACGGTGAAATCCTCAAGCAGTGCTCCATCGGCTGCACCGAGGAAGAAGCCAACGGCCGCGTGTATGAACTGGCCAACGGCTGCCTGTGCTGCACCGTACAGGAAGAGTTCTTCCCGGTGATGCGCGAACTGGTTGCCCGTCGCGGCGACCTTGACCATATCCTCATCGAAACCTCCGGCCTGGCCCTGCCAAAACCCTTGGTCCAGGCGTTCCAGTGGCCGGAAATCCGCAATGCCTGCACGGTCGATGCGGTGATCACCGTGGTCGACAGCCCCGCCGTGGCGGCCGGTACCTTCGCCGCCTTCCCGGATCAGGTCGACGCCCAGCGCAAACTCGACCCGAACCTGGACCACGAATCACCGCTGCATGAACTGTTCGCCGACCAACTGGCCAGCGCCGACCTGGTGATCCTCAACAAGTGCGACCTGATCAGCCCCGACGACCTGGCCCGCGTGCGCCTGGAAGTCGCCGAAGAGTTGCCGCCGGCGGTGAAGATCATCGAAGCCAGCAGCGGTCGGGTACCGCTGGACGTGCTGATCGGCCTGGGCGCCGGCTCCGAAGAGCACATCGACGGTCGCCATAGCCATCACGATCATCATCACGAAGGTGAAGACGATCATGATCATGATCACGATGCGTTCGACTCCATTTCCATCGACTTGCCCCAGTCCGACGAAGCCCTGCTGCTCGACGCCCTGAGCCAATTGGTGGTGCAGCACGGCATCCTGCGCGTCAAAGGCTTCGCGGCGATCCCGAACAAGCCGATGCGCCTGCTGATCCAGGGTGTGGGCACGCGCTTCGACAAACACTTCGACCGCGCCTGGAGCGCCGACGAAGCGCGCATCACGCGCCTGGTGCTGATCGGCCAGGACCTCGACGCGGCGGGCCTCGAAGCGCAATTGCGCGCCGCCCTCAGCGTTTAACCCATGCACCTGCTCAGGACCCAGCCCGGCGGTTTCGTCGCGGACGACAACATTGCCGACCTTGGGCAAACCCCCGCCGAGCTGGTGATCCTGTGCAGCGGCGACTCCAGCCTGGCGCTGCTGGCCGAAGCGGCCCAGCAGTTGCCCGAGGATTACCCGAGCCTGCGCCTGGCCAACCCGATGCAGGTGCAGAACCATGCATCGGTGGACCTGTACGTCGATGAAGTGCTGCGCCACGCCAAGGTCATCCTGATTTCCCTGCACGGCGGCATCGGCTATTGGCGTTACGGCGTCGAGCGTCTGGTGGCGTTGGCCGAGCGCGGGGTCACGCTGATCCTGGTGCCGGGGGATGACCGCCCCGACCCGGAACTCAGCGGCCTCAGCACCGTGGATGCCGCAGCGCGTGACCGCCTGTGGCAGTTCCTGCGCCAGGGCGGCCTGGGTAATGCGCTGGATTTTTATCGCTGCCTGGCCAGCGCCTACCTGGGCCGCGACTATGCCTGGGCCGAGCCGCAAACCCTGGCGCGCAGCGCGATTTATCACCCGCGTAAGGCCCATGCGTGCCTCAACGACTGGCAGTTGGATTGGAATCCTGAGTGCCCGGTGGCGGCGGTGCTGTTCTACCGCTCCCATCTGCAAGCGGCCAATACCGGTTTTATCGATGTGTTCTGCCAGCGTCTGCAGGCGGCGGGCCTGAATCCGTTGCCGATGGCAGTGGCCAGTCTGAAGGAGCCCGGCTGCCTGACGGTGGTCGAGGACTGGCTGGATGAGGTCGGGGCGGCGGTGATTCTCAACACCACCGGCTTTGCCCAGTCCAGCCCCGAAGCGCCGCATTTGCGCCCGTTTCGCCGCAATATCCCGGTGATCCAGGCGATTTGCGCCCAGGACAACCAACCCGCCTGGCAGGCCAGCGAACAAGGCCTCGGCCCGCGCGACCTGGCGATGCACATCGCCTTGCCGGAACTGGACGGGCGCATCATCAGCCGACCGATCAGCTTCAAGGACCTGGCCTGGCGCAGTGAGCGCAGCCAGTCGGACGTGGTGTGCTACCGCGCAGCGCCGGAACGCATGGACTTTGTCGCTGAACTGGCGCGCCGTTGGGTTGAACTGGCGCGGGTGCCGAATGCCGACAAGCGCATCGCCCTGATCCTGGCCAATTACCCGACGCGCGACGGCCGCATCGGCAACGGCGTCGGCCTGGACACGCCAGCGGCGGCGCTGAATATCCTGCGGGCCTTGCAGGCCGAGGGTTATCCGCTGCCCGAAATCCTGCCGGAAAGCGGCACCGCGCTGATCCACGAACTGCTCGGTGGCGTCACCAACGACCTGGACAACCTCGACCTGCGCCCGTGCCACCAAAGCCTGGGCCTGGACGACTACGAGGCGATGTTCAAGCGCCTGCCCGAAGCCAACCGCCAGGCAGTGCTGGAACGCTGGGGCACGCCGTACAACGACCCGATGTGCCGCGACGGCCGCCTGATGATCGCCGGCCTGCGCCTGGGCTTGACGTTTATCGGCATCCAGCCGGCCCGCGGTTATCAGGTGGACGCCAGCGCGGTGTACCACGACCCGGACCTGGTGCCGCCTCACGCTTACCTGGCGTTCTATTTCTGGTTGCGCCACACCTACGGCGCTCACGGCGTGATCCACGTCGGCAAGCACGGCAACCTGGAATGGCTGCCGGGCAAGGGCGTCGGGCTGTCGGAAAATTGCTGGCCCGACGCGCTGCTCGGGCCGCTGCCGAATATCTATCCGTTTATCGTCAACGACCCAGGTGAGGGCGCCCAGGCCAAGCGGCGCACCCAGGCGGTGATCATCGATCACTTGATGCCGCCGCTGACCCGTGCCGAAACCTACGGGCCGCTGCGCGACCTGGAGCTGTTGGCGGACGAATACTACGAAGCGCAATTGCTCGACCCGCGCCGCGCCCGCGAGCTGCAAAAGGACATCCTCAAGCTGGTGCGCGAAACCCGTATCGACCAGGAGCTTGAGCTGGACAGCGAGGCCGACGCGGCGATCTGGCTGCCGCGCCTGGATACCTACCTGTGTGACCTGAAGGAATCGCAGATCCGCGACGGCCTGCATATCTTCGGCGAGTCGCCCCAGGGCCGCTTGCGTATCGACACCTTGCTCGCGTTGCTGCGTATCCCGCGTGGCGACGGCCGAGGCGCGCAATCGAGCCTGTTACGGGTGTTGGCCAAGGCCTTCGAGCTGGGTTTCGACCCGCTGGACTGCGCCCTGGCCGAACCCTGGACCGGACGCCGCCCGGAGGTTTTGCAAAGGATCGATCCACAGCGATGGCGCACCGCTGGTGATACCCGCGAGCGCCTGGAACTGTACGCTGCACGGTTGATCGAGCAGGCGCTGGCGGGGCCGCTGGAACAGCTGGAAGAGCCCGGTTGGGAGGACGTCAAATCCGTCATCGAAAGCCTGCGCAGTGTCGTGGCGCCACGCCTGGATGGGTGCGGCCCGGCGGAAATGCGCGGCCTGCTCGATGCCCTGGGCGGCCGCTTCGTGCCGGCGGGCCCAAGCGGCGCGCCGAGCCGGGGGCGTCTGGATGTGCTGCCCACCGGGCGCAATTTTTTCAGCGTCGACGTGCGCAACCTGCCGACCACCACCGCCTGGCGCATCGGTTTCCAGTCGGCCAACCTGATTCTCGAGCGGCACCTGCAAGACCACGGCGACCACCTGCGCCAGCTCGGCCTGTCGGTGTGGGGCACCGCGACCATGCGTACCGGCGGCGACGATATCGCCCAGGCCATGGCCCTGATGGGGGTACGCCCGGTGTGGGCCACGGGCAGCCAGCGGGTGGACGACTTCGAAATCCTGCCGATCAGCCTGCTGGACCGCCCGCGTGTCGACGTGACTTTGCGCGTGTCCGGGTTCTTCCGGGATGCCTTCGCCAACCTGATCCGCCTGTTCGATGCGGCGGTACAGGCGGTGGCGGCGCTGGACGAGCCTGACGATATGAATCCGCTGGCCGCCAAGGTCCGTTGCGAGCGCCAGGCGTTGCTTGAGTCCGGCCTGGACGAGGCCGCGGCGGCGAAACAGGCGGGCTGGCGTATTTTCGGGGCCAAGCCGGGTGCCTATGGCGCGGGCGTGCAGGGCGCGATCGACGGTCGCTTGTGGCAAAGCCGCGAGGACTTGGCCGAGGTCTACCTGAATTGGGGTGGCTACGCCTATGGTGGCGCCGACGAGGGCACCGCCGCCCGCGGGCAATTCGCCCAACGCCTGAGCCAGGTGCAGGCGGTGCTGCAAAACCAGGACAATCGCGAGCACGACCTGCTCGATTCCAACGATTACTACCAATTCCAGGGCGGCATGCTCGCCGCTGTGGAAACCCTGAGCGGCGACAAGACCGCCAGCTACCATGGCGACCACAGCCAGCCGGACGTGCCGAAGATCCGCACCTTGAAGGAAGAGCTGAACCGGGTGATCCGTGCCCGCGCCGCCAACCCCAAGTGGATCGAAGGCGTGAAGCGTCATGGCTATAAAGGTGCGTTCGAGATGGCGGCAACCGTGGACAATCTGTTCGCCTTCGACGCCACCACCGCGCTGATCGACGATCACCAATACGCCTTGCTCGCCGACGCCTACCTACTCGACCCCGACACCCGCGCCTTTGTGCAACAGCACAACCCTGATGCCCTGCGGGACATGACCGAGCGCCTGCTCGAAGCCCAGCAGCGTGGCATGTGGCAAGCGCCGGGGGCGTATCGCGAGGCGTTGGAAAACCTGTTGCTGGATATAGAAGAAGACAGCTGATGACTGATATTCCCCATTTCCCGCTGTCGGCCGTGGTCGGTGCCGACGACCTGAAACTCGCGCTGTGCCTGACCGCCATCGACCCGAAGATCGGCGGCGTGCTGATCGAAGGCCCGCGCGGCATGGCCAAGTCCACCCTGGCACGTGGCTTGGCGGACCTGTTAGCCAGCGGTCAATTCGTCACCTTGCCGTTGGGCGCCACCGAAGAGCGCCTGGTCGGCACCCTGGACCTGGATGCGGCATTGGGCGAAGGCCGCGCGCAGTTTTCACCCGGCGTGCTGGCCAAGGCGGATGGTGGGGTGTTGTATGTCGACGAGGTCAACTTGCTGCCCGATCATTTGGTGGACCTGCTGCTGGACGTGGCCGCCAGCGGCACCAACCTGATCGAGCGCGACGGCATCTCCCACCGGCATGCGGCGCGATTTGTGCTGATCGGCACGATGAACCCGGAGGAGGGTGAGTTGCGTCCGCAGTTGCTCGACCGCTTCGGCTTCAATGTGGCCTTGAGCGGGCAAACCGTGCCGACCGAGCGTGGGCAGATCATCCGCCGGCGCCTCGACTTCGACAGCGACCCCGTGGCCTTCTGCGCGTTGTGGGCCGAATCGCAGGCCGCCCTGCGCGAGCGTTGCACCCGGGCGCGCGCCTGTCTCGAGGCCATTGCATTGGATGACGAGGCGCTGGCACAGATCACCCAACGCTGCTTTGCCGCGGGCGTGGATGGTTTGCGCGCCGACCTTGTCTGGTTGCGTGGCGCAAGAGCGCATGCAGCCTGGCGCGGCGCGACCGCCATCGCCGAGGAAGATATTGAAGCCGTGGCCGAGTTTGCCTTGCGCCATCGTCGCCAGGCGCAGTCCCCGCCGCCCAGCCCGCCCAACCGTGAGGGCCAGGCGCCTCAAGCGTCCGACACTTCACCCGGCCAAGGCCAGTGGGGCGATATGCCCGCACCGGCCTTGCCCACGGGCGCTCGCCGAGACGTGCCCGCCTGGCCAAAAAAGCCTTAGGCATCCGCCCCCGACGTGACGCGGGGGCGGATGCCCGGCCCAAGGCGGGGCGACTGGATAAAGGCAGGCACGGCAAGTCGCGCGGCGCGCAGCAGGGCTCGATCAATTGGCCGGGCACCTTGCTCGGCGGGCGGCCGCAGTCTCGTGAGGACCTGCGTTTCCACCTGCGCAGCCGCTCGGCCCAGGAGTTATGGTTGGTGATTGTCGACGCGTCGGCGTCGACGCGGCGGCATCGTGCATTGACCGATGCCAAAGGGTTATTGGCGCAACTGTTGGATGACGCCTACCGCCAGCGGGCGCGCATGGCATTGCTGACGGCGAGCGGGCAGTCGCCGAAGTGGCAGGTGCAGGGCCTGAAAGCCGCGAAAAGCCTGGCTGGCTGGCTCGATCAGCTCGGCGCGGGTGGCGGTACGCCGCTGTTGGCCGCGCTGGGCGAGGCGGCGCAATGGCTGGTGGCACGCAGAACGCGTTTCCCCACCGAACAGCAGCGGTTGCTGGTGCTGACTGACGGGCGACTCAAGGAGATTGCCGCGTTGCCATCGCTGGAGTGCCCGGGGTTGCTGGTCGACATCGAGCGCGGGCCGATTCGGTTGGGGAGGGCGCGAGAACTGGCTCAGCATCTGTATTTGGATTATCGACATATCGATAGTTTTTAGGCTCTAAAACCAGATCGGGAAGTGTCGCTCTTGTAAAGTCGAATCTTCCGACATTAATCACCGATAACAAATCTTTACTCTCTGGGCTTTCGCGTCCAGGAGTAAAGGGAATGACTTCCAGCGTACTGCCGAGGGTTCTTTTCGATCATGGCCGGCACACCCTGAGTGTGCACAACATCGAAGCCCGTCTCGACGTGTTGGCCTTTGAAGGCCACGAACACCTGAGC